>NZ_JBFUMN010000002.1:0-349960 GCF_054049335.1 Roseateles sp. P5_E1
ATCCGGAGTCGAACCGGACTAACCGGATTTGCAATCCGGGGCATAACCGCTTTGCTATCGCGCCGCCGTAAACCCAAGCCAGAGTCGTTTGGTGCGACTCTGACGGAAAAGGGAAGCCTGGGCTTCCCTTTCGGAAAATCTTGGAGCGGGATAAGAGGCTCGAACTCTCGACCTATACCTTGGCAAGGTATCGCTCTACCAACTGAGCTAATCCCGCTTTGTTTCCTTCATTTCTCTAGTCAGTCAGCTATGCAGCTGCCTATCTAGCGAAGCTGGCATTGTAATCCAATTTTTGGTCGGATGACAAGCCAGTCGCACTCAGTGCGGCACCACCGTGCTCTTGGCCGCGGCCTCTTCCGGCTTGGCGGCCGCAACGGCCACCTCTTCGTCGGGCAACGGCGTTGGCATGGCTTCCAGGGCGACTTCGAGTACGCGTTCGATCCATCGGACCGGCACGATCTCGAGCTGGTTCTTCACGTTTTCGGGGATGTCCTGCAGGTCCTTGACGTTGTCTTCCGGAATCATCACGGTCTTGATACCACCACGGTGAGCGGCGAGCAGCTTTTCTTTCAGGCCACCGATGGCGGTGACTTCGCCGCGCAATGTGATYTCGCCRGTCATCGCGACATCGGCACGCACCGGGATGCCGGTCAGTGCAGACACGAAGGCAGTGGTCATCGCGGCACCCGCGCTCGGGCCGTCCTTGGGCGTTGCGCCGTCGGGCACGTGGACGTGCACGTCGCGCTTCTCGAAGACCTCGTCCTTGATGCCCAGGCGACGGGCGCGCGAACGCACCACCGTGCGAGCAGCCTCGACGGACTCCTTCATCACGTCACCCAGCGAACCGGTGCGGATGATGTTGCCCTTGCCGGGCATCGCGGTGGCTTCGATGGTCAGCAGATCGCCGCCCACTTCGGTCCACGCGAGACCGACCACCTGGCCGACCTGGTTCTTCTTCTCGGCACGACCGAAGTCGTACTTGCGCACACCGAGGAAGTCGTTGAGGTTGTCCTCGGTGACGGTGACCTTGCCTTCGTAGGTCTTGAGCTGGATGCCCTTGACCACCTTGCGGCAGATCTTGGACATCTCGCGTTCAAGCGAACGCACACCGGCTTCACGCGTGTAGTAGCGGATGATCCCGCGCACGGCGGACTCGGTGACATCCAACTCCTCGTCCAGCACGCCGTTGTTCTTGCGTTGCTTGGGCAGCAGGTAGGTCTGCGCGATGTTGACCTTCTCGTCCTCGGTGTAACCCGACAGGCGGATGACTTCCATGCGGTCCAGCAGGGCCGGCGGGATGTTCATCGAGTTGGACGTGGCCACGAACATCACATCCGACAGGTCGAAATCGACCTCGATGTAGTGGTCGCCGAAGGTGTGGTTCTGCTCCGGGTCCAGGACTTCCAGCAGCGCCGAGGACGGATCGCCGCGGAAGTCCATGCCCAGCTTGTCGATCTCGTCGAGCAGGAACAGCGGATTGCGCGTGCCAACCTTGGTCAGCGACTGCAGCACCTTGCCCGGCATGGAGCCGATGTAGGTGCGACGGTGGCCGCGGATCTCGGCTTCATCGCGCACGCCGCCCAGCGCCATGCGGATGAACTTGCGGCCGGTGGCGCGTGCCACGCTCTGGCCGAGCGAGGTCTTGCCGACGCCCGGAGGGCCGACCAGGCACAAGATGGGCGCCTTGACCTTCTCGACGCGCTGCTGCACCGCGAGATATTCAAGGATGCGGTCCTTGACCTTCTCGAGGCCGTAGTGGTCTTCGTTGAGCACGTCCTCGGCGTTCTTGAGGTCGTGCTTGATTTTGGTCTTCTTGCTCCAAGGCAGGTTGACCAGCGTGTCGATGTAGTTGCGCACCACCGTCGCTTCGGCGGACATGGGCGACATCAGCTTGAGCTTCTTCAGCTCGGCGTCGGCCTTCTTGCGCGCTTCCTTGGGCATGCGGGCCGCGAGGATCTTCTTCTCGAGCTCCTCCATGTCGGCGCCTTCTTCGCCGTCGCCCAGTTCCTTCTGGATGGCCTTGACCTGCTCGTTSAGGTAGTACTCGCGCTGGCTCTTCTCCATCTGGCGCTTGACGCGGCCGCGGATGCGCTTTTCGACCTGCAGGATGTCGACCTCGTGCTCGAGCAGGTCGAGCAGCTTCTCCAGGCGCTTGGCCACTTCGGCCAGGTCCAGCACGGCCTGTTTGGCGTCGAGCTTGAGCGGCAGGTGGGCGGCGATGGTGTCGGCCAGACGACCCGGATCATCGATGCCGCCGATGGACGTGAGGATCTCGGGCGGGATCTTCTTGTTGAGCTTGACGTACTGGTCGAACTGCTGCGTGACGGCGCGGCGCAGGGCCTCGACTTCAGGCGCATGCTCGGTCTCGGGCGGGATGGGCGTGACTTCGGCGACGAAGTGCTCGCCTGGCTCGGTGATGGACAGGGTCGTGGCGCGCTGCAGGCCTTCGACCAGCACCTTCACGGTGCCGTCAGGCAGCTTCAGCATCTGCAGGATGCTGGAGACGCAGCCGACCTCGAACATGTCTTCGGGCTTGGGCTCGTCCTTGCCAGCAGCCTTCTGGGCCACGAGCATGATCTGGCGGCCCGCTTCCATCGCGGCTTCCAGCGCCTTGATGGACTTGGGCCGGCCCACGAACAGCGGGATGACCATGTGCGGGAAGACGACGACRTCGCGCAGCGGCAGCAGCGGCAGCGTGATGGGGTCGGCGGGGAGGATGGGATGTCCGGACATGAAGACCTCTCTTTCTCAGGTCGATGTGCGGCCTGAGGGGGCGATTGCAAGTTGAGGGCTTAGTAGGGGCTCAGGCGCTGGCCTTTTGCTCGCGGTAGACCAGCAAGGGACGTGCCGACGTGTCCTCGATGTTGTGCTCGTCGAGCACAACCTTTTCGACGCCATCGAGCGCGGGCAGGTCAAACATGGTGTCGATCAGCGACTGCTCCATGATGGAACGCAGGCCGCGGGCGCCGGTCTTGCGCGCAAGGGCCTTGCGAGCAATGGCAACAAGCGCCGGCTTGCGGATTTCGAGTTCGACACCGTCCATCTGGAACAGCTGCTGGTATTGCTTGAGCAGCGCGTTCTTGGGCTCGGTCAGGATCTGCACCAGGGCGTCTTCGGTCAGCTCGCCAAGTGTGGCGACCACGGGTAGGCGGCCGACCAGTTCGGGGATGAGGCCGAACTTGATGATGTCCTCGGGCTCGCACTCGCGGAACACCTCAGAAACACGGCGTTCGCTCTTGCTCTTCACCGTCGCGCCGAAGCCGATGCCGGACTTCTCACTGCGGTTCTGGATGACCTTCTCCAGGCCGTCGAAAGCACCGCCGCAGATGAACAGGATGTTGGTCGTGTCGATCTGCAGGAAGTCCTGGTTCGGGTGCTTGCGGCCACCTTGCGGCGGCACCGAAGCCATCGTGCCTTCGACGAGCTTGAGCAGCGCCTGCTGCACGCCTTCGCCGGAGACGTCCCGCGTGATGGAAGGGTTATCGGCCTTGCGCGAGATCTTGTCGATCTCGTCGATGTAGACGATGCCGCGCTGCGCCCGCTCGACGTCGTAATTGCAGTTCTGCAACAGCTTCTGGATGATGTTCTCGACGTCCTCGCCGACGTAACCGGCCTCGGTCAGCGTCGTCGCATCGGCGATCACGAAGGGCACGTTCAGGAGGCGCGCCAACGTCTGCGCCAACAGCGTCTTGCCGGAGCCCGTGGGGCCGATCAGCAGGATGTTGCTCTTGGACAGCTCGACCGAATCCTTGGTCGACGCCATGTGGCGCAGGCGCTTGTAATGGTTGTAGACGGCCACGGCGAGGGTGCGCTTGGCGACGTCCTGGCCGATGACGTACTGGTCGAGGCTGGACTTGATCTCGCTCGGCACGGGCAGGTCGGACTTGCCAGCACGGGCAGCGGGGGCCGGCGCCGGGATCTCGTCACGGACGATGTCGTTGCACAGCTCGATGCATTCGTCGCAGATGAAGACCGACGGACCGGCGATCAGCTTCTTGACTTCATGCTGGCTCTTGCCACAGAACGAGCAGTACAAAACTTTTTCGCTGGAGGTGCCTTTTTTGTCGGCCATGGGTCTGCTCGGGGATGCCAGTGGACAGGCGGGTGCCTGAAATGATGATAGTCCAAACGATCTCGGGGCCCTCGTAGGGATAAGGGCCCCGATTTCACCGCGAATCCGGGGGCCAGTTACGGCCTCTCACAACTCAGGGCCGGTGTTCCAGCACCTGGTCGATCAGGCCGTAGTTCTGAGCCTCGGCAGCGGACATGAAATAGTCGCGCTCGGTGTCCGACTGGATTTTCTCCAGGGTCTGGCCGGTGCGCTCGGCCAGGATGCGATTCAAGGTGTCGCGAGTCTTCAAGATTTCACGCGCATGGATTTCAATATCCGTAGCCTGCCCCTGAGCGCCGCCCAGCGGCTGGTGAATCATCACTTTGGCATTGGGCAGGGAGAAGCGCTTGCCCTTGGCGCCGGCCGCAAGCAGGAAGGCGCCCATGCTGGCCGCCATGCCCATGCACAGCGTCGACACCTCCGGCTTGATGAAGTTCATCGTGTCGTAGATGGACATGCCGGCCGACACGCTACCGCCCGGGCTGTTGATGTAGAGCGAGATCTCCTTGTCGGGGTTTTCGCTTTCCAGGAACAGCAATTGGGCCACGACGATGTTGGCGACCGCGTCGTTGACGGGCCCTACCAGGAAGACGATGCGCTCGCGCAGCAGGCGCGAGTAGATGTCGTAGGCGCGCTCGCCGCGACCCGACGTTTCGATGACCATGGGCACGAGGCCCAGATTGCTGGTTTCGAGAGCGCTCATTCAGATCCTTGAAAACTAAACCGGTAACAGCCGTTATGGGGGCAGATTATGGCGATGCAAGTAAAAAGGCGCCGGCCTTGCGGCACGGCGCCTTCGTGAGGCCAGGACTCTTCAGTTGCCGGTGGCCATCAGCTCGTCAAAAGGCAGAGCCTTGTCGGTCACCTTGGCGGTGGAAAGGACGAAGTCGGTGACATTGTTCTCGACGACGACRGCCTCGACCTCGGCCATGCGCTCGCGGTCGCCCAGGTACCAGCGCATGACTTCGGCGGGCTTCTCGTAGCTTTGCGACAGCTCTTCGATGTGGGCTTGCAGTTGGGCAGGCTTGGCATGCAGGTTGTTGGCGCGCACCAACTCGGAAACCACCAGGCCCAGGCGCACGCGGCGCTCGGCCTGCGGCTTGAAGATGTCGGTGGGGATCTCGGCCTTGTCGGCATCCTTGACGCCGCGCTTTTTCAGGTCTTCACGGGCCTGCTCGACCATGCGCGCCGCTTCGCCCTGCACCAGGGCATTCGGCACTTCCAGCTCGGAGGCCGCGACCAAGGCGTCCATGACGGCACCCTTGTTGCGCGCCAGCACGCGGAACTTCACTTCGCGCTCGAGGTTCTTCTTGATGTCGGCACGCAGGCCTTCAACCGTCGCGTCCTTGATGCCCAGGGACTTGGCGAATGCCTCGTTCACTTCAGGCAGGTGCTGGGCTTCGATCTTCTTGACCGTGACGAGGAAGTCAGCTTCCTTGCCCGCCACGTCCTTGCCGTGATAGTCCTCGGGGAACTGCAGCGGGAAGGTCTTGCTCTCGCCCGACTTCATGCCGCGCACGGCGGCGTCGAACTGCTCCAGCATCTGGCCTTCGCCGATCAGGAACTGAAAACCCTCGGCCTTGCCGCCGGCGAAGGGCTCGCCGTCGATCTTGCCTTCGAAGTCGATGGTGACGCGGTCCCCGACCTGGGCCACGTCGGCCGCCGGGCGCTGGGCGAAGCTGCGGCGCTGCTTGCGCAGGATCTCGATGGTCTTGTCGATGGCTTCATCGGTCACGTCGCTGGTGACGCGTTCGACTTCCGCAGCCGCCAGATCACCGATCTTGACTTCAGGGTAGATCTCGAAGGTCGCGTCAAAGGCCATCTGGCCTTCAGGCGCTTCGTTCTTCTGCTCGATGCGCGGCGCGCCAGCGACGCGCAGCTGGGCCTCGTTGGCGGCGTTGTTGAAGGCGGCGCCGAGCTTGTCGTTGACGACTTCGTACTGCACCGAGTAGCCATAGCGCTGGGCGACGACGTTCATCGGCACCTTGCCGGGACGGAAGCCGTCGGCCTTGACGGTGCGGGCCAGCTTTTTCAGGCGGGCTTCGACTTCGCTGTTGATCTCAGCGGCCGCGACGTGCAAGGTGATGCGACGTTCCAGCTTTTCCAGGGTTTCGACGGTGACGGCCATGATGGACTCGGGAGAACGGTTGTTGACAGTGGTGCGCGGGGCCGGACTCGAACCGGCACGCCCGTGAAGGCGTCAGGACCTAAACCTGGTGCGTCTACCAATTTCGCCACCCGCGCAACGGGTTGGTTCTGATTGGGTTGCTCAAGAGCAACCCCGTAGGCGATTCGGCAAACCGGCGATTGTAGCGATCCTGCGTGGCTTGCCCGCCGCCCCGGTCCACGGGGCGGCAAAACCCTGACGAAAAGGCTTGCGCCTCGTCAGGCCTGGCCAGGAATTTCGCTGTCAACGAAGCGGCTGTGCAGCCGGCTGTGCTCCTCAGGGCGCATGACGCGAAAGACCACGGAATACATCGCCGGCAGCGCGAGCAGTGTCAACGCAGTTGCGACGATGAGCCCGCCCATGATGGCCACGGCCATCGGCCCCCAGAAGACGCTGCGCGACAACGGAATCATGGCCAGCACCGCCGCGGCGGCCGTCAGCACGATAGGACGGAAACGCCGCACAGCCGACTCCACGACGGCCGACCAATCCGGCACACCTCGGGCACGGTCCTGCTCGATCTGGTCGATGAGGATCACGGAATTTCTGATGATCATCCCGAACAGTGCGATCACGCCCAGCAAGGCGACAAAGCCAAACGGTCGGTTCAGCACCAACAGCGCGAACGCAACGCCGGCGATACCGAAGAAGCCCGTCAGGAATGCCAGTGCCGCGCGGACGAAGCTGTGCAGCTGGAGCATCAGCAGCGTCAGCATGATGAAGAGCGCGATCGGCACGCCCGCGCCGATCGAGCCTGTGCCCTTGCTGCTTTCCTCCACGGCACCCGCGATCTGGATGCCGTAGCCGACCGGCATCTTCTTCTGCAGTTCGTCGAGCTGGGGCCAGACCTCCTTGGTCACCGTTGCGCCCTGCAGGCCCTCGGCGACGTCGCCCTGCACCGTGACGGCGTAGAGACGGCCCTCGCGCCACATGACGCCAGGCTCCCAGTCGAACTCGACCTTGGCGATCTGCGTCAGCGGAATGGAGCGGCCGGTGCTGGTCGGCACATAGGCGTTGGCGATGTCGGTGATGACGGCGCGCTCGTCCAGCGGTTGGCGCAGCACGATGTCGACCAGCTTGTCCGCTTCACGGTACTGGCCGATGACGCTGCCCGACAGCAGGGTGCGCGCCGACTGCGCCAGGCTCTGGCTCGTGACGCCCAGCGCCCTCGCTTTGTCCTGGTCGACCTTGAGGCGCAGCATCTTGACGTTCTCGTTCCAGTTGTCATTGACGCCGCGCATGTTCGGGCTGGTGCGCAGGATGTCCTTGGCCTTGTCGGCCCAGTCGCGCACGATCTTGGGGTCGGCACCGGTGACGCGGAACTGCACCGGGTAGGGCACCGGCGGGCCATTGGGCAGCAGCTTGACGCGGCCGCGCGCCTCCGGGAACTCCTCGGCCAGCACGGCCGGCAGGCGCTTGCGCAACTCCTCGCGCGCCGTCAGGTCCTTGGGCAGCAGGATGGACTGCGTGACGTTGGCCTGCGGGAAGATCTGGTCCAGCGGCAGGTAGAAACGCGGCACACCGGAGCCGATCCAGCTCGTCACGCTGGCGATGCCCGGCTCCTTGAGCATGCGCGCCTCGAAGCGCTTCGCGAGAAGCTCCGTCTCCTGGATGGTCGAACCCTCGGGCAGCCAGAGGTCGACGAGCACCTCGGGGCGGCTCGAATCGGGGAAGAACTGCTGCTGCACCTTGCCCATGCCGAAGATCCCGAGCGCGAACACGAGCAGCGTGATGGCGATGGTCTTCCAGCGGTTCTCCACGCACCAGCGCACCACGCCGCGGAAGCGGTTGTAGAAGGGCGTGTCGAAGAGCTCGTGCACCTCGCCGTCCGCCGCCGGCTTGCTCTTCAACAGCAAGGCGCCGAGGTAAGGCACAAAATAGACCGAGACGACCCAGGAGATGATCAGCGACGCGGCCGTCACCGCAAAGATCGCGAAGGTGTACTCACCCACCGTCGACTTGGCCAAACCGATGGGCAGGAAGCCCACCGCCGTGATCAGCGTGCCCGTCAGCATGGGCATGGCGGTGACGTCGTAGGCGAAAGTGGCGGCATGCATCTTGTCGTAGCCCTCTTCGAGCTTGCGCACCATCATCTCGACGGCAATGATGGCGTCGTCCACCAGCAGGCCTAACGCGATGATCAGCGACCCGAGCGAGATCTTGTGCAGGCCGACGCCCCAATAGAACATCGTCGTGAAGGTGATGGCCAGCACCAGCGGGATGGTGATGCCAACGACCAGGCCGGGCCAGATGTCGATGCGCAGCGGTTTGGTGTGCAGGCCCAGCGAAATGAAGCTGACCGCCAGCACGATGACGACAGCCTCGATGAGCACATGCACGAATTCGCCCACCGAGGTGGTGACGGCCTTGGGCTGGTCCTGCACCTGCTCGAGCTGGATGCCGGCCGGCAGTTCGCGCTCGATGCCCTTGAGCGCGATGTTCAGCGCCTTGCCCATCGCGATGATGTCGCCTCCCTTGGCCATGGACACGCCCAGGGCCAGCACTTCCTTGCCCTGGTGGCGCACCTTGGTGGCTGGCGGGTCGACGTACTCGCGCTTGATGGTGGCGATGTCGCCCAGGCGCATCTGGCTGGCCACGCCCGTCTGCGGGTTGATGGCACGGATGGGCACCTCGGCCAGGGCCTGGGCCGTCGTGAACTGACCCTGCACCCGCACCTGGAAGTTGGCGCTGCCGGCGTTCAGCACCCCTGCACCCTCGACGGCGTTCTGCGTGCCGATCTGGTTGATGACCTGGCTGAAATCCAGGCCCAGCTGGGCCAGGCGCTTCTGCGAAATCTCGATGAAGACCTTCTCGGGCTGCACGCCAAAGATCTCGACTTTGGCCACGTCCTTGACCTGCAGCAGGGCCTGGCGCACGCGGTCGGCGTGCTCACGCAGCTCCTCGCGGCTGAAGCCGTCGGCCGACAGCGCATAGATGGAGCCGTAAACGTCGCCGAACTCGTCATTGAACACGGGGCCCAGCACACCCGCGGGCAGCGAGCTGCGCATGTCGCCGATCTTCTTGCGCGTCTGGTACCAGAGGTCGGCGACCTCCTTGGGCGGCGTGTTGTCCTTGACCTGGAAGACCGTCAGCGACTCGCCGGGCTTGGTGTACGAGCGGATCTTGTCCGCGTGGTTCACCTCCTGCAGCGTCTTCTCGATCTTGTCGGTCACCTGGTCGGCCATCTGCTGGGCCGTGGCGCCCGGCCAGAAGGCCTGGATGACCATGGCGCGGAAGGTGAACGGCGGGTCCTCGTCCTGGCCGAGCTGGAAGTAGGCGACGAAGCCCATCATCATCAGCACCACCATCAAGTAGCGCGTCAGGGCCGGATGCTCCAGCGCCCAGCGCGAGACATTGAAGCCGCCGACGCGGAGTTCCTTGGTGATCGGGGAATTCATGTGCGCCCCGGCTCAGCGTGAGGCCGCAGGGGCTGCCGGCGCATTCACGGTGCGCGGCGGCACATAGCGCTTGACCTTCTGGCCCGGGTTCAGCACATGCACACCCGCGACGACGACCTCCTGGCCAGCCGTCAACCCGCCGGCGATGACAACATCATTGCCTTCGGCGCCCCCGATCTGCACCGCCACCGGTTTGACCGTCATCGACGCGCCATCCAGCACCCACACCGAGCTTTTGCCGCTTTGCTGCAGCACGGCCGCGAGGGGCAGCTTGATGACGCCGGCCATCTGCGGCAGCTCCAGCACGACGGTGGCGGACTGGCCCAGCCTGACGTCCAGCTTGCCGGCATCGGCCTTGATGAGGAAGGTGCGCGTGACCGGATCGGCCGCGGCAGACACCTCGCGCAGCGTCAGCGGGTAGGTCTTGTCGGCGCCCCAGAGGCGCACCTTCAGCGCACCGGCCACACCGGCGGCGGCTTTCACGCGGGCGACCTGATCCTCGGGCACTGAAAAGACGAGGTCACGCGGGCCATCCAGCGCCACGCTCACGACCGGCGTGCCGGCCGCAAGCACCTGGCCGGGCTCGGCGTTGACGCCGGTCACGACGCCGGCGCCATCGGCCGTCAGCTGGGCGTAGCCGGACTGGTTGCCCTGCACATCTGACTGGGCTTTGGCCTGTTCCAGCTGGGCCTGGGCCGCCTTGAAGGCGGAGTCGCGTCGCTCCAGTTCGGCGGCGCTGATGAAGCCCTGGCGCTGCAGGTCGACGAAGCGCTTGTAGTCGGCGCCGGCCTGATCGCGGTTGGTGCGAGCGGCCATGACGGCAGCACTCGCGGCAGCCTCAGCCAGCCTGAGGTCCTGGGCATCGATGCGGGCCAGCACCTGGCCCGGCTTGACCGTGTCGCCCAGATTCACCGCCCGGCTCAGCAGCTTGCCGCTGACACGGAAAGACAGGCGTGATTCGACTCGCGCCTTCACCTCGGCCGCATACTCATGACTGGCACTGGCCGCGCCCGCGCTGACGAGTTGTGTGCGCACCGCGCGTTCCGGCTCGGGAGCGGCGGGCTGCTTGCCACAACCTGACAACAGTGCAAAAAGCAGCGCTGCCGACAGCAGGGGCGGAGCGAGACGCAGAAGATGGGGCATGCAGACCTCGGCAGATGGAACGGCCGGCCTAAAATTTAATGACCGGCGGGTCAGTAATGTATTCAGACCCTGTGACAACTGTCAAACCTCGTTGACATATCCGGGCTTTGCAAGCGGAACTTGAGAAAAAGCTTGAGCAGCGTCGACCACTACGAGAACTTTCCTGTTGCCTCCGTGCTGTGCCCGCCCGCGCTGCGGCCGGCAGTCGTCGCGATCTATCACTTTGCACGCACGGCGGACGATCTGGCCGACGAGGGCGACGCTTCCACGGCTGAGCGCGCTCAGGCGTTGCGCGACTATCGGGCCGACCTGGACGCCGTGGTGGCCGGCCAGGCACCGTCGTCGCGCTGGCCCCACGTCTACGCACCGCTGGCGCGAGAAATGCACCGGCTGCAGCCGCCCCTGCTGCATGACCTGCTCGACGCCTTCGAGCAGGACCTGACACCGCCGCGTTACGCCGACCGCGAGCAGTTGCTCGACTACTGCCGCCGCTCAGCCAACCCGGTGGGGCGGCTGCTGCTGGGCCTGTATGGCGTGAACAACGCCGTGTCGCTGCGCCGCTCTGACGCGATCTGTTCCGCCCTGCAATTGATCAACTTCTGGCAGGACTTCAGTCGTGATGGACCCAATGGCCGGCTCTATGTGCCGCAGGCCGACCTCAGCCGCCATGGCATCAGCGCCGAGGATGTGCTCGCCTGCCGTGACAGCCCTGCCGCTCGCGCCTTGATCGCCGACCTCTGCGCCTGGGCCCGCGCGCTGATGCTCGAGGGTGCACCGCTGGCCCTTGCGCTGCCCGGCCGCGCGGGCTGGGAACTGCGCCTGGTCGTCCAGGGCGGCCTGCGCATCCTCGACAAGATTGAGGCGCGTCATCACGACAGCCTCGTGCACCGCCCTGCCCTGGGGGTTCTGGACTTGCCGCGGCTGCTGTGGCGCGCCCTGACAATGCGGGCCGCACCATGAGCCCCGAACAATACGTCCAAGAGAAAGCCGCCGCGAGCGGCTCGAGCTTCTATTACGCCTTCCTGTTCCTGCCGCCACCGCGGCGGGCGGCGATCACGGCCTTCTATGCGTTCTGCCGCGAGGTGGACGATGTCGTCGATGAGACGCAGGACGCCGGTGTCGCGGCGACCAAGCTGGCCTGGTGGCGCAAGGAGGTGGCCAGCGCCTTTGCCGGGCAGCCCAGCCACCCGGTCATGAAGGCGCTGATGCCGCACACGGCCAGCCATGACATCCGGCTGGAGCATCTCAACGCCGTCATCGAAGGCTGCGAAATGGACCTGCAGCAAACGCGCTATCTCGACTTTCCGGGACTGCAGCGCTACTGCCATCTGGTGGCCGGCGTCGTCGGCGAAGTCGCCAGCGGCATCTTCGGCCGGACGCAGCCGCAGACCGTCGACTACGCCCACAAGCTGGGCCTGGCGATGCAGCTGACCAACATCATCCGCGACGTCGGCGACGATGCCCGGCGCGGCCGCATCTACCTGCCGGTGAACGAGCTGCAGCAGTTCGGCGTCAAGGCCAGCGAGATCCTGCTGCGCAGCAAGCCCTGGGGCTATTCGGACCGCTTCACGGCGCTGATGAAGTTCCAAGCCGAGCGCGCCCATCAGCTCTACGACGAGGCGCTGGCGCTGCTGCCCGAGGTCGACCGGGCCGCGCAGAAGCCTGGGCTGATGATGGCCAACATCTACCGCGCCCTGCTCGTGGAGATCGAGCGAGAGAACTTCCAGGTGCTGCACCAGCGCATCGCGCTGACGCCGCTGCGCAAGCTCTGGATCGCGATGAAAACCAACTGGCGCGGGCGGTGAACCGCGTCGCCATCGTCGGTGGCGGCTGGGCCGGCATTGCGGCGGCTGTGGCGCTGGCCGATGCCGGCCACGACACCACCGTCTTCGAGATGGCGCCTCAGCTCGGCGGCCGCGCGCGCAGCGTGGCGGGCGGGCCACCGTACGACAACGGCCAGCACATCCTCATCGGCGCCTACCGCGAAAGCCTGGCGCTGATGCGCCGCCTGGGCGTCGACCCCAACGCCGTGCTGAAGCGCCTGCCGCTGGCCCTGCCTTACCCGGGCGAGCCTGGCCTGCAACTGCCGCCGGGCCCGCCACTGATCGCCTTCGCGCGCGGCGTGCTGGCGCAGCATGGCTGGCCGCTGTCGGCGCGKCTGGGCCTGCTCACCGCGGCGGGCGGCTGGCTGGCGCGGGGCTTCCGTTGCGATACGCGACTGAGCGTCGCCGAGCTGTGCGCCGGCTTGGCCGTGGAAGTGAAGCGCGACCTGATCGAACCGCTGTGCGTGGCCGCGCTGAACACGCCGGCGCCCCAGGCCAGCGCCCAGGTCTTCTTGCGTGTGCTGAAGGACGCCCTCTTCAGTGGCGCCGGCAGTGCGGACTTGCTCCTGCCACGGCGACCGTTGTCCGAACTGCTTGCCGGGCCGGCGACGGCTTGGCTGGGCGAGCGGCTGCGTCTGGCCTCACGGGTACAGAAGATCGAGCCCTGCTGGCGTGTCGATGGCGAAGCCTTCGACGGAGTCGTGCTGGCCTGCACCAGCGTCGAGGCAGCTCGGCTGACCGCTGACATCGCACCCGCCTGGTCGGCGACTGCTGGCGCACTGGGCTTTGAGCCCATCATCACCGTCTACCTGAGCAGCCCCGGCAGCGCCCTGCCCGCACCCATGCTGGCGCTGCGTGAGGGGCCAGACACGCCAGCCCAGTTTGTCTTCGACCATGGCGCCCTTGGCGGCGCGCCCGGGCGCTTTGCCTTTGTCGTCAGCGGCGCTGCAGCCTGGGTTGAACGAGGTGGCTGCGCAGAGGCCGTGCTCGCGCAGGCGCGGCGGGAATTGAGCTGGGCCACGCCACCCGTCATCGACAAGGTGCTGACAGAGAAGCGGGCGACCTTTGCCTGCACGCCAGGTCTGGTGCGCGCATCGGCCCGCATCGCACCGGGCTTGTGGGCCGCCGGCGACTACATCGCCGGCCCCTACCCCGCCACGCTCGAAGGCGCCGTGCGCGCAGGCCTGGCGGCCGCTCAGGGCGTCGGCGCGGAGGCTGGAATGGCGGCGAAAGGCGCCGCCAGCGGCTCGCCGACAAACACGCCCTGAGCCGTCCACGCCACGCTGTGCCAATAGGCTTCCAGCGCGCTCACCCCTTGGGCATAGGCCTGGATCAGCATCTGCGGGTGCGGGAACTTCTGCAGGTGGTTGCAGGGCTCGCTGACGGTGCCGTAGCTGGCCGTCGCGCCGGCGTCTATCCAGTCGAGGATGTTCATCTGCCCCTCATCAGCCGGCGGTTTGTCGAGCAGGCCGCCCGCAGACGTCAGATGGTCGGCCAGTGCGCCCGGCAGCCATTCCCCGCCCAGTGGCTTGGGCACGCGGATCAGGCCCGTTTCATAGACCAGGATGCGGCGCATCGCTGGCAAGGCATCGCTCTTCACGCGAGCCACCTCGAGGCCGGCCACACCAGGCACGGCACCGGCCGGCGGAAACAGGCGCTCACGCACATTTCGCGCCGCATCCGGTGTCGCCGCAAGATAGGCCATGGCCGACTCCGGCGCTCCGCCGGCCAACAAATGGTCCGACGCGATGCCGCGCTCGATCATGGCCATGGCCGCCGGCACCGAGCGGGCCGCCAGCTGCATCGTCGGCCGCACGCCGATGACCAGCCACGGCTTGGCGCCGAAGTAACCCGTATAGGGGCTGATGCGCGTGGCGGCGCAGGACTGAGCGCAGACATTGGGCTGCAACCCGACGCCAAGAGCGCTTGTCAGTGAATTGCAGTCCACGGCATAGGGCTGCACCCAGGCCAGGGCCAGGCCGTTGACATGCTCGGGCATCTGGCTGCGGATGGCCTGGTCGAGCGCCGTGAACTCCTCGCGCGTCAGGCTGTTGCGCAGCGGCAGTTGCACCCGCAGGATCTGCTCGGCCGGGATGCCGCGGCGCCTGGCGTAGTACTCACCCACGGTGACGGAATAGGGGTCGGCCGTGTTGATGACGAGGCCCAACTCATTGGCCGTGATGCGGCCGTACAACCGCGGCGCGCGGGCCCACCGTGACTCGCCAGGGGCCGGCGCAGCAGAAGCCGGCTCCGCGGCCTGGGCTGCGCCCATGCTGGCTATCGCCAGGGCAAGGCCCACTTGCCACCTCCTGAAGCCCGCTTTCGCCATACAAAACACTGGCAATCTCCCCCACAATGAAGCCATGAAATCCAAAGAGGCCCAGCAGACCCCGGCGATCCAGGTGCTGGAGCGCATGTTCTCGCTGCTGGACGTGCTGGCGAGCCACCAGGACCCGGTGTCGCTGAAGGCCTTGTCCGAGGCCACCGGGCTGCACCCCTCCACGGCGCACCGGATTCTCAATGACCTGACCCTCGGTCGATACGTGGATCGCCCCGAAGCCGGTAGTTATCGACTCGGCATGCGCATGCTGGAAATGGGCAACCTCGTGAAGGCGCGGCTGGATGTGCGCGACGCCGCCCTGCCGGCCATGCGCGAGCTGCACAAGTTCACCCACCAGCCGGTCAACCTGTCGGTACGCCAGGGCGACGAGATTGTCTACATCGAACGCACCTACTCCGAACRCTCGGGCATGCAGGTCGTGCGCGCCGTGGGCGGCCGCGCGCCCTTGCACCTCACCTCAGTGGGCAAGCTCTTCTTGGCCAGCGACGACAGCCCGCGCGTGCGCGCCTACGCAACGCGCACCGGCCTGTCGGGTCACACGCGCAACAGCTTGACCGACATCAGCTCACTCGAGCGCGAGCTGGCCATGGTGCGCCAGCGCGGTATTGCCCGCGACGATGAGGAACTGGAGCTGGGCGTGCGGTGCATGGCGGCCGGCATCTATGACGACCAAGCCAAGCTGGTGGCCGGCTTGTCGATCTCAGCACCGGCCGACCGGCTGGAAGAGAGTTGGGTCGTCCGGCTGAAGGAAACGGCCTCTCAGATCTCGTCGGCGCTGGGCCACCGCGTCTGAAGCCAAAGCAAAACACGGCGCCTCGGCGCCGTGTTTTCATTGGATTCAACCGCTCAGAGCTTGGCAGAGGCGGTCGCCGTCTCGCCCTGGCTGGCCAGCCACTTGCGCATGCGCTCGGCATCGGCGATCCGCGACGCCTTGCCGCTGGAATCCAGGAACACCATGATCAGCTTGCGGCCGGCCATGCTGGCCTGCATGACCAGGCATTTGCCGGCCTCGTTGATGAAACCGGTCTTCTGCAGGCCGATGTCCCACAGCGGGTTGGACAGCAGGCCGTTGGTGCTGTGGAACTGCACCAGGCGCTTGCCCAGGGCCACGCGCGCTTCGCGGGAGGTGGACAGGTCGCGCAGCAGCGGCACTTGGCTGGTCACATTGACGAGCTTGGCCAGGTCAGCGGCGCTGCTCTGGTTGCGGCTCGACAGGCCGGTGGGCTCGACATAGTGGGTGTCGGCCATGCCCAGGCTCTCGGCCTTGGCGTTCATCGCGGCGACGAAGGCGTCCAGGCCACCGGGGTAGTTGCGGCCCAGCGCATGGGCGGCGCGGTTCTCGCTGGCCATCAGGGCCAGGTGCAGCATGTCGCCGCGCGTCAGCGTCGTGCCGACGGCCAGGCGGGAGCGGGTGAACTTCTCGGTGTCGATGTCGTCATCGGTGACCGAAATCTTCTCGTCCAGCGACAGCCCGGCCTCGACCACCACCAACGCCGTCATCAGCTTGGTGATGGAGGCGATGGGCAGCACGGCCTGGGGATTCTTGGAGAACAGCACCTCGTTGGTGTCCTGGTCCAGCACATAGGCCACGCTGGACTTCAGGGCCAGCGGGTCATCCACCTGGTGCAGGCCGGCAACCTGCCCGAAGGTGGGCACAGCCGAGATAACGGGCGCGACCGCCCTGCGCAGCACGACCGAGCGCACCTTGCGCGTGGGCACGGCGGCGGTTTTGACGGGAGTGCGGATGGCCCTGGATTGGGTCGTGTCGGCGGCTGCCGTGGCGGCGCCAGGCAGCGCGGCCAGGAAGGTGAGGCTCAGGAAAGCGGCGGCAAATGTCTTCAACGGAGGTCCCCAACGCAGGCGGCAGTGTACGTGACGCCAAAAGTACCGACAAGATAAGAACTTAAGTGAAATACCTCAAGTGAACTCTTGTCCCGTATTGACGGGCCGTCACCTCAGGGCTTGCCACCGGCTCTTTCGCTTCGCAACGAGCTCCAAACGCATGCAAGTAGGCCTTGGCTGACAAGGTCGCGGTATCGGGATCAGCCCCAGAACCACCCTCGCCGACCGCCCGCACGCTGCTCGCGGGTGACCTCTGACCGAGATTTTGGGGGCGCAGCGGGCGATCTGGGCCTAGAGCACCAAGGCGTTTACGCGCCAGATTCCACGCCGCGTGGTAACGATTGCGATGGGCGTGATGAGGATCACGCCGGTTACAGCGCCTCCCGGCGACCCTAGCCTTGCGCTGCCACGCGCTCGGCCTTGCTCTGCAGCTTGTTCAGTGCGCTCAAGTAGGCCTTGGCTGAGGCCACGATGATGTCGGGGTCGGCGCCGACCCCGTTCACCACCCGACCGGCATGCTGCAGCCGCACCGTCACCTCACCCTGTGACTCCGTGCTGCCACCCGTGATCGCGTTGACGGAATACAGCAGCATCTCTGCCCCCGACTGCACGACCGACTCGATGGCGCGCAGCGTCGCGTCGACCGGACCGTTGCCGTCGCTTTCCGCGCGATGCTCCTGGAGCCCCACGGCGAAGACGATGGCTGCGTGCGGGCGCTCCCCGGTCTCGCTGCGTTGGGCGAGCGACAGCAGGCGGTAGTGCTCGGCGTCGTTGATGACCGACTCGTCCATCACGAGGGCAACGATGTCCTCATCGAAGATCTCGTTCTTGCGGTCGGCCAGATCCTTGAAACGCTGGAAGGCCGCATTGACCTCGGCTTCACTCTCCAACTGGATGCCAAGCTCCTGCAGCCGCGCCTTGAAGGCATTGCGGCCAGACAGCTTGCCCAGCACGATCTTGTTGGCCGCCCAGCCCACATCCTCGGCGCGCATGATTTCATAGGTGTCGCGCGCCTTCAGCACGCCGTCCTGGTGGATGCCTGAGGCGTGCGCGAAGGCGTTGGCGCCGACGACGGCCTTGTTGGGCTGCACGACGAAGCCGGTCGTCTGCGATACCAGCCTGGAGGCCGGCACGATCTGCGACGTGTCGAGGCCGACATCCAGGCCGAAATAGTCGCGCCGCGTCTTGACGGCCATGACGACCTCTTCGAGCGAACAGTTGCCGGCGCGCTCGCCCAGGCCGTTGATGGTGCATTCCACCTGGCGAGCGCCGCCAATCTTCACGCCGGCCAGGGAATTGGCGACCGCCATGCCCAGGTCGTTGTGGCAGTGCACGCTCCAGATGGCCTGGTCGGAGTTGGGCACCTTCTCGCGCAGACGGCGCAGAAAGTCGCCATACAGCTCGGGAATGGCATAGCCCACCGTGTCGGGGATGTTGATGGTGCCGGCGCCTTCCTTGATGACGGCCTCGCAGACTCGGGCGAGAAAGTCGATGTCGGAGCGGTAGCCGTCCTCGGGCGAGAACTCGATGTCGCCGCACAGGTTGCGCGCGAAGCGCACCGCCAGCATGGCCTGCTCCAGCACCTGCTCGCGGGTCATGCGCAGCTTCTTCTCCATGTGGAGTTCGCTGGTGGCGATGAAGGTGTGGATGCGAGCCCGGTGAGCAGGTGCCAGCGCTTCGGCCGCTCGTGAGATGTCACGGTCGTTGGCGCGGGCCAGTGAACAGACCGTGCTGTCCTTGACCGCCGCGGCAATGGCCTTGACCGCCTCGAAGTCACCATTGCTCGATGCCGCGAAACCGGCCTCGATGATATCGACCTTCATGCGCTCCAACTGGCGGGCGATGCGCAGCTTCTCCTCGCGCGTCATGGACGCGCCGGGCGATTGCTCACCATCGCGCAGCGTGGTGTCGAAGATGATCAGTTTGTCGGTCATCGCACGTTTTCCTCTCGAATCTGGGGCACGGCCACCGGTGCGCGAGACAGGCCGGACAGGATGGCCTGCATGGACGCACGCACGATGCTGCCATCAATGCCGACGCCGTGGCGAGTCACGTCGCCCACGCGAAGCTCCAGATAGGCCACCGCGCGCGCATCGGCGCCGCTGCCGATCGAATGCTCGTGGTAGTCCAGCACACGCACCTCTTGGCCCAGGCGTGTCGACAGCGCGTTGACGAAGGCATCGATGGGACCGTTGCCCTCTCCCTGCACATGGCCCATCCAGCCACCCAACACGATTTCGGCCGACAGGCGCATCGCGCCGCCCGCTACTTCGGTCATCTGCGGCTGCACGATGGAGGCGCCAGCGTCACCGATGCCGTACTCGCGTTCAAAGATGGCATAGATGTCTGCGGCCGTCAGTTCCTTGCCGGCGTCGTCCATGACGCGTTGTACGACCTGGCTGAACTCGATCTGCAGGCGCCGCGGCAGCTCCAGGCCGTATTCCGCTTCCAGCAGATAGGCGATGCCGCCCTTGCCTGACTGGCTGTTCACGCGGATGACGGCGTCATAGCTGCGGCCCAGGTCCTTGGGGTCGACGGGGAGATAGGGCATGTCCCAAATCTCCCCCTCCCGGCGGGCTGCGAAGGCTTTCTTGATGGCGTCCTGGTGGGAGCCCGAGAAGGAGGTGTAGACGAGGTCGCCCACGTAAGGGTGGCGCGGATGCACAGGGATCTGCGTGCAATGCTCGACGCAGCGGCGTACCTCGTCGATGTCGGAGAAATCGAGCTGCGGGTCCACGCCCTGGGTGTAAAGGTTGAGCGCGATGTTGACGAGGTCGACGTTGCCGGTGCGCTCGCCGTTGCCGAACAGGCAGCCCTCGACGCGGTCAGCGCCCGCCATCAGCGCGAACTCACCAGCCGCCGTGCCGGTACCGCGGTCGTTGTGCGGGTGCACGGACAGCACGATGGATTCGCGGCGCGCCAGGTTGCGGTGCATCCACTCGATCATGTCCGCGAAGATATTGGGCGTGCTGTGCTCGACGGTGGACGGCAGGTTGATGATGCACTTGCGCTCGGGCGTCGGCTGCCAGACCGCCGTCACCGCATCGACGACACGCTTGCTGAAGGCCAGCTCGGTGCCAGAAAACATTTCGGGCGAATACTCGAAGCGCCAGTCCACGCCTGGCCGTGCGGCGGCCAGCTCCTTGATCTGGCGGGCGTGCGAGGCCGCGAGCTCGACGATGCCGTCCTCGTCCGTGCCGAGCACGACACGGCGCATGATGGGTGCGACCGCGTTGTAGACGTGGACGATGACGCGCCTTACGCCATCCAGCGACTCAAAAGTGCGCTCGATCAGGTGGGCACGCGCCTGCGTCAGCACCTGGATGGTCACGTCGTCGGGGATGTGTCCGCCGTCGATGAGCAGGCGGATGAAGTCGAACTCGGTCTGCGACGCCGACGGGAAGCCGACCTCGATCTCCTTGAAGCCGATCTTCACGAGCTGCTGGAACATGCGCAGCTTGCGGGCAATGTCCATCGGCTCGATCAGCGCCTGGTTGCCGTCACGCAGGTCGGTGCTCAGCCAGATCGGCGCGCGGGTCAGCACGGCATCGGGCCAGCGGCGGTCCGGCAATGCGATCGGGGCGAAGGAGCGGTACTTTTGCTGCGGTTGCTTCAACATGGGTGTTCCATCCGAGGGTGGGTGGCGCAACCAGCAGCCTTTGAAAACACGAACGGCCCGCTGCGGTTGCATACGGGCCGTTGGGGTCAGGTGTGAGCGTACGTGCGCGACTGACTAGCGAACCCGTGGTTCCTCTAGGGCTAGTAGCAGGCTAATTCGCGTGGCGCGGCTCATGGGTCGGGAATCTAGCATGAATGGCTATTGATGCAAGCCACGTTCATCCGGCTCGTCGGTGCTGGTGGAGATGACGCTGACGGGCTTGCCCTTGGACTTGCGCCAGCCATAGATGACATACCCCGACAGGCCATAGACGCAGAAGACACCGAAGAGAACGCGCGATGGATCGAGTGCGGCAAGGCCGATGCCAAGCATGATCACAACCAACACGATGAAGGGCACGCTGCGCCGCCGGTCGAAGACTTTGAAGCTGTAGAACGGAGCGTTCGTCACCATCGAAAGCCCGGCGAACAAGGTGATGCCGTAAGCCACCCAGGCGACCCAACCCCCGGGCTGGACACCGGTGTACTCCTTCCGATCCACGACGGCCCAGATCAGGCCCATCACGATCGCCGCTGCCGCGGGGCTTGGCAGCCCCTGGAAATAGCGCTTGTCCACCACGCCGATGTTGACGTTGAAGCGTGCCAGCCGCAGTGCAGCGCCGGCGATATAGACGAAGGCCGGAATCCAGCCCGGCTTGCCCATGTCCTTGAGCGCCCACATGTAGACGATCAACGCCGGCGCGGCACCGAAGGCCACCATGTCGGACAGGCTGTCCATCTGCTCGCCGAAGGCTGACTGGGTATTGGTCATGCGTGCGACGCGGCCATCAAGACTATCGAGGATGGCAGCGGCAAAGATGGCAACACAGGCCACCTCGAAGCGGCCGTTCATGGCCATGACGATGGCATAGAAGGCGCTGAACAGCGCGCCCAGCGTGATCGCGTTGGGCAGAGCGTAGATGCCTTTGCGGCGGGGGCGGACGGCGAGGCTGGGCTCGTCGTCCTCGGTGGGCTCGGGAATCATGGGCGGCAGGATAGCTCAGGGGGCCCTGCTTCGGCATTCGCGAAGGCCTAGCATGCAGTGCGCATCCACTCCAACTCATGACCATGAAACTGATCGAGGTCCGCACCTACAAGCTCAAACCCGGCTGCGCCGAGCGCTTCGTCCCTGCGGTACAGGCTGCGCTGCCGCTGGTGCGCGCCAGCGGCATGGACATCGTGGCCTTTGGGCGCTCGGACCATGAGCACGAGAGCTTCTTCCTGATCCGCGCGTTCGACAGCCGGGAACAACTGGTCGCGCAGCAGGACGCCTTCTATGGCTCGGCTGCCTGGCGAGAGGGGCCGCGTGCGGCACTGGTGGACTGCCTGGACGACTATCTGAACACGCTGCTTTGGCTGCCCGATGAAGCCGTCGAGGCGCTGCGAGCCCACAACGGCATGCCATGAGCACACTCGACCGCTTCGTTCAGGCTCAGCAGGGGCGGTACGAGCAGGCGCTGGCCGAGCTCAAGGCCGGCCGCAAGACCGGTCACTGGATCTGGTTCGTGCTGCCGCAGTTGCGCGGGCTGGGGCGCAGCGCCATGGCGCATGAATACGGCATCGCAGGCCGCGCGGAAGCCGAGGCCTATCTCGCCCATCCGGTGCTGGGCGCGCGGCTGCGTGATTGTGTGCAAGCCATGCTGGCTCACGAGGGCAATTCGGCCGAGCGCATCCTGGGCGACGTGGACACGATGAAGTTCAAATCCTGCCTGACCTTGTTCGAGGCGGTCGCGGGCGAGCCGGACCACCTGTTTGGACGGACGCTGGAGAAGCTCTACAACGGGGAGCGGGATGAGGCGACGTTGAGGCTGCTTGCCGGCGGCACGCGGGTGTGATTCACGAGCCGTGATCCTCACATCGTGAGCTGCGGCCAGTCCCTGTTGCCGGCCCAGGCCTGGCTGGCGTCGAACGACTCCGGGCAGATGGCAAGGAAGTAGCCCTGCGTGAAAACGCCTGACTGCTCCTGCGCGACCGGATGATGCGGCACGTCGTCACCCGTGTAGCCCGTCGGTCCGCTGGCTGAGGCCTTGGTGCCGACCGGTGGTTTGGACTTCTGATAGTCCTCCATCACCACCTTCCCATTGTATTTTTCCGCGAACAGCCAGTGATGCATCGACCCATAGACGAACACCTGGAACTGGGTACCGTCGGGATACTTGCCCATCTGCGCCTGCATCTCGCCATCCAGCGCATACGTCTTGCTCTTCAACGGGTCGGTGTCGGCCACCCCGTCCTGGACGACCTTGTAGCGGATGCCATCGGTGCCAGCCTCCGCGTTGCGGCGCTTGGCCTCAGAAACCATCAGACCGCGCGTACCGCGCAGTTGTGCATCCCCCGAGACGTCCTCGCCCGGCACCTTGTCCGAGGCCTTGGTCATGAAGTTCTTCAGGCTCTCCAGCCGCCACCAGATCTTTTCGTCCTGCATGGTCCCGTAATCGGCGATCAACGTTTCAAGTCGCCGCTGCACTTCGGCGTCCACAAGCTCCTTGTCCTGGGTCTTCCACGATTCATCCAGCCCCGCCCGGATGTCGGGGCCGAGCTTGTCGCGGATCATTGCGTGCACCAGCGCCGTCGTCGTCTGCCCCGTGATCGCACCCATCGTGCAGCACAGGCAGTTCGTTCCCGCATCGCCAGACCGCCCTGCCCCGAGTTCTTCTTCTGCCTTTTTCGAGTTGGGGCCAGCCGAATTCAGGCCCGCGATCGGCCGCCTGGCACGCAGCATGGCCAGCGCCTCGGACCCCGGGTTGCGCGGCGGCTCAAGCAGCACGGCACGAGCCTTCCTGGTCTTGCCCTGAATCTCGTTTCTGTTCGCCACCAAGGGCCCGCGGCCGGTGAACGGCACCAGCGCGGGCATCACGACAAACCGGGCGGTGACAGCCATCAGGTCGCCACTTCGAGCGGTGAGCGTGACGCCCTGGGCCGCCTCGGTGAACTGCACCTGGGCATCGGCGATGCCGCGAGCAAAGGCGCTGGCCGGCAGCGTCACGTCGCCGGACAGCTTGCCGTCAGAGGACAGGACGACATCGGTGGCGACCGCCTCCATCGGCCCGCTTGCTCCCATCACCGTGACCGTGAGCCGCAGTGGCACGTTGGCTTCCGCGGCCACGACCCGGCCGCCACCACGTGCCTCGATCTTCAAGGACACGGCACCGGGCGCAACTATTTCATCGACGACGACCTCGGTGCTCTTGATCGACTCCAGCACCTCGCGCACAGCGGTCGTTTCAGGGAGCGACTTGTCCAAGATCAGGCACCTCCACAGTTGAACGTCGGCGCAGGCGCGCCTGCCATCACCAGCCTTCGTGACGGAAAGCAGCGGATCGGTTCCCCAATCGGCATAGGGGGCTCCCATCATAGGAAGCACCCCTGCCACACCACCTGGCATGCGGGTCCGCACCAGGCGGTTCGAGAGTTTGAGGTCAGGAGAGGCGGGGCAGGCGCCATCGGTCGAACCAGGTGATGGTGAGCACGTTGTTGAGCGCCCTTGCGCTGTTGCGCCACCAGCAGCGGCTGTTGGCCGCCACACGTCGAGCAACAGCAGGCGTGGCTCCCAGTGTCAGTAGCTCCCGGTACATGGTCGTGCCGCGCTTCCACTGTTTGAGCTGCAAGGCTCTGAGTCGGTGTCGCAGCCACTCGTCTAGCTCACGCCAGACCTTGGGTGTTTGCGCCATGCCGAAGTACGCCTTCCAGCCCAGCAGGTAGGGCCTGAGCCCCTGCACCACTTGCTCCATGCTCCGTCCGCCAGAGCGTCCCGTGAGTTGCCGGATCCGGGCCTTGAGGTTCGCCAGTGCCTTGCCGGCCACCTTGCACTTCACTTCCCGCCCCTTGGCCACCCACAGCTCGTAGCCCAGGAACTTGCGCCCGAGGGCACTGCACACGGCACTCTTGGCTTCATTGATCTGAAGCTTCAGCTTGCCATACAGCTCCCTGAGCCACGCCATCACCCGCTCGCCGGCCCGTCTGCTGCCCACATAGACGTTGGCGTCGTCGGCATAACGCGCGAAGCAGTAGCCCCGCGCCTCCAACGCCTTGTCTACTTCGTCGAGCAGCACGTTGGCCAGCAGCGGGCTCAGCGGCCCACCTTGCGGCGTGCCCTGTTGGCGCTCCACCGCCACCCCGCCATCCATGATCCCGGCGTTCAGATACGCACGGATGAGCCGCAGGACGGCCGTGTCCGGGATGCGCTTCTTGAGCCGGTCAACAAGAATGTCGTGGTTCACCCGGTCGAAGAATTTCGCCAGGTCCACGTCCACCACCACGCGCTTGCCCGACTGGACGTACGCCCGCGCGGCTTTGACCGCGTCGTGCGCACTTCGGCCCGGCCGGAACCCGTGGCTGTGGTCGCTGAAGGTGGGGTCGATCAGCGGTTGCAGCACTTGCAGCAATGCCTGCTGGATCAGCCGGTCCGTCACCGTCGGGATGCCGAGCTCGCGCTCGCTTCCGTCCGGTTTGGGAGTCATCACCCGCCGTACCGGCGATGGCCGGTACCTGCCCGCCAGCAGCTCTTGGCGGATCTGCGGCCACTTCGTTTGCAGCAGGCATTGCGTCTGCTCGATGTCGAGCCCGTCCACGCCCGCCCCGCCCTTGTTGGCCTTGACCCGCTTCCAGGCCGCTTGCAGGTTCTCTCTCGTCAGCGCCGCCTCCAACAGGGTGCCAGCCCCCGCCTCTTGCATTGCTGACCCTGTGCCCTGGTGTTCCTGGGGCGGGTCGTGGGCTTCGTCGCTGGCAGGTTCACGCCCGGCTTCACCGCGCGCTACCCCCGCCCGCCCGGATGGCTCCGGCATCTGACGCATGGCCTTTGACATTCCCAGGTCCTCGGTCACTTGCTCTCGTTTGGTCCTTCGCCTCTCGCTGGTGGCCTCGGCGGCCCCGCTACTCGGCTACTACGACCTCTGCTGCCACCTCGCTCCGGCATGGCCGTCGCCCTTTCAGGCATGAGGCGAGGCTTCCTCAGGTAAGAAACGCACTCCTTCACCGCACAACCGCCGGATCTACGCCGCTTCGCCTTGATCACGAGAGCTTCGCGGTTTCATGCCCGCCCGCCCTGCTCGGCAGCGCCTTCTATCCGGTTCTTGTTCATCGGCACGCAGCTTCGCTCCACGCTTCCTCCCCACACTCGGTCGCCCTCATGCAGTTGCGCTTCGCTTCGTTCGTCGCGATCAACTTACGGCGGGACTTGCACCCGCAAGAGTGCGCTCATGCTGAGCGCACATAAAAAACCCGGCCCCGAAAATTTCGGGGCCGGGTTGCCTGCTTCGCCGGGATCCGGGTGGACGAACCACCCGGCGGCGAGTCAGCGGATCGCCTGGTTAGGGCTTGTTGCCGGTCGGGAAGGGCCAGGCAGCTTGCGGGCTCAGAGCCGTCTTGGCCGCAGGAGCGGTTGCAGCAGCGGCAGGCTTGGCAGCCGGGGCAGGCTTGGCGGCAGCCTTCTTCGGAGCTGCGGCCTTCTTGGCAGCAGGCTTCGCGGCGGGCTTGGCAGCGGCCTTCTTGGGCGCAGCAGCCTTCTTGGCCGGAGCGGCCTTCTTGGCGGGTGCAGCCTTCTTGGCCGGAGCGGCCTTCTTGGCGGGCGCAGCCTTCTTGGCCGGAGCGGCCTTCTTGGCGGGTGCAGCCTTCTTGGCCGGAGCGGCCTTCTTGGCGGGCGCAGCCTTCTTGGCCGGAGCGGCCTTCTTGGCCGGAGCGGCCTTCTTGGCGGGCGCAGCCTTCTTGGCCGGAGCGGCCTTCTTGGCGGGCGCAGCCTTCTTGGCCGGAGCGGCCTTCTTGGCCGGAGCGGCCTTCTTGGCCGGARCGGCCTTCTTGGCCGGAGCGGCCTTCTTGGCCGGAGCGGCCTTCTTGGCCGGAGCGGCCTTCTTGGCGGGTGCAGCCTTCTTGGCCGGAGCGGCCTTCTTCGCTGCGGCCTTAGCCGGGGTCTTTGCAGTTGCCATGGTTTTCTCCTTGATCAAGTGGAAAAGTCACCGTCCCGCACGGACCGGTCCGTGCGGATACGGTTATTCACCGCCCGAGAGTCGCCCAGGAGGAGCGCCTCGATACGGTGAATGGGATCGCCATGCAGCCCCGCCACGTCTAGCGTGTTGATGCGGGTTTCGCTCGGTGACTGCATTGGCCAGGTCTTGATCTTGTGATGGCTGGGACTTCAGTCCCAGCTCAGTGCCCCGCCTGATTGGTACTCGATGACGCGCGTCTCGAAGAAGTTGCGTTCCTTCTTCAAGTCGATCATCTCGCTCATCCAGGGGAAGGGATTTTCTTCGTTAGGGAACAGGGCTTCGAGGCCGATCTGCACCGCACGGCGGTTGGCGATGAAGCGCAGATAGCCCTTGAACATCGATGCGTTGAGGCCCAGCACGCCGCGCGGCATGGTGTCCTCGGCGTAGCGGTATTCAAGTTCGACGGCCTTCAGGAACAGCGCCTTGATCTCGGCCTTGAATTCGGCCGTCCAGAGGTGCGGGTTCTCAAGCTTGATCTGGTTGATCAGGTCGATGCCGAAGTTGCAGTGCATTGACTCGTCGCGCAGGATGTACTGGTACTGCTCGGCTGCACCCGTCATCTTGTTCTGGCGGCCCATCGCCAGGATCTGCGTGAAGCCGACGTAGAAGAACAGGCCTTCCATCAGGCAGGCGAAAACGATCAGGCTCTTCAGCAGCGTCTGGTCGGTCTCGGGCGTGCCGGTGTGAAAGTGCGGGTCCATGATCGCGCCGATGAAGGGGATCAGGAACTCGTCCTTGTCGCGGATGGACTGGACTTCGTTGTAGGCGTTGAAGATCTCGCTCTCGTCCAGACCCAACGACTCCACGATGTACTGGTAGGCGTGCGTGTGGATCGCTTCTTCGAACGCCTGGCGCAGCAGGAACTGGCGAGCCTCGGGTGCCGTGATGTGGCGGTAGGTGCCCAGCACGATGTTGTTCGCGGCCAGCGAGTCAGCGGTGACGAAGAAACCGAGGTTGCGCTTGATGATGCGGCGCTCGTCTTCGGTCAGGCCGTTGGGATCTTTCCAGAGCGCGATGTCGCGGCTCATGTTCACTTCCTGCGGCATCCAGTGGTTGGCGCAGGTGGCGAGGTACTTCTCCCAGGCCCATTTGTACTTGAAGGGCACCAGCTGGTTGACGTCGGTCTGGCCGTTGATGATGCGCTTGTCGGCAGCCTTCACGCGACGCGCGGTGGTTGGTTCGCCGGACAACTTGGGAGCGGGAGAGGAAGCGAGAGCAACTTCAGGCATCAGGGGCGCCGAAGGCAGTGCCGCGACAGGCTTCGCGGTGTGTGTGTCAGTGGACTTCAGGTCTTCGTCCCAATCCAGCATGGTGTGCTTCCTATCACTTCGAATTATCGGCAGTGCTTGTGCAAATCAACAAGAACTAGCTACAGCTATTTGCATCGTTCGCGCAAAGTTTGTTGCGCGAGGGCATCGAAACCGAGGCCTTCACTTGTATAGACAAGTGAAGGCCTCGCTCCGAATTTACTGACAGGCCTCGCAATCCGGATTGTGGCTGCGCTTCGCTGCGCCGCAATCCCGGGCCAAGTCGGCGTTCATTGGCAAGCCTCGCAATCGGGATTGTCGATCGAGCAGAACTTCATGTCCGTCGCCGGCAGTTCGGGCTCTACGACGGCAACCGGCGCGACCGGTGCGGCGGCCATCGCTGCGGTGCTGTTGGACACCGCGTTGAGCTGGCCCGAGCGCGTCACCGTGCTCTTCTCGGCCTGCGTCGCGCTGGTCGTGCGCAAGTAGTAGGTCGTCTTCAGGCCGCGCTGCCAAGCGAGCTTGTAGGTCTCGTCGAGCTTCTTGCCCGACGCGCCGGCCATGTAGATGTTCAGGCTCTGCGCCTGGTCGATCCACTTCTGGCGGCGAGCACCGGCCTCGATCAGCCACACGGTGTCGACTTCAAAGGCCGTCGCGTAGAGCGCCTTGATCTCCTCCGGCACGCGGTCGATGCGACGCAGCGAGCCGTCGAAGTGCTTGAGGTCCATGACCATCACGTCGTCCCACAGGCCCAGCGCCTTCAGGTCGCGCACCAGCGATTCGTTGATGATGGTGAATTCGCCCGACAGGTTGGACTTGACCGACAGGTTGCCGAAGCACGGCTCGATGGAGGCGTCCACGCCGATGATGTTGGAGATGGTCGCCGTCGGCGCGATCGCCACGCAGTTGCTGTTGCGCATGCCGAAGCTGGCGATGCGGCCGCGCAGGGCGTCCCAGTCCATCGTGGTCGAGCGGTCGACGTCGACGTAGCCGCCGCGGGCCTCGGCCAGCAGGTCCAGCGAGTCGATCGGCAGGATGCCGCGATCCCACAGCGAGCCCTTGTAGGTGGAGTAGCGGCCGCGTTCCTCGGCCAGTTCGGTCGAGGCCCAGTAGGCGTGATAGCAGACGGCCTCCATCGAGCGATCGGCGAAGTCGACGGCAGCCTGCGAGGCGTAGGGAGTGCGCAGTTGGTACAGCGCGTCCTGGAAGCCCATGATTCCCAGGCCGACCGGGCGGTGGCGCAGGTTGGAGTCGCGCGCCTTCTTGACGGCGTAGTAGTTGATGTCGATGACGTTGTCGAGCATGCGCATCGCGGTGCGCGTCGTCTTCTTCAGCTTGGCCTGGTCGATCTGGCCATCCTTGATGTGCTGGGCCAGGTTGACGGAGCCGAGGTTGCAGACGGCGATCTCGCTGTCGTTGGTGTTCAGCGTGATCTCGGTGCACAGGTTGCTGGAGTGCACCACGCCGACGTGCTGCTGCGGGCTGCGCACATTGCAGGCGTCCTTGAACGTGATCCAGGGGTGGCCCGTCTCGAACAGCATCGACAGCATCTTGCGCCACAGGTCCTTGGCCGGCATGCGCTTGAAGAGCTTGATCTCGCCGCGGTCGGCCTTGGCCTCGTAGGCCGTGTAGGCCACTTCGAAAGGCTTGCCGAACAGGTCGTGCAGGTCCGGGCAGGTGCTGGGGCTGAACAGCGTCCAGTCACCGCCTTCGAGCACACGGCGCATGAACAGGTCGGGAATCCAGTTCGCCGTGTTCATGTCGTGCGTGCGGCGGCGGTCGTCGCCGGTGTTCTTGCGCAGGTCCAGGAACTCCTCGATGTCGAGGTGCCAGGTTTCCAGATAGGCGCAGACGGCGCCCTTGCGCTTGCCGCCCTGGTTCACGGCGACCGCCGTGTCGTTGACCACCTTCAGGAAGGGCACGACGCCCTGGCTCTTGCCGTTGGTGCCCTTGATGTGCGAGCCCAGCGCGCGCACCGGGGTCCAGTCATTGCCCAGGCCGCCGGCGAACTTGCTCAGCAGCGCGTTCTCCTTCAGCGCCTCGTAGATGCCGTCGAGGTCGTCGCTGACGGTGGTCAGGTAGCAGCTCGACAGCTGCGAGCGGCGCGTGCCGGCGTTGAACAGCGTCGGCGTGCTGGACATGAAGTCGAAGCTCGACAGCACTTCATAGAACTCGATGGCGCGGGCTTCGCGGTCGATCTCGCCCAGGGCCAGGCCCATGGCCACGCGCATGAAGAAGGCCTGAGGCAGCTCGATGCGCTGCTCTTCGATGTGCAGGAAGTAGCGGTCGTACAGGGTCTGCAGGCCGAGGTAGTCGAACTGCAGGTCGCGCTCGGGCTTGAGCGCCGCACCCAGCTTGACCAGGTCGTACTGCTGCAGCTTCTCGTCCAGCAGTTCGGCCTTCACGCCCTTCTTGATATAGCCGGGGAAGTACTCGGCGTAGCGCTGGGTCATCTCACCCTGCAGCACCTCGCCACCGAGGATCTCGCGGCGGATCGTGTGCAGCAGCAGGCGCGCGGTGGCGCGGCTGTAGCCCGGGTCCTTCTCGATCAGCGTGCGCGCGGCCAGGATGGCGGCCTTGTAGACCTCGTCGATGGCGACGCCGTCGTACAGATTGCGCTGGGTCTCGGCCAGCACCGGATCTGGCTTGACGTCGGCGCCGAGGTTCTCGCAGGCCGACGCGATCAGCGACTTCAGCGCACCCAGGTCCAGCGGGCGGCGCTCGCCGCGGTCCACCACCATCACCACCGGCTCGGCGGCGCGCGTGGCCTCGCCCTGCGCGGCGCGCTCCTGCGTGCGGCGCTCGCGATACAGCACGTAGGCGCGGGCGACTTCATGGTTGCTGCTGCGCATCAGGCCCAGCTCGACCTGGTCCTGCACATCTTCAATATGGAAGGTACCGCCACTCGGACGCGAGCGCAGCAGGGCGCGCACGACGTTCTGGGTCAGCTGCTCCACCGTCTCACGCACGCTGGCCGAGGCTGCGCCGCTGGTGCCATGCACGGCCAGGAAAGCCTTCATCAGCGCAACGGCGATCTTGCTCGGCTCGAACGAGACCACGGCGCCATTGCGGCGAATGATCTGGTAGGCCTGATAGCCGGACAACGCAGGGGCGCTGGGGGCGGTGGCGTCGGATCCAAACGCGACCGGGGACTGCGACGACAGCGAGGCGGAGGTGGCCTGGCCCGTGGCGGCTTCATGCAGCATGAGGGGATCCTTTATCGAGAAATGACGGGCAAATGCGCGGCATCAACCCGAAGGTCGGGCCAGCGCATCGTGCGGTGCTTCAGTGGGGTATTTCGTCCCTGCCGCTCCATTGCCAGGCCGGCGTTTCGGCTTGGTCCCCGGGCGCTTTGCTGCCGTGGCCAAGCCACTGCAAACAGCGAATCCGAGGGGATGGTCATGGGGTCGACTGGCTCAGCAGGATATCACGAAGGAACACTATATCTATGGCCCCCGCCGTCCTCAAGCACTACCGCTAGTGTCAAACCCTGGCCGCGATTTCTCTGGACAAATGCCCCGCGCGCGCCTTTGGCCGATCAGATCGGGGCTTGCAACCGGCAACCCGCATCAACACTGGGCTGGCGGGCCGAAGCGGGCCGCAAGGCCGCGCCAGCGCTGCGTCCGAGCAAGCGCTCTATAGCCTCGCCGCAGATTCAAGCAGGGCAAATCCCGAGAAGGTTTTTCTTTCAGCTGTCACCAGCCGAGATCGCAAGCCGCGCCATGCGGTAGCGGATCTGGCGCAGCGACAGCCCGAGGCTGGCTGCCGCGGCCGTGCGGTTGAAGCGGTGCAGCTCCAGCGCTCGCAGCAGAATGGCGCGCTCGACCTCGTCGAGATAGCGCGCCAGGTCCGACGGCAATTCCTCGGGCAGGGACACGCCCTCGGCCACTGGTGCCGCCCCAAGGGGGGTGTCCAGCGCGGCGAACTGCGACTCGCTGCGGTCCTCGTCCAGCAGCGTGTCGGGCAGGCCAAGATCGTCGGCGTCGATCCACTCACCGCCCGCCAGCGCCAGCGCGCGGTGCAGCAGGTTCTCGAGCTCGCGCACATTGCCGGGAAAGGCATAGCGCGACAGCGTCTGCAGCGCACCCACCGTCAGTCGTGGCGCTGGTGACACGCCAGCGTCCTGGGCGATGCGGGTCAGCACCCGGGTGCTGATCAGGCCCAGGTCCTCCAGGCGCTCGCGCAGCGGCGGCACGCGGATCTGGATGACGTTGAGGCGGTAGAACAAGTCCTGGCGGAAGCGCCCCGCCGCCACCTCGGCGGACAGATCCTTGTGCGTCGCGCTGAGGATGCGCACATTGATCGGCGTCTCGGCGGTGGCGCCGACCGGCCGCACCGAACGCTCCTGGATGACGCGCAGCAGCTTGCTTTGCATCGCCAGGGGCAGGTCGCCGATCTCATCGAGGAAGAGCGTGCCGCCATCCGCCGCCTGGAAGAAGCCCTCGCGGTCCTCGTTGGCACCGGTGAACGCGCCCTTGCGGTAGCCGAAGAACTCGGCCTCCAGCAAGTTCTCGGGAATGGCGCCGCAGTTGACGGCGATGAAACCCTGCTCGGCGCGCACGCCGTGGTCGTGGATGGCCCGCGCCACCAGCTCCTTGCCGGTCCCGGATTCACCCTGCACCAGCACCGGCGCCATGCTGCGCGCCACCTTGTCGATCAGCGAGCGAACCGCGCGGATGGCCGGTGATTCACCCACCAGGCGCAGCGCCGACGCCGGCATTGCCACGCTTTTTTCTTGCGCCGCCGGGCTGGGATCGGGCGCCACGCGGCCCAGTGCCGAACCGACGACGAGGCGGAACTGGCGCAGGTCCACCGGCTTGGTCAGGTAGTCGTAGGCGCCGGCCTTCAAGGCTTCCACCGCGTTCTCGGCCGAGCCGAACGCCGTGATGACGATGGCCTTCTCGGGTCGGCCGGCCTGCTCCAGCCAGCGCAGCAACGCCAGGCCCGAGCCGTCGGGCAGCTTCATGTCGGTGATGACGGCGCTGTAGGTCTGGGCCTGCAGATGCGCCAGCGCCTCTGCCACCGTGCCCGCACTGTCGATCTCATAGCCTTCACGCAGCAGCGTCAGCTCGTAGAGCGTGCGCAGATCGGGCTCGTCGTCGACGACCAGCAGGCGCGGGAGCGTGGCAGTAGTCATGCAGAGGATGCAGATGAGGGCGTGCGCAGTCGAACGCAGAACTCGTTGGCCGCCGCGTCAGTGGCGCGGCGATAGTCGATGCGGGCGCCGTGACGCTCACACAGTTCACGGCAAATGTAGAGGCCCAGGCCCGAACCGCGGCTGCGTGTCGAGAAGAAAGGCTCGAACAGATGGCGCTCGATCTCATGCGGCACCGGCGCGCCCGCGCTGCGCACGACGAGGTCCAGCGCATCGCCGTGGCGGTCCAGCTCCGCTTGGATCGCGCCCGCGCCAGGCTCGGCATGGCGATGCGCGTTGTCGAGCAGATTGACCAGGACGCGGCGCAGATGCTCCGCGTCGAACAGCCCCATCAGCCCAGGCGCGCCGATGTGCAGCCGGAAGCGGCTCTGGGCACCCGGCTCGACGCCGTTGACCTGCACCCAGTCCTCGCAGGTCTCCTGCACCAGCGCGCTGACGTCCAGCGGCTGCGTGTCGGGCTGCATGCCGGGCGCCAGCTCGCTGACGTCGTCGACCAGGCGCTTGAGCCTTTGCACATTGGAGGCGACCATCCTGGTCAGCTGCTCGGCGCGCCCGCCGGCGACGTCCTCGGCCAGCAAGGCATTGGCCTGGGCGATGGCCGCCAGCGGGTTGCGAATCTCGTGAGCGATGCCGGCCGACACCCGGCCCATGGCGGCCAGTTTCTCCTGGCGGGTACGCGCCAGCAGCTCGCGGTTGTCCTCGACGAACAGCACGCACAGCTCCTCGCTGCCCTCGCGCTGGCGTGTGAAGCGCAGGCGCAGGCGCAGGCTGCGCGCGGCGCCGCTGTCCAGCGCCAGCGCCACGTCGACTTCCGCTCCTCCATCACCGGCGTTGCCGCCATAGGCTCGCTCCAATGCGAGCACCAGAGGCTGCCAGTCGGCCCGCCCGCGCAACTGCCAGCTCAGCTCTCCGCTGGCGGCGCCCAACAGGCTGCGCGCCGCCGGGTTCATCGCGCGGATGCGGCCACGCCGGTCGACGACGAGCACGCCCTCCTGCATCTCATCGATGACCAGGCGGTTCAGCAACTCCTGCTGGCGGGCGAGCGCCAGGCTGCCCCGTGCGGCCTTCTCCTCGCGAGCGAGCCGCGCGCTGAGCTCACCGGCGAGCAGGCTCACGGCGAACAGGCCGCTGCCCACCAGGCCGGCCTGCGTCGTCTTCAGGCCCACGTCCAGGCCGGCCAGCAGCGACCAGGCGGCCGCACCGAGCAGGCCCAGCGTTGCCATCGCCGCTGTAGCCAGCGCCAGCATGCGCGGGCTCAGCACGGCCGCCATCAGCACCGGCATGACGAAGAGGGCGCCGTAGTTCACCCCACTCGGGTCCAGCGCATGCAGCACGCCGAACAGGATCAGGTCCACGCCGATGGCGCTCCACCAATGGGGGCTGCTGATGCGCGCCAGGCTGCGCGCCGAGGCGCCCCGCCGCAGCTGCGGCGCCAGCCACAGGGCCAGGGCCGCCACGGCATAGGACAGGCTCAGTGCCAGCGTCGAGCGCGCCGGTGTCGTGCCGAGAACGACCGAGATCAGTTGGGCCATCACCAGGGCCAGGCCCAGGGCTGCACGCGCCGACAGGAAGGCGCGGTAAAGACGCTCGAACGAAGCGCTGGCCTCGGCCGGCGGCTCCGCCGGCGGCTGCTCGACGAACCAGCTGCCGGCGCCGGCCACCGTCAGGCCTGCCCCTCGCGGGCCTCGAAGCTGGTGCGATGCGCCGAGCTGCAGAACACGCCACCCTTGCCCGGCAGCGCCTCATCGACGGGCAGATGCATGCCGCATTCGGCGCAGCGCAGCATGGCTTGCGGCGGCGCCGGCGGCTGGGGCTTGCGCGCCTCGGGTTCGCGCGGCCGGCCGCGCTTGATGCCCAGCACAAAGAACAGGCCCGCCAGCAGGGCCAGCAGCAGCAGGTATTTCATGCGCCGCCTCCGTTGACACCGCGCTGCAGGATGACCTCCAGCACGAAGCGCGAGCCGGCATAGGACAACAGCAGCAAGGCCGCGCCGGCGTAGAGCCAGCGCGTCGCACGCCGGCCGCGCCAGCCGTAGATGCGCCGCCCGACCAGCAGGCCGGTCAGCACCAGCCAGCCCAGCACGGCCAGCAGGTTCTTATGGTCCCAACGCCAATGCGGTGTGAACCACCATCCAAGCAGGATGGCCAGGGACAGCACGCCGACGCCGGCGGCCACGAACTGGAAGGTCAGGCGCTCAAGCCGCAGCAGCGGCAGCCCGGCCGGTGTCGACTGCTTGCGGCGCAGCTGCGCCTCGGCGCGGTTCATCAGCGCCGCATGCAGCACCGCCACGCCGAACAGGCCGTAGGACGCCAGGCCCAGCACCCAGTGCAACGGCGCCCAGGGCGACGCGGCCAGCGGCCGGCTCTCACCGGGGAAGCCCCAAGCCAGCAGCACGGCCGCCGCCGCCAGCCAGGCCAGCACGCGCCGCACGCTGTGCAGGGGCAGGAAGCGGCTTTCAACCAGATAGACCGTCAGCACCAGCCAGGTCGTCATCGACAGCGCCGGTGCGAAACCGAAGCGCGCGCCCGGCTCGGCCAGGCCGTAGCCACTGATATCTATATAGAGGGCGGCGAACTGGGCCGTCCAGGCCAGGGCCATGGGCGGCACGGACCGCAGCGGCCGCCGCACGGAGGCATCGTCGCCGGCGCGCGCGCGCAGCAGGCCAACCCAGACATATCCCAGCAGCGCCAGCGCGCTGGCGACGGCCAATGCCGGCCCGGGGCCGAGGCTTTGGGCGCCGGCTGCGGCGTCTCCAGCATCGGCAAGAAGGGCGGGCGATAAACTCATGGCTGCAGTGTACTTTTGGCCTGCCGCCGTTCTGGCGGTCCAGGAGGCTGTCGGGCTTTGGGCGGGGTGCGCGCCGAGGCGAGTTGCGAGGCCAGGCTAGGCGTCGACGAGGCGTTGGGTGGGGCCCAGCAACGAGTCGGCAACGACGCATGGCCCCGCAAATCGCCTCGGCCCTTCGGGTTGGGTCTGCAAGGGGGCTGATGCGTTGTTGCTCCTCCTCGCGGGCACGAGCCCGCAGCGTCGTCGCGCCTAGCCTCAGCCCCCTTGCAGATCCAACGTGCACCCCGCCCAAAGCCCGACAGCCTCCTAGCCCACCTCCCCACCATGGCATCCAACCTCACCGACCGCCTGAGTCGCCTCGTCAAGACGATGCGCGGGCAGGCCCGCATCACCGAGAGCAATGTGCAGGACATGCTCCGCGAGGTGCGCATGGCCCTGCTGGAGGCCGACGTGGCCCTGCCGGTGGTGCGCGACTTCATTGCCCGCGTGAAGGAGAAGGCTCTGGGCCAGGAGGTCGTCGGCTCACTGAACCCCGGCCAGGTGCTGGTCTCGGTCGTGCACAAGGAACTCGCCGCGACCATGGGCGAAGGCGTGGCCGACATCAACCTCGCCGCCCAGCCGCCCGCCGTCATCCTGATGGCCGGCCTGCAGGGCGCCGGCAAGACGACGACGACGGCCAAGCTCGCCAAGCACCTGATCGAGAAGCGCAAGAAGAAGGTGCTGACGGTCTCCGCCGACGTCTACCGCCCGGCAGCCATCGAGCAGTTGAAGACGGTGACCAGGCAGGCCGGCGCCGAATGGTTCGAGTCCACGCCCGAGCAAAAGCCTCGTGACATCGCGCTGGCCGCGCTGGACTACGCCAAGCGCCACTACATCGACGTGCTGCTGGTGGACACCGCCGGCCGCCTGGCCATCGATGAAGCGCTGATGGCCGAGATCAAGGACCTGCATGCGGTGCTGAACCCGGTCGAGACGCTGTTCGTCGTCGACGCCATGCAGGGCCAGGATGCGATCAACACCGCCAAGGCCTTCAAGGACGCCCTGCCGCTGACCGGCGTTGTGCTGACCAAGCTCGACGGCGACTCCCGCGGTGGTGCGGCGCTGTCGGTGCGCCAGATCACCGGCGCGCCGATCAAGTTCGCCGGCGTGTCCGAGAAGATCGACGGGTTGGAAGTCTTCGACGCCGACCGCCACGCCGGCCGCGTGCTGGGCATGGGCGACATCGTGGCCCTCGTCGAGCAGGTCACGGCCAACGTCGACATGGCCAGCGCCCAGGCAATGGCCGACAAGCTCAAGAGCGGCAGCGGCTTCGACCTGAATGACTTCCTGCAGCAGATCGCGCAGATGAAGAAGATGGGCGGCCTGGGCGGCCTGATGGACAAGCTGCCGCAGAACATGATGGGCAACAAGCAGCCCGGCCAGGCCGACATGGACCGCGCCGAGCGCGACATGAAGCGCATGGAAGGCATCCTGCGTTCCATGAGCGCCAAGGAGCGCTCACACCCGGCCCTCTTGATGGATGGCAAGAGCAAGGCCAGCCGCAAGCGCCGCATCGCCACCGGCGCCGGCGTGCAGATCCAGGACGTCAATCGCCTGCTGAATCAGTTCGACCAGATGCAGCAGATGATGAAGAAGATGAAGGGCGGCGGCCTGATGAAGATGATGAAGCGCATGGGCGGTATGAAGGGCTTGCCGGGGATGTAAACCCGCAGGCGTGCGCGCTCGAGCGTTCGGCCAATCCGCCCGCCGACAGCCTCCGGTCAGCGGGGACACAAGTCCACACACTTGGTCCCAAGGTCGAGGGACAACGGAGCATGGTCAAGAACCGGCGCGGCCGCTAGCGTCGCGCGCATGCTGAACCTTCACCTCCCAAGAGCCGTCGGCGCCTGGCTGAGCAACCTCACCGGGCAAGGCAGAGCGCCTCGCAAGGATGCCAGCGATACCGTGATGCAATGGCCGCCCACCGCCGCGCGGGTGCTGGTGAGCGCGGAGCGCCATGCCCACAAATGCATCGCTCAAGCCCTGGCACTGGAACACCCCAAGGGATTCCTGCTGGCCCATGTGCCGCTGCACAAGCTGGTGCGGGTGCCCAAGCAGTACTCCTACCGCGAGTGGCTGTCGCGCACGGGTTTGCTGACCGTCGACTTCGCGCTGTGCGATGAACACGGCTATGCGCGCTCCGTCGTCCTGCTGCCCGTTGCCGACGAGCCTCGCCATTCCAGGAAACGGGATCGCCTGTTGCGCGTGCTGGGCGCCACCGAGCTGGCGGTCACGCCGTGGAACCGGGAATGGCAGAACGAGTCCAGCGACCGGCTGCGTGACACGCTGTTCCCCAAGCCGCGCGCATCCGGCTACTACGCCGATACGCCACACGCGCATTAGCCGAGCATCACCAGGGCCGCACAGCCCAGCAAGCCCAGCGCGCCAAGGCGGTTCAGCCAGGGCCCGGTGGGCATGCGGGCACGACGGCGCAGCAGGGCCGCACCTGCGATCAGCAGCGCGAACCAGCCGATGTTGATCAGCTCGAACAGCAGGCCCAGGCGCATGAAGCCGCCCAGCCAGTCGGTGTTGTCAATCGTCAGGAAGAGCGGAAAGAAGGCGCCGAAGAACAGGATGGGCTTGGGGTTGAGCAGCGTCAGCAGCAGGGCCGGACCGAAAGCGCCGCTGGCCTTCCCGCTGGATTTCTCCTCCATGGTGGCAGGCGCCGCAGCGCTGCGCAGCATGGTCAGCCCAAGCCATGCGACGTACAGCGCGCCGACCATCCGCAACGCCACCAACGCCGCCGGCCATTGCTGCAGGAGGCTGCCCAGCCCCAAGCCAGCCGCCATGATCAGCAACAGATCGCCGGCCACCAGGCCGCCAACGGCCAGCATGGCGCGAGGCACCGCCATGCGCACCTGGCCCAGCACATAGAGCGTCGCCGGCCCCGGCACGACGATGACGAGCAAGGCTGCCAGCAGGAAGGCGCCAAGGTGTTGGACGCCGTTCATGCGCCCACCCCTTCACCAGCCAGCGCTGCTGCGTGCGTGTCGATGAGGGCATCCAGCCAGTCGTCCAGGGGATCAAACAGCCAGCCCAGCGCCGTCGCGCGACCGGTGTCCAGCGCGTGAAGCGCGGCGTAGTCGAAAGGGCTCGCACCGGCACCAGCTTTCGGCGTCGTCAGGGCTTCACGCCCCAATCTTGTCGCGATACGCGCATGCAGTTGTGGCGCCGTCAGCGTGCCGCGGCTCGCGACGTTGAGCGGGCCGAGAAAGTCCTGGCGGCCAGCCCAGACCAACAGCGCCACCACGCCAGGCACATCGATGAAGGAGGTCGCGCCCGGCACCGCCGCATGCAGCAGCGGTTCGCCACGGAGGACCCGCTCGACATAGCCGCGCAGCCGGCCGGTGAAATCCTCCGCGCCGCCCAGCACGTGGGCCAGCCGAAGCGTCGCGACCGGCAGCTCCCGAGCCCCCAGCAGCTGGACCTCGGCGCGACGCTTGCCGTCGCCATAGGCCGTCGGCGGCCTGTCCACGGACCGCGCCAGGTCGAGATCCTCCTCTCGATAGGCGCGCGCCAGCTGGCCATGCCGCGCGTCATAGACCTCGAGCGTCGACGTCATCAGGTAGCGGCCGACCTTGCCGGTGAACAGGCGTGCGGCGAGTGCGGCTTCATCCGGGCCGTAGCACATCTGGTCGTAGACGACGTCAAAGCGCGCATCGCTGAATGCAGCCTGCATCGCCGTCGCGTCGCCACGGTCCACCGCGACGCGGCGCACGCGCACGCCGAAGGGATCGGGCGTGCGGCCTCGCGTCGCGATCGTCACGCGGTTGCCAGCAGCGAGCAGTGCCTCAACAAGAGGAATGCCGAAAAATCGGGTTCCGCCGATGACCAGGATTTTTTGACTCATGACTCGTCCGTGGAGTGATGGCCAGCAGTCTTCCCTTGCGGGGCGAGAAGCGAAACCGAGATTTGGCTATCCTGAGGATCAGGAAAACTTGCCCTCGCGCCATGCCCAAGCCTTTTTCCAGCCTGTCCGGCCTGCTCGACTTCGAAGCGGCCGCCCGCCACGATGGCTTTCGCGCGGCGGCAGTCGAGCTGCACAAGACGCCGGCAGCGTTGAGCCAGCAGATCAAGCTGCTGGAGCAGTCCCTGGGCCTGGCCCTGTTCGTGCGCCACCCGCGCCATGTCGCCATCACGCCGGCCGGGCGCGCGCTGGCCGCGAGCGTCACGCGCATGGTGGGCGAACTGCGCGAGCAGGTGCTGGCGCTGCGCGAGACGCAGGACCCGCACACCGTGCGTGTATCCAGCACGCATTCGCTGACGATGAAGTTCCTGGTTCCGCGGCTGCATGCGTTCACCGCGACCCATCCGGCGGTCGACGTGCGCGTGCAGGCCAGCGACCAACTCGCCGACCTCGACGGTGGGGGCTGCGACATCGCGCTGCGCTACCAGGCTCTCGACAAGATGGGGGAGCCGCCGCTGTATGCCGAGCAGCAGGTCGTCGTCTACAGCCCTGCCCTCACGCCCAAGCCCGCGCCACTGGCCGAGCTGCTGCGCCAGCCGCTGCTGCACGAGGAAGGGGGGCTGCAGGCCTGGCAGCGCCTGCTGTCGCGCGAGGGGCTGGCCGCGCGGCGGCATCTCGATTTCTCACGCAGCTACAGCCATGGCGGGCTGCTGGTGCAGGCTGCGGTGGCCGGGCTGGGCGTGGGCCTTGTGCCGTTCGCGCTCGCGGCCGAGGACCTGGCCCAGGGCCGCCTGGTGCTCGCCAACTGCGCGCCGCTGGCTTCGGCCTATGGCTACCGGTTGCTGCGTGGTGCGGCCCGCGTCGGCGCGCCGGCCGTCGACGCGTTCGAGGCCTGGATCCGCACGGACTTCGAGCGGCTTACTCCAGCAGCGCCCGTGCGAACTCGCGCGCGCTGAAGGTCTCGAGGTCTTCCAGCTTTTCGCCCACGCCGATGAAATAGACCGGCACAGGCCGCTCGCGCGCTATTGCCGCCAGCACGCCACCCTTGGCGGTGCCGTCGAGCTTGGTGACGATGAGCCCGGTGAGGCCCAGCGTTTCGTCAAAGGCCTTGACCTGGTTCAGCGCGTTCTGGCCGGTGTTGCCGTCCACCACCAGCAGCACCTCATGAGGCGCACCTTCCTGGGCCTTGTTGATGACGCGCTTGATCTTCTTCAGCTCTTCCATCAGGTGGAGCTGCGTCGGCAGGCGGCCGGCGGTGTCGGCGATGACGACATCGGCACCACGAGCGCGTCCGGCATTGACGGCGTCGAAGGACACGGCAGCGGGGTCGCCGCCCTCCTGGCTGACGATCTCGACCTTGGCGCGGTCGGCCCACACACCCAACTGCTCGCGCGCCGCGGCGCGGAAGGTGTCGGCAGCCGCCAGCAGCACCTTCTGGTCGGCTTCGGCAAGATGGCGGGTCAGCTTGCCGATGCTGGTCGTCTTGCCGGCGCCATTGACGCCCACGACCATCATGACAGTGGGCGTGTGACGGCCGACTTCCAGGCCCCTTTCCAGCGGCGACAGCAACTCGGTGAGCGCGTCGATCAGCAGACCACGCACGGCCTGCGGGTCGCTGGCCCGGGCGTCCTTCACGCGACGCTTCAGGTCATCGAGCAGGAACTGCGTGGCCTTGACGCCGGCATCGGCCATCAACAGGGCTTCTTCCAGCTCCTCGTAAAGCTGGTCGTCGATCTGGGTGCCGGTGAAGACGCCGGCGATGCTGCCGCCCGTCTTGCGCAGGCCGGCACGCAGCCGCTCCATCCAGCTCTGGCGCGGCGCAGCGGCGGGTTCGGGCGCCCTCGGCGGCAGGGCGACGGGCAGCGCGGGAGCCGGCGCGGCGGGAACGGGTGCTTGGGGCGCGGCGACCGGTGGTGCAACTGGCTCGGGAGCGGCGGGCGGAGGTGGCGGGCTGGCGGGCTTGGTGACCCAGCCCTCGGGCAGCAGGGTGGGCGCCTCGTCGGGCACCGGCGCCGGCGCCGTCTTCTTGAAGAAACTGAACATGGGGGGCATTCTCGCCGGCCCAGACGAAGGCCCCTTTCTCGCACGCGCTTGATTTTTTGGCGGCGGCGAACCGGGTGACACTGAATCAGGCTCCCCGCACTCCCGGTCCGCTATGCACGCTGCCTTGCCGTTTGCCCCGTCGCCCCGCTCCGCCAGCTGGTGGGCCGCGCTGTTGCTGTGCGGGGCGATCCAGGCGCAGGATCTGCCGGGCCAGCAGGGGCCCACCGCCGTCAGCACGCCGGCGCAAGCGACGTCCCCGGTGGCAAAAAGCGAGCGAACCTATCTGATGTCGGCCTTCATGGCCACGTCGCAAAACACGCTGAGCCTGTTCAGTTCCAACGACGGCGTCAACTTCACCTCGCTGGGCTCGGAGGTCTACACGCCGGCCAGGGAGCTGCTGCGCGACCCGTCCATCATCCGCGCGGCGGACGGGCTGTACTACATCGCCTACACAACCAACTGGAACGGCTCGACCTTCGGCATCGCCAAGTCGGCCGACCTGAAGAACTGGACACACGTTGCCGACGTGCCGGTGACGCTGCCGGGCAATGATCAAAAAGTAAGGAATGTCTGGGCGCCTGAATGGTTCCGCGACAGCGACGGCAGCTTGAAGCTGGTCATGAGCCTGTCCAAGACCGGCACGCAAGGTCCGTTCGGTGCCTATACCGTGAAGGCGCTTGACGCCAGCTTCACGAAGTTCTCCAACCCCGTGCTCATGCAGGGGCTGGAGAAGAACTACATCGACACCTTCGTCATCCAGCACGAGGGCCGCTACGTCGCCTTCACGAAGAACGAGACGACCAAGTTCATCGAACTGGCCACCGCGCCGTCGCTGGACGGACCGTGGACCTTCCAGAAGACCGGCGACTGGGCCGGCTGGGGCGGCCCGTCGGAAGGCCAGGCGCTGGTACCCATCAAGGGCGGCTGGCGCATCTACTTCGACGACTACACGACCAAGCGGTACTGGTACTCCGACAGCTTCGACGGCCTGCAGACCTGGACGGCCAAGAAGGAGCTGGGCGGCGTGTCGGGCACCGTGCGCCACTTCACGGTCATCTCCGAAGAGACCGCGCAACTGGAGCGTGCAACGGCACCCAAGGCCAAGCCCAAGGCCATCGCCTGGGACCGCCACTCGCTGATCATCGACGGCAAGCGGGAGATGATCTTCGCTGGCGAGTTCCACCCCTTCCGCCTGCCCTCGCCCAGCCTGTGGCGCGACGTACTGCAGAAGATGAAGGCGTCGGGCCTCAACGCCGTGTCGCTCTACTTCAGCTGGGGCTACCACTCGGCCAAGCCGGGCCACTACGACTTCACCGGCGTGCGCAACATCGAGCGCGCCATCCAGATGGCGGAGGAGGAAGGCCTCTACGTCATCGCCCGCATGGGGCCTTATGTGAACGCCGAGCTGACGGCCGGCGGCTTCCCGGGTTGGCTGCTGCGCCAGCGCGCCGAGGCCCGCACCGACGCGGCCGAGTACCAGGCCGCAGCGGATGAATGGATGACGCAGATCAACGCCATCCTGGCCCGCCACCAGATCACCAACGGCGGCGGCACCGTCATCGCCTATCAGTTGGAAAACGAGCTGTTCGCGGTGAACCCCAAGAACATCCGCCACATGCAGCACCTGGCGGACAAGGCGCGCGCCGACGGCATCACCGTGCCGCTGTTCCACAACGCCGCCTCACGGCTGCCGGACTGGACGCCCAAGAACTCGACCGCGCCGTTCGCCAACCCCGGCCCGACCGACCTCTACGCTTTTGACGGCTATCCCGGCGGCGTCTGCGGTGTGGACGCCCAACCCGGCACGCCGGCACCGGCGCCGGACTGGGGCATCTACGGCAAGAACTTCCCCAAGGTCGGCTCGCTGGCCTCCCCCAACACGCCGGGCTTCGTCGCCGAGATCGGCGCAGGCTGGTTCGACTACTGGGGCTCTAACGGCACCTACGAGTGCACCGCCCAGCGCCAGGGACCGGGCTACCAGCGCGTGTTCTACGGCAGCAGCCTCATCAACGCGCTGGCCATCCATTCCATCTACATGGCCTATGGTGGCACCAGCTGGGGCTGGCAGCCGGGGCCCATCGTCTACACGAGCTACGACTACGGCTCGCCCATCAGCGAGGCCCGCGTCATGCGCGACAAGGCGCTGGTGCTCAAGCAGATGGGCGGCTTCGTGCAGGCGGCCACACCGGTGCTGACGCAGATGGACAAGGGCGAGGTCCTGGACTCGAGCAATGCCAAGGTCAGGCTGTATCACAACGTCAATCAGGCGCTGGGCAGCCATGTGCTGCTGGCTCAGCACAACGCGCTGACAGGAACTGAGGCGTTCAGCTTCAAGCTGCAAACGCGTGACGGCAGCTACCAGGTGCCGCAGGCCGGCAAGCTGACGCTGACCGGCCAGGACGCCAAGATGCTGCTGGCCAGCTACGCACTGGAACACCAGCACCTGGTCTACAGCACGAGCGAGCTGCAGGCGCAGTTGCAGCAAGGCGCCCGTGATGTGGCGCTGTTCTACGGCCGCAACGGCGACGACGGCGAGACCGTGCTGCGCTATGCCGCCAGGCCGACCGTGAAGCTGCTGCGCGGCCAGACCCAGGTGAACTGGGATGCCAAGCGCGGCGACCTGCGGCTGAACTACCAGCACACCGGCCTCATCGAAGTACTGATCAGCGGCGCCGGGCGTACCCCCTTGCTGCTGCTGATCGCTGACGAAAAGACGGGCCAGGAGTTCTGGCGCCTGCAAGCGGTGCTGGTGCGCAGCCCGGCCCTCGTCCGCACGGCAACCGTAGAGGGCAAGACATTGAAGCTGAGCGGCGACACGACCGCGCCCAGCGCGCTGCGCGCCTGGGTGCCCGATGACATCACCGGCTTGAGCTTCAACGGCCAACCCATCGCCACTTCGGCACAAGACTTCAGCCTCGCCGCCCGCACCGCCCTGCCCGGCCCGGACGCTGTTCTGCTGCCCGACCTGACCCAGCTGGCCTGGACGCGCCGCTTCGACTCCCTCGAAGCCACTCCCGGCTTCGACGACAGCGCCTGGCGCAAGGCCGACGCGGGCGCCTCGGCCGCCAATGTCTACACCGCGCCCGACAAGGGCCAGCCCGTGCTGGCCATGAGCGACTACGGCTTCCACCACGGCGACGTCTGGTACCGCGGCCGCTTCGCAACGAGCGACACCAAGCCGCTGCAGCTGGAACTCTTCTTCGGCGGCGGTGGCGCCGGCATGATCCAGGTCTGGCTGGACGGCAAGTTCATCGGCCAGCAGGAGCACGACACCGGCCGCCCCTTCCCCGAGACGACCGACACCTTCAAGCAGTTGCTCAAGGACCTGCCCGCAGGCGAGCATGTGCTGGCCGTCGTCGTGCGCAACAACTCGCACAACTGGGACCTGTTCGCCGATGACGTGCACAAGGAGGCGCGCGGCCTGATCTCCGCCTCGCTCGCAGCCAAGGGCGGCCAGCGCTTCGGCACGCCCATCGCCTGGAAGATCCAGGGCAACAAGGGTGGCGAGGACATTGCCGACCTCGTACGCGGTCCCATGAACAACGGTGGCCTGCACGGCGAGCGCATGGGTTGGCATCTGCCGGTCGACGCGACGAAGCCGCAGCCCGGATGGGAAGCGACCAGGCCAGGCGCGGCGCCTTCAGCGCCAGGCACGGAATGGCTGCGGACGAGCTTCAAGCTGGACCTGCCGGCCGGCCACGACGTGCAACTGGGCCTGGCCTTTGGCGACACCAGCAAGCCGCGCTCCGAGGTCGAGAACCGCGCGCTGATCTTCGTCAACGGCTGGAATATGGGCCAGTTCATCGCCCACATCGGCCCACAGCGCGTCTTCGTGCTGCCGCCGGGCATCCTGAACCCGAACGGCGAGAACACGCTGACATTGGCCGTCACCACCGACGGCCAGCCGGCCAACGCACTGGAGGCCGTGCGCCTGGTGCCGCTGGCCGTCGCTCGCGGCGGCGTACCGTTGGAGCCGGTGCCCCAACCGCGCAACCTGCAGCGTTGAATTCACATCGAGACAAGACCATGCCCAACCAGATCCTCAAGCCCGTCGACTCCTCGCGCATCCACCCGCTGCTGGCCCACCACACGGCCGGCCTCGGCGCGGACCGCGACGACATCCGCGGCGCCATCGATCGCCTGATCCACAACCTGGTCAACATCGAGGACAAGGACGGCAAGTTCCTGCTGCGCCTGGACGACGGCCGGGTGCTGGACACCAAGGGCTGGAACGGCTTCGAGTGGACGCACGGCGTGGGTCTCTATGGCGTCTACAAGGTCTGGGAGCTGACCGGCGACCCCAAGGCCTGGAACATCATGACGAGCTGGTTCGAGGCCCGCTTTGCGGAGGGCATGCCCAGCCGCAATATCAACACGGTGGCGCCCTTCCTGACGCTGGCCTACCTGTTCGACCGCACCGGCGAGCGTCGCTTCCTGCCCTACATCGATCGCTGGGCCGAGTGGGTCTACAACGAGCTGCCGCGCACCGAAGAAGGCGGCTTCCAGCACATCGTCTACAACAGCGTGAACCACCAGCAGCTGTGGGACGACACGCTGATGATGTCGGTGCTGCCGCTGGCCAAGTTCGGCCTGCTGCTGAACCGGCCGCACTACGTCGAGGAGGCCAAGCGCCAGTTCCTCATCCACATCAAATACCTGGCCGACCGCAAGACGGGGCTGTGGTTCCACGGCTGGACCTTCGAGGGGCGGCACAACTTTGCGAATGCGCTGTGGGCGCGTGGCAATTCGTGGGTCACGATCGTCATCCCAGAGTTCATCGAGCTGTTGAACCTGCCCGAGGGCGACGCCTTCCGCCAGTTCCTGATCACGACGCTCGAAGCGCAGGTCAAGGCCCTGGCCCAGTTCCAGTCACCATCGGGCCTGTGGCCCACGCTGCTGGACGACCCGACGTCCTACGACGAAGCCGCCGCGTCGGCCGGCTTCGCCTACGGCATCCTGAAGGCGGTCCGCAAGGGCTACCTGCCCCAGTCCTATGAAGCCGTCGGGCTGAAGGCGGCGCTGGCCGTGCGCAGCAAGATCAACGACGCGGGCGAGCTGACTCAGGTGAGCTTTGGCACGCCGGTGTTCAACACGCTGCAGGAATACAAGGACATCCCGCTGACGTCGATGCCGTTTGGGCAGGCGATGGCTTTGTTGGCGATGGGCGAGTTGTTGGTTCGCTTCATCTGATTCGATTGCTATGCGCTGCTTTGGGTTTATGGCTAGGCCCAGCCGGGGGTTCGTCCCGGCGGCCGACCTACTTTTTGCGCCGCCAAAAAGTAGGCAAAAAGCTCTCCCCTGCGAAACCGCCCCTGCGGGGTCCCCTGCGATGCTCGAAGCCCGRGGCTCGCGCAGAACTCACTTCGCTACGCTGCGTTCAGACAACTGCGCTAAGTCAGTTGTCGAAGCGTGCTTCGCACGCGCCTCGGGCTTCTGCGCTTCTCGGCGGTTTAGAAGGGGAGGCTCCGAACAGCCCCAACAGCCAAACCCGAAATCCGGGTGGTGGATGTATTTCTGTCTGCCCCCTTTTAGCCCCGCCGAGGAACGGAAGACCCGAAGCCCGTTCGCGCAGCGAACCTCAAGAACTGACTCGCGACGCCTGTTTGAGCAGAGCGTAGCGACGCGAGTTCGGCGCGGGGCTTCGGGGCTGAGTACCGCAGGGGACCCGCAGCGAAGCGTAGGGCGGGGCGGTCAGGGGGGAGCTGTTTGGTTACTTTCTGGCGGCCCAGAAAGTGACTCGCCTGCGGGGGCGAAATCCCCGCACCACTCGCAGCAGAAAACAAGAGCAGCTGAGACAAGCGCTCAAAGAGCACAGACATGACAACCCGAAACCTCCACCCAGCCGCCAAAGAACCCACCTGGATCAACTACTGGGGTTGGGGCAGCGGCGACATGCTGGGCGCCGGCGCCCAGGCCGTCATCACCGGCTGGCTGTTCTATTTCTTCACCACCTTCTGCGGCCTCAGCGCCGTCGACGCGGGACTGATCCTCGGCCTCCCGAGACTGCTCGAAGCCATCACCTGCCCCCTCATCGGCTACGTCTCCGACAACCTGCGCCACACCTGGGTGGGCCGCAAGATTGGCCGGCGCAAGCTCTTCCTGCTGATCACCATCCCGCTGCTGCCCAGCTTCGCGCTGATCTTCCGCACCGGGCACACGTTCACCTACTACCTGCTTGCTTTCATCTTCTTCGAGCTGCTGTACACGATGTTTCTCATCCCCTGGGAGACGCTGGCGGCCGAGATGACCAAGGACTACAAGCGCAAGGCCAAGTTCGCCGGCGCCCGCATGATCGTCGCGCAGAGCTCGGCCATCCTGGCCTCCTACCTGCCCACGCTGCTGATCAGTCAGTTCGGCGGCAAGGACTCGCCCGACACCTTCTTCTGGATGGCAGCCATCTTTGGCTGCATCTTCTCGGTCGTCGTGACGATCGTCGTGTTGACGACCTGGGAGCGCCCCTACGGCACGCGCGAACAAGCGGTCATGTCGCAGACCTATGGCGGCGTGACGCTGAAGGCCGCACTGGCCCTGCCGGTCAAGATGTTCGGCGACCTGTTCTCGACGCTGAAGATCCGCGCCTTCCGCCAGCACCTGTCCATCTACCTGGGCGGCTACCTGTCGCAGGACATCTTCAACACCGCCTTCCCCATCTTCGTGGCGACGGTGCTGATGGGCGCGACCCTCGTCATCTCGCAGCTGATGACGGTCATGTACGTGGCCCAGCTCATCTCGGTGATGGTGGCCATCCAGATCGTCATCCGCACCGGGCCCGTGCTGGCCTACCGCCTCGCTATCTCGCTGTTCGGCGCAGCGCTGTTGCTGTACCTGGGCTTCTTCCTGGTGCGACCCGAGGGCTTCGACGCCGGCTTCAAGGCGCTGGGCACCAACCTCTTCACCGCGCTGAACCCGGCAAGCGGCAGCTTCAGCCTGGTGTTCTGGATCTTCGCGCCCATCGTCCTCGCGGGCCTGGGCCGCGGCACGCTGAACTTCGTGCCCTGGTCGGTCTACAACTACCTGCCCGACATCGACGAGGCCGTCACCGGCCAACGCCGCGAGGGCATCTTTGCCGGCGTGATGACGTTGGTGCGCAAGATGGCCCAGAGCGCGGCCATCATCGCCAGCGGCTGGATCATCGACCTGGGCGGCTACATCTCGCCCAAGAGCCGCCCCGGCGAGGTCATCGTGCAAAGCCCCGAGGCCATCCAGACCATCACCGGGCTGATGGTGGGCGGGCCCCTCTTGATGATGCTGTTCGGCCTGATCGCCTCCTGGACCTTCCGCCTCAATGCCAGCACGCATGCCGTCCTCGTCAACGAGGTCGAGCGCCTGCGCAGCGGTGCGACCGAAGCCGAGACCGATGACAGCCGCCGCATCGTCGAAGACCTGACCGGCTGGCCTTACGACCGCCTGTGGGGCCGCGGCAGCGGCCACGCCGCCGACTCCTCGCTGCAACCTCTGCAAGCCCGCCCATGACCGACTTCAGCCGCCGCAACTTCTTCAAGACCGCGTCCCTGCCTCTGGGTCTGACCGGCTTGGCCACCACCGCCGGTGCTGCATCGGCGCCCGCACCGACCGTCGCCACGTCGGACGACCTGCTCGGCTTGCGCTGGCTGGATGGCACCGCCCCCGCGCTGGCGCTCGGCGCCACGTTGGGTCTGCCCTGGCCGCGCGGCCAGCACAGGAAGGATCAGGCCTTCCACGCGCTGGACGCGCAGGGCAAGCCACTGGCCTTGCAGACCTGGCCGCTGGCCTGGTGGCCCGATGGCTCGCTGAAGTGGACGGCGCATGCGCTGCCAGCCGGCGTCGATGCCGGTGCCCAGCCCAGCATCCGCCCGGGCAAGGGTGCTGCCGCCGCAGGTGCCACCGTGAAGGTGCGCGAGGAGGCTGACTTCATCGAGGTCGACACCGGCGTCATCCGCTGCAGGCTGCCACGCCAGGGCGCCAAGCTCATCCAGGGCATCGAGCGCGACGGCCGCGAGGTGCTGGGTTCCTGCACCCTCATCGCCCAGACCGACGACAAGCCCGATGCCGAGCAGGGCGCCGTCACGCAGACCGCCTTCCAGAGCCGCATCGCAAAACTGACCGTCGAGCAGACCGGCCCGGTGCGCGCCGTCATCAAGGTCGACGGCCAACACCGCAGCGCCGCCGGCCGCGAATGGCTGCCCTTCTCGGTGCGCTTGTATTTCTACGCCGGCGCCGAATCGCTGCGCGTCATGCACACCTTCGTCTTCGATGGCGACGATCAGAAGGACTTCCTGCGCGGTATCGGCCTGCGCTTCGACGTGCCGCTGCGCGACGCCCTCTACGACCGTCATGTGCGCTTTGCCGGCGAATCCGGTGGCCTGTGGGCCGAGGGCGTGCGCAACCTGACCGGGCTGCGCCGCGACCCGGGTGCTGTCGTGCGTGAGGCCCAGCTGGCCGGCCGCGCCACGCCGCCGGTAGCGCAATGGGGCACGCAGGTGCGCCAGCTGCAACATCGCATCCCCGCCTGGGGCGACTACTCCTTAAGTCAGCTCAGCGCCGACGGCTTCCAGATCAAGAAGCGCACCAAGGCCGGCCATGGCTGGATTCCCGCCGCCTTCGGCAAGCGGGCGCCAGGCAGCGGCTATATCGGCGGCGCCACCGGCGGCGTGGCCTTTGGCCTGCGCGACTTCTGGCAGCGCCACCCGACGCAATTGGACATCCGCAATGCCCACACCGACGCCGCGCAAGTGACGCTGTGGATGCACTCGCCCGAGGCGCCGGCCATGGACCTGCGCTTCTATCACGATGGCCTGGGGCAGGAGACCCACGAGCAGGAGCTCGAAGGCCTGGAGATGACCTACGAGGACTACGAGAAAGGCTTCGGCACGCCGGTGGGCATCGCACGCAGCAGCGAGATCACGCTGTGGGCGCTGGCCGCCACGCCCACGCGCGAACGCCTGGTGCAGATGGCCGCCGCAGTGCAGGCACCGCCGCAGCTCGCCGCATCACCGCAGCGTTATCTGGCGGCCGGCGTGTTCGGCAAGCTGTGGAGCCTGCCCGACCGCAGCACGCCGGCGCGCCAGAAGATCGAGGACAAGCTGGACTTCCTGTTCGACTTCTACAAGAAGGAGGTCGAGCAGCGCCATTGGTACGGTTTCTGGGATTACGGCGACATCCGCCACACCTACGACAGTGACCGCCACGAGTGGCGCTACGACGTCGGCGGCTTCGCCTGGGACAACTCGGAGCTGTCACCCGACCTGTGGCTCTGGTACGCCTGGCTGCGCAGTGGCCGCGCCGACATCTTCCGCTTCGCCGAGGCCATGGTGCGCCACACCAGCGAGGTCGACATCTATCACGCCGGCCGCTTCCAGGGCCTGGGCACGCGCCACAACGTGCAGCACTGGGGCTGCAGCGCCAAGCAGGCGCGCATCTCCACGTCGGCCTATCGGCGCTTCTACTACTACCTGACGGCGGACGAGCGCATCGGCGACGTCATGCGCGAGGTGCTCAGCGCCGACAGCAAGATGGACGAGGTCGACCCCGTGCGCAAGATAGCCGGCCGCGTCGACAAAGGCCCCTGGCCGGCGCGCATCGGCTTTGGCACGGATTGGGGATCGGTCGTCGCGAATGTGCTGACCGAGTGGGAGCGCACCGGCGACGTGCGCTGGCGCAACAAGCTGCTGCGCGGCATGAAGGGCATCGCGGCCATGCCGCACGGCTTTTTCACCGGCAGTGGCGGCTATGAGCCCACGGGGCCGAACGAAGGCGCCTTCCACAACGTCAGCGGCGACAAGCTCAGCGCCAGCCACCTGAGCGCCGTCTTCGGTGCCGTGGAGATGATGGCCGAGCTGGTGGAGCTGATCGATGAGCCCGAGTTCAAGCAGGCCTGGCTGCAGTATTGCGAGCTCTACAACGCGCCGCGCGACCAGCAGGTCAAGGCGCTGGGCGCACCGCACGGCGGCGGCACTGTGCTGAGCGTGGGGCATTCGCGCCTGTCCGCCTATGTGGCAAAACAGAAGCAGGACAAGGCGCTGGCCCAGCGCGCCTGGCGCGAGTTCTGGGCCGACGACCCGCGCGGCCACAAGACGCTGAAGACGACGCGCATCGCTGGGCCGCTGGCTTTGAACCCGGTCGACGAAGCGCCGTGGATCAGCACCAACGACACAGCGCAATGGGGGCTGGCCGCCATCCAGAACCTGGCTCTCATCGGCGACCAGCTGACGGACTGACATGGCTGCAATGATTTTTGCCACAGAGGCACAGAGACACAGAGGAACAAAGCTTCTCTTGTCCTTGCTCCTCTCTGTGCCTCTGTGCCTCTGTGGCTGTGTTTCGCAGCCTCAAGCCCCCAAGCCGCAGCTGTTCGACCTCAGCAACGAGACCACCTACTCCCGCGAATTGGGTCGTGGCTTCGAGCCCGGCGCCCCGCTCAATGCCGCCGGCCAGCCGAGCTTCTTCACGGTGGACGTGCCCGCGGAAGGCAACTACCGCGTCACCGCGACGCTCGGCGCCGCCGCCGCCAGCAACACGACCATCAAAGCCGAGCTGCGTCGGCTGATGCTGGACAGCGTGGGGGTGGCTGCCGGTGCAACTGAAACGCGCAGCTTCATCGTCAACGTGCGAACGGCCCGCATCGCCGCCGTGCCGGGTGTGGAAGCAGGCGTCGTCAAGCTCAAGGAACCGCGCGAAAGCAAGGATGAGATCTGGGCCTGGGACCAGCGCCTGACGCTGGAGATCAACGGCAGCCAGCCGGCGCTGCGCAGTCTCGTCATTGAGCCCGTCAAGGTGCCCACCGTCTTCCTGCTGGGCGACTCCACGGTGGCCGACCAGGCCCGCGAGCCCTACAGCAGCTGGGGCCAGATGCTGACGGCCCTGTTCAAGCCCACCGTGGCCGTGGCCAACCATGCGCAGTCGGGAGAGACCTTCCGCGACTCGCTGGCGCGGCGGCGCATCGACAAGATCCTGTCGCAGCTGCAACCCGGCGACACGGTGCTGCTGCAGTTCGGCCACAACGACCAGAAGCAGCAGAAGGACGGCAGCGGCAACGCCCAGACCTACAAGGCCGAGCTGCGCACCCATGCCGAGCGCATCCTGGCGCGAGGCGGCGTGCCGGTCGTCGTGTCGTCGATGGAGAGGCGCAACTTCGACCCCGAGGGAAAGCTCAGGCCCAGCCTGACCGAGTACGCCGACGCGGCGCGCGCGGTCGCGCAGGACATGAAGCTGGCCTTCATCGACCTCAACGCGATGAGCCAGCAGTTCTACGCGGCCCTCGGCCCCGAGCGCTCCCAGGCCGCCCATCCGATGAACAACGGCAAGCTCGACAACACCCACCACAACAACTACGGCGCCATGCAGTTGGCGCGTTTGGTGGCCCTGGGTTTGCGGGAAGCCCGTGTGCCGGTGGCCGCACAGCTGCGCGATGATCTTGGCGCCATTGACCCCGCCAGGCCGCTGCCGCCGGAGCAGTTCCACGTTGCAGCGAGCCCGGGCTTCACCCAGCAACGCCCCCTGGGCGATTGAGCCGAATGAGAATCACCCTTGCCGCCCTGGCGCTGGCCTGCGCTGCGCTGATCCACGCCCCGGCGATCTCGGCCGCACCGCCCAAGGCCGCCGCGGTCACCGCACAAGGCTTCTCGCCGGAACGCCTGCAGCGGCTCGACGCAGCCATCGACGAGCAGATCAGGAACAAGCAGCTCGCCGGCGGGGTGATGGCCGTGCTGCGCGACGGCAAGCCGGTCGTGTTCAAGGCCTATGGCCAGCGCGACATCGAGAACGCCAGGCCGATGCGCACGGACACGATCTTCCGCATCGCCTCCATGACCAAGGCTCTGACGACCGTGGCGGCCATGATCCTTTACGAGGAAGGCCGCTTCCTGCTGAAGGACCCGGTGGCGCGCTACCTGCCGGCCTTCGCCAACCTGCAGGTCGCCTTGGCCCAAGGCGGCACCGAGAAGCCGCGCCGCGCGTTGACCATCCACGATCTGTTGACGCACACGGCCGGCATGAGCTATGGCAGCGGCCCGGCCCAGGCGGCCTACAGCGCTGCTGGCATGAAGGACTGGTACCTCGTCGGCAACGACGAGACGTTGGCACAGTGGACCGCCCGCTTCGCCGCGCTGCCGCTGCAGAGCCAACCGGGTGAGCAATTCATCTACGGCTACGCCACCGACGTGTTGGGCCGCCTCGTCGAGGTCGTTTCCGGCCAGCCGCTGGACCGCTTCATCAAGGAGCGCATCACCGACCCGCTGCGCATGCCGGACACGAGCTTCTTCCTGCCCGCTGACAAGGTCGAACGCCTCGCCAATGTCTACGGGCTGGAAGGCGGTCAGCTCAAGCTGATGGAAACGTCTGCGAAGAGCGACTTCGTCAACGGCCCGCGCAAGCTGCTGTCCGGCGGCGCCGGCATGCTGAGCACCGCGGGCGACTACACGCGCTTCCTGCAGATGCTGCTGAACAAGGGCGAGCTGGATGGCGTGCGCATCCTCGCGCCCCACACCGTGGCGCTGATGACGGCCGACCATCTCGGTTCCAAATCCGGCGGCGATGCCGATGGCTTCGGGCTGGGCTTCTGGGTCAACGTGAAACGCGGCGGCTTCAAGGAACTGGGCAGCGAAGGCGCCTTTGGCTGGGGCAGCGCCTATTTCCCGCAGTACACGGTGGACCCGAAGGAGCGCCTCGTCATCCTCTTCATGACGCAGCTGCGGCCCGCGGGGAATTCGACGCTGCATCTGCGCGTGCGCACGCTGACGTATCAGGCGCTGATCAAGTGATCCGCAAGCGCGCGCTATACCGCGCAGCTATGGCAAACGCGGTGGTAGCGCTCATCTGAGCGAAGAGTCGCGGGCGCACGAGCGGCGCTGTTCAAACGCTCATCTGGTTGAGTACACGCGGAGTCAGGCGCTGCCTACATTCCGCTCCGGTTTGCGGCCAAGTCCACAGACCGTGAACAACGACACGAAACCAGGAGACTCCATGAACACCACAAGCACGCGCCCGCCCTGGGTGCGCTGGCTGGCCGCAGGCCTGCTCGCCGCGGCGGCGCCGGCCGCGATGGCCGCCTTCAGCATTACCACCGTCCACGACAACAACAACGCGGCGCGACCGCAGTACGTCATCGACACCGATGGCGGCCTGGTGTTCAAGGTGCGTGGCTGGGACAGCAGCAGCACCACGGCCATCGGCGACTTGTCCAGCATGGTCTACAAGGGCGTGGAGTACGCCGACCCCGCCCGCGGCACGCAGCTCAACTCCGGGGCCGACTGGCTCTACAACGGCGTCAGCGCCGTGGGCCTGAAGGTGGAGGCCGTCAGCGCCAACGGCACGGTGACGCCGGCTTCCAGCAGCAACGGCGGCGTGGTCAACGCGAGCGACTACATCCGCGTCACCCTCACCAGCACCAGCACCAAGGGCGGCGTGCTGACGCACTACTACCTGGTGAAGAAGGGCGAGTCCAACATCCACATGGGCACGCACTTCACCGAAGAGCCGGACGTACACGGCCTGGTGCGCTTCATCGCCCGCATCCCCATCGCCAAGCTGCCCAACGGCGGCCCGGTCAACGCGGCCGGCGGCCTACGCACCTACAACGGCGAGAGCTTCTGGGCCGAGGACCTGCGCGGCACCAGCGGCGCCATCGAGGCCAGCGACGTGTTCGGCTTCCCGGCCACCGATGCGCGATACGGCCAGTCGCGCTCCAAGCACTACGCCAACCGCCGGCTGAAGGACTGGGAGTTCGTCGGCGGCTCCGGCCCTGGCGTAGGCATCTGGTTCTGGCGCGACAACAACGAAGGCGGCTCCGGCGGTCCCTTCTACCGCAGCTTGCTGCAGCAGATCACCGACACGACCAACGAGCTGACCTACATCGTCAATTACGGCGAGGCCCAGACGGAAGCCTTCCGCATGGGTGTACTGAACACCTACACGATGATCTTCAACGACGGCACGGCCCCCACGGCCCGCCCCGACACCAGCTGGTACGGCAACGTGGGCCTGCTGGGCTACGTGCCTCCGGTGGGCCGAGGCTCGGTCAGCGGCGCCGGCCTGACGGGCCGCATCGCCGGCCTGCCCTACACGGTGGGCTTCGCCAACGCGCAGGCACAGTACTGGGCCGACGCCGACCCCGTCGACGGCCACTTCACGGCCACGGGCATGCTGCCGGGCGTCTACACGATGACGGTCTTCAAGGGCGAGCTGGCCGTGCAGACCGGCTTGGTGACGGTGACCGCAAATGCCACGTACGCGCTGAACCCGGTGGCCATCACGGCCGACCCCGAGGCCACGCCGGCGCTGTGGCGCATCGGCCACTGGGACGGCACGCCGCAGGAGTTCATCAACGGCGACAAGCTGACCTTCATGCACCCGTCCGACGTGCGCATGGCGTCGTGGAATGTCAGTCCCTTCGTCATCGGCCAATCCAATGCCGCAACGCAATGGCCCGCCTATCAATGGAAGGACGTCAACAACGGCCTGCAGGTGCGCTTCACGCTCAAGCGCGGCCAGAACGCGGCACCGCTGCGGCTGCGCATCGGCACCACGGCCGACTTCGCCGGCGCCCGCCCACAGGTCACGGTCAACAGCTGGACGTCGGCCATTCCCGCCGCACCGCCCAAGGTGTCGCGCAACCTCACCGTGGGCACCTACCGCGGCTTCAACCGCACCTACAGCTTCGACATCCCCGCCGCGCAGCTGGTCGTCGGCACCAACGTGCTGACCATCAACACCGTCAGCGGCACCGCCGGTGCCGCCTTCCTGAGCCCGGCGCTGTCCTTCGATGCCATCGATCTGATTGCCGCGCAATGAACGCTCTTCCCATGAAAACCATCACCCTCCTCGCCTCTGCCTTGCTGGCAGCCCACGTCAGCGCCGCCGTCGTGCAGACCACCGGCGCCGGCAGCGCCACGCCGAGCGCAGCGCACCTGACCTCCGCTGCCGACTTCGAGGCCAACATCAACCTCGACAGCCCCTGGTCAGAAGGCGGCCTGCTGTTCAGCCACACGGGCTTTGCCAATGACAACGGCGGCTGCGGCTATGCCGGTGGCAACTGCGTGGACCTGGGCGCCGGCGAGACCTACAGCCAATCCTTCGCGGGCAACTACTTCGCCACCGCAGGCATGAACGCCTACCTGTCCATCCGCAGCACGGCACGCGACCTCAACGGCATCGAGTTCGCCGTCGATTCGGGCTACGCCAACATCTACCTGATGTGGCAGACCTGGCTGGACGGCGTGCAGACCGGCAATGGCCGCGTGTCCCTGGGCGCGGCGGGCATTGGCGGCGTACTCGGGCTGAGTGACGCCGTCGGCTTTGACGAAGTGCGGGTCTATGCCTTCGACAGCGCGACCGACACGAGCGGCTACAGCGTGCCGGCCATCGACAGCGTGCGCGCCTTCACTCTTCCCGAGCCGGGCTCGCTGGCCCTGGCCTCGCTGGCCGGGCTGGGTGTGGCCGGCATCAGGCGCCGCCGACGCGGCTGACGCCACCGCGACCCCAAGTCAAAGGGCCGGCCTCGCGGGAGGCCGGCCCTTCTTCTTCGTGGCTTGCAGATCAGTGCGCGCCGGTGCTTGTGCGCCAGGCGTCGCGGTAGGCCCGCCATCCCGGCGGGTTCAATGCGGCCACCGACGCGGCTGCCGCCTCGGGCGCGCTGCCCCAGGCGTCCAGCAGCCAGGCGCCGCAGGTCGTGCCACTGCTGTCGTCCGACACGGTCACGTCGCGGCCTTCGGCCAGGCCGGCCAGCAGCGGGCCGAACCAGCGGTTGGCCGTGAATGCGCCTTCGACGACGACACGGCCGGTGGTGCCCAGGGCGGCCAGGCAATGGTCGGCCATCAGCACGACGTAGAGCGTGGCCAGCGCGGCCTGTTCGGCGGGCGTCTGGGGTGCTGGGCCGGTGACACGACCGGGCTGGCCCGCGAACGGCCCGCCGGTTTCGGCAAAGCAGGGCAAGGCCAGGGTGCGCTGTGCAATGAGTCGCTGCAGTTCGTCCAGACCGAAACTGGCCGGTTGCGCACCGGCAATGGCACCGAATTCGCGCCCACCCATGAAACGGATACAGGGCACTGCGTCGCCAAAGACATCGCAGTTGGCCAGCATGTCGTGGGCCTCGACGAGAGGCCTGGTTGCCGAGCCCAGGGCCGCCGCGATGACCCAGGTGCCGGTGGACAGCACCGTGCAGGGGCCGCTCTGCTGCAGGGTCAGCAGATGGCGCAGCAGCGAGGCATTGCTGTCGTGGATGCCGCAGACGATCTCGCAGTCGCCGGGCAGGCCGGTGTCCGCGGCCAGCTCGGGCCGCAGCTTGCCCAAGCGCGACCAGGCATCGCGGCGCGGCGGGAACAGCTTCTCCCAGCCCAGGCGCTCGACCAGGCTGGACCAGCGGCCCACCCGGGGACGCCACAGGTCGGTATGGCAACCCAAGGAAGTGACCTCGCTCGCAGCCACCCCGCACAGCCGCCAGGCCCAGTACTGCGGGTACATCAGCACATGCCGGGTGCGAGCGAACTCCGCGGGGAATCTCGCCTGCAGCCAGTCCAGTTGGCGGCCGAGGTTGAGGCCGGCCGGCAGCCGCGGCGAACCGCTCTCGTCGAACGGCGGCCGCAGCGTGTCATAGCGAGCGGCATCGACGGCGTCGCCCGGCACATGCTCATAGTCAGGCACCGGCAGCACCAGGCCCGCATCGTCGATCAACGCCGCTGTCGCCCCATGCGTGACCGGCACGATGGCTCGGATCTGGGCCAGCGTCGACAACTCGCGCAGTTGACCCAGCAGCCAGCCCCACAGCCTCTCGGTGTCGTGGTGCGGATAGGGCCCGTCTCGCCGCACGGTATTGGGCGTGCGCGCTTCGGCCAGCGTCTTGCCAGCCGCGTCGATGAGGGTCAGCTTGGCGTTGGTCTTGCCGATGTCGAGGACGACGGTGCCTGAAACGAGATCGCCGGCCGCAGGGCTCAAGACACCAGCCCCGCATGCCGGTGGTAGGAGCCAGACTCCAGCACGGCCGCATAGTCATGCGAGCTCAGCGCCGAAGCCTCCACCACGCGAGGGTCCACGGCTTCGGGCTCCACGGTGATGACGCGCACGCCGTAGTGCTCCAGCAGTTGCACGGCACTGTCGGACGCGCCGGTGTCGGTAATGACGGTGGACACGCGGTTCAAGCCGCACAGCACCAGGCCCGCCTTGCGCTGGAACTTGGAGCTGTCCACCAGCACGATCAGCTCCTCCGCCTGGCTGATGAGGCGCTTCTCCGCCTGGATCAGCAGCGGGTCGGCCTCCATCAGGCCCAGGATGGACAGCCCGTAGACGCCCATGAACATCTTGGCTGCGTAGTGGTGCTGGGCGACGTCGTTCTCGAACGGGCTCAGGATGACGTTCTGCTCGCGGTAAACCTTGCCGCCGGGCAGGATGATCTCGTTGTCGCTGGTGACGAGCAGGCGCTCGGCCATCAGGAAGGAGTTGGTGAGAATCTTCAGCCGCTTCTCGACGAGAAACTCCGCCATCATGAAGGTGGTGGTACCGCCATTGATGATGATGGTTTCTCCGTCATTGCACATCGAGGTGGCATAACGCGCGATGGCGCGCTTGGCGGCGGTATGTTGCTGGGCATTGTTTTGAAAAGTCTCGCTGGACAGCGTGTATGACTTTTTCTTCTGCTCCAACCTTTGCGCGCCGCCTCGAGTGCGGGTCAACTGGTTTTTTGCGGCCAGCCAGGAAATATCCCGCCGCACCGTCGCGGCCGAGGCCGACAACCAGTCCATCAATTGCTGAACGCTGGCGTGCTCGCGTTCGTCCAGCAGTTTGAGCAGACGCTTGTGACGCTTGTGATTGATCATGTGGATCACCTTTATCGGGCGCCCCGGAGAATCGGCGGCGACCGTTGTCTCGTATTTATGGCGCCCAGCCTCTGGAGGGCAGGCGTCGCTTGGCTTGGCGGCCCGGCTGAGGCCGGTTCCTTGATCGCAGCCGGTGAGCGTAGGCGCCGGCTGCAACAGCCCTCTTCACTCACGCTCAGAAGCGATCAAAGCCTGGGTGAAACGCTGTTCCAAGTGCAGATTACGTCAGCCGCGTGACAAGGTCAATCAGCAAACGCTCACGGCCATGAGCGTTTCGTGAGCGGAGGTGCCGCGGCCGATGCATTCGCTCATCCTTTTGATTTCCTGCGCCGGCGCCGACCGTGGCGCGCTGTTTCGGCCCACACTGCGCTCCGCTAATCCCGCGAATGGCGGGCTCCGGGTCGCAGGCTGCGCTCACGGAGATGAATGACGGACTGAATACAGGCAAGCTGATGACTGCAAATTCCCAAACTCCCGCCAAATTCTCAGATACGGCTCCCATCGTCTCCAAGTGGGACGATGCCGTGGCAGCCAGGTTGAGCGAACCCGAACTGCTGCTCTACCGCTCCAATCTGTTGGGCTCCGATTTGCGCGTGACGAATTTCGGCGGCGGCAATACCTCGGCCAAGGTTCTGATGCGCGACCACCTGACCGGCGCGGATGTCGAGGTGCTGTGGGTCAAGGGTTCGGGCGGCGATCTGGGCAGCATCAAGCTGGATGGTTTCTCCACGCTCTATATGGACAAGCTGCAGGCGCTAAAAAAACGTTATCGCGGCCTGGCACATGAAGACGAGATGGTGGATTACCTGCCGCACTGCACCTTCAATCTGAATCCGCGAGCGGCGAGTATCGATACGCCTTTGCACGCCTATATCCCGAAAGCGCATGTCGACCACATGCACCCGGACGCGATCATCGCCATCGCCGCCTGTGCCGACAGCCGCCGCCTGACCGAAGTGATCTTCGGCGGCCAGCTGGGCTGGCTGCCCTGGCAGCGCCCCGGCTACGACCTGGGGCTCAAGCTCGAGGCGCTGGCCACGTCGCAGCCGAACCTGAAGGGCATCATCCTGGAAGGCCACGGCCTGTTCACCTGGGGCGACACGGCCAAGAGCTGCTACGAGATCACGCTGGAGATGATCCGCCTGGCCGAGCAGTGGCTGGCCGAGAACATCAAGCAGCCGGTGTTCGGCGGCGTCAAGACGATCACCCTGCCCGCCGAAGAGCGCGCAGCCCTCGCCGCCAAGCTGATGCCCGCGCTGCGCGGCCGCATCAGCGCCAGCGAACGCAAGCTGGGCGACTTCAACGACAGCGCCGCGGTGCTGGAGTTCGTCGGCAGCAAGGACCTGGCCGCGCTGGCCGCTCTGGGCACGTCCTGCCCCGACCACTTCCTGCGCACCAAGATCCGCCCGCTGGTGCTGGACTTCGACCCGACCCAGCCCGACGTCGACGCGCTGCTGGCCGGCCTGGACAAGGCGCTGGAAGACTACCGCGCCGACTACGTGGCCTATTACGAGCGCTGCAAGCGCGCCAACAGCCCGGCCGTGCGCGATGCCAACCCCATCATCTACCTGATCCCCGGCGTGGGCATGCTGTCCTTCGCCAAGGACAAGGCCACGGCCCGCATCGCCGGCGAGTTCTACATCAACGCCATCAACGTGATGCGCGGTGCGAACGGCGTCGACAAATACGTCGGCCTGCCCGAACAGGAAGCCTTTGATATCGAGTACTGGCTGCTTGAAGAAGCCAAGCTGCAGCGCATGCCCAAGCCCAAGAGCCTGGCCGGCCGCGTGGCCCTGGTGACCGGCGGCGCCGGTGGCATCGGCCAGGCGGTGGCCCGCCAGCTGCTGCAGGAAGGCGCCTGCGTGATGCTGACCGACATCGACGCCGAGGCGCTGGAAGAAGCCCGCCAGAACCTGCTGAAGGCTGGCGGCAAGGACAACGTGGCCGCCGTGCGCGGTGACATCACGTCCGAGTCCGAAGTGGAAGCGCTGCTGTCAGCCACGGCGCTGCGCTTTGGCGGCCTGGACATCCTCGTTTCCAACGCCGGCATCGCCTCTGCCGCGCCGCTGGAAGACACCACGCTGGAGATCTGGAACCGCAACCAGAACATCCTCGTCACCGGCTACTTCCTGGTCAGCCGCGGTGCCTTCCGCCTGATGAAGCAGCAGAAGATCGGCGGCAGCATGGTGTTCGTGGCCAGCAAGAACGGCCTCGTCGCGTCCGCCGGCGCCTCGGCCTATTGCACGGCCAAGGCGGCCGAGATCCACCTGGCCCGCTGCGTGGCGCTGGAAGGCGCGCCCATCGGCGTGCGCGTCAACGTCGTCAACCCCGACGCCGTCATCCGCGGCTCGCGCATCTGGGACGGCAAGTGGAAGGAAGAGCGCGCCGCGTCCAACAAGATCGAGACCGACAACATCGAAGAGTTCTACCGCCAGCGCAGCATGCTCAAGCTCAGCGTGCTGCCCGAGGACATCGCCGAGGCGGTGTACTTCATGGCAAGCGACAAGTCGGGCAAGAGCACGGGTAACGTCCTCAACGTTGACGCGGGCAACGCCGCCGCATTTACTCGTTGACACGGCGGCCAGGAGACAACCATGACAACCAACATCATCGACACGGCCCAGGTCGAGCAGCACAACGCCAGCCAGCGCACCACGCTGCAGGCCGACTACGACGCGCTGGGCGGCATGCTGTCCCGCCGCGGCGTCGACATCGAGGCTTTGACCGCCACCGCCCAGACCTTCGCTGTCGCCTTGCCCAGCTGGGGCGTGGGCACCGGTGGCACGCGCTTCGCGCGCTTCCCCGGCAAGGGCGAGCCGCGTGACGTGACCGAGAAGCTGGAGGACTGCGCCGTCATCCACCAGCTGACGCGCGCCACGCCCACCGTGTCGCTGCACTTCCCCTGGGACAGGCCGAGCGACCCCAAGGCCCTGCGCCAGCAGGCCGACAGCTTGGGCCTGAGCTTTGACGCGGTGAACTCCAACACCTTCCAGGACCAGGCCGGCCAGGCCCACAGCTACAAGTACGGCAGCCTGACTGCGCAAAGCCAGGCCGCCCGCGAGCAGGCCGTGGCCCACAACATCGACTGCATCGAACTGGGCAAGACGCTGGGCTCCAAGGGGCTGACCGTGTGGGTGGGCGACGGCGCCAACTTCCCCGGCCAGCACAACCTGCGCGGCTCGCTGGAGCGCTACCTGGACAGCGCCAAGGGCATCTACGCCGCGCTGCCGGACGACTGGCTGATGTACATCGAGCACAAGCTGTTCGAGCCGGCCTTCTACTGCACCGTCATCGCCGACTGGGGCACCAGCTTCGCCGCGGCTAAAGAATTGGGCGACAAGGCCAAGTGCCTGGTGGACCTGGGCCACCACGCGCCCAACACCAACATCGAGATGATCGTGGCGCGCCTGGCGCAGTTCGGCAAGCTGGGCGGCTTCCACTTCAACGACAGCAAGTACGGCGACGACGACCTGGATTCGGGTTCCATCGACCCCTTCCAGCTCTTCCTTGTCTTCAACGAACTGGCCGACGCGGCCGCCCGCGACGGCGCAGCCTTCAAGCCCGCCTACATGCTGGACCAGTCGCACAACGTGACCGACCCCATCGAAAGCCTGATGAGCAGCGCCGTCGAAGTGCAGCGCGCCTTCGTGCAGGCCGCGCTGGTGGACCGCAAGGCGCTGGCGAACTTCCAGGAAGCCAACGACGCACTGCAATCCGCACAGTCGCTGAAGAAGGCCTTCCGCACCGACGTCAGCCCCATCCTCGCCATGGCCCGCCTGCGTGCCGGCGGCGCGATCGACCCGGTGGCCACCTACCGTGCAACGGGCTACCGCGAAAAGGTCGCCGTGAAGCGCCCGCCGAAAGCGGGCACCTCGGGCAGCGGCATCGTCTGAGGTGGATGCCAAGGCCTTTGGCGCACGCGGCGACGGCATCGCGCTCGACACGCAGGCGCTGCAGGCGGCCATTGACGCCGCAGCGCTGCAGCGCACGACGCTGCGGCTGACGCCGGGCGTCTACCTCACCGGCGCCCTCTTCCTGAAAAGCGGCATGACGCTGCGCCTGGACCGCGGCGCCACGCTGCTGGGCTCGCGCAACCTGGCCGACTACCCACTGCTGGCCACTCGCGTTTCAGGCATCGAGATGCGCTGGCCGGCGGCGCTGGTCAACATCTACGGCGAGCATGACGTCGGCCTCGTCGGCGAAGGCTGCATCGACGGCAATGGCCAGGTCTTCTGGGACAGCTACTGGGCCTTGCGCGCGCTCTACGAGCCGCGCGGCCTGCGCTGGGCGTCGGACTACGACGCCCAGCGCCCTCGCCTGATCCAGGTCTTCGAGGCGGCCCGCATCCACATTGGCGACGGCTTGCTGCTGCGCCGTTCGGGCTTCTGGACGCTGCACCTCTGCTATTCGGAGGATGTCAGCGTCGACGCCATCACCATCCGCAACAACGACGGCGACGCACGCGGCCCATCGACCGACGGCATCGACATCGACTCCTCGCGCCGCGTCACCATCCGCCGCGCCGACATCGCCGTCAACGATGACGCCCTGGTGCTGAAGGCCGGCCGCGATGCCGATGGCCTGCGCGTCGCACGGCCCTGCGAAGACATCAGCATCAGCGACTGCATCGTCCGCGAAGGCGCGGCGGGCCTGACCTTCGGCAGCGAGACCTCGGGCGGCTTCCGGCGCGTCACAGCGCGGCGCATCGAAGTGCATGCGCCGGTGCCCGTGGGCCTGCTGTTCAAGTCCGCGCCCAGCCGCGGCGGCTTCGTCGAGGACATCACGGTCAGTGACCTTGCCCTGCATGACGTGCCCACCGCCCTGCGCGTGACGATGAACTGGAACCCCGCCTTCAGCTGCGCCAACATCCCTGCCGCCGAGCGCGCCGGCGCACCCGCCCACTGGCTCAACCTCGCCACGCCAGTGCCCGCTGACCGGGGTCGCGTCCGGGTGGACGGTGTGCGCATCGAACGCCTCAAGGCGCGCGGCGCGGCGGTTGCGTTCGAGGTCGACGCTTACGCCGAAGCGCCGCTGCGGGGCTTCCATTTCACGGGGCTGGATGTCGAGGCCCAACGCGGCGGCCATGTGCTGGACGCAGTGGACTGGCGCTTTGCGGACAGTCGCATGTCGCTTGGAGAGCCCATCGCCGTTGGCACAGACATCGAACTCGATGGCCTGAGCAGCGCCTGCTGGAGACATGATCCCGCCCTGCGCCGCCGCGACGTGTCGGCCCTGCCGATGGCGGAGCAGGACGTTCAATAAGAAGGAGACAAGCGATGAGCGACGAGACCCTGGCCTTCAAGATGCAGCTCAAGCCCGGCGTCGTGCCGGAGTACAAGCGCCGCCACGACGAGCTCTGGCCCGACCTGGCCGCGGCCCTGCGCGAAGCCGGCATCCATGACTACTGGATCTTCCTGGACGAAGCCACGCTGTCCCTCTTTGCCGTGCTCAAGCGCAAGCCAGGCACCGCCTTCGACGCCCTGCCCCAGCAGCCCGTCATGCGCCGCTGGTGGGACCACATGGCCGACCTGATGGAGGTCGAGCCCGACAACAAGCCGCGCCAGTGGCCGCTGCAGCCCCTCTTCCACTTCAACTGAAGGCGGGTCTTCATGCGCACCTGGATCACCCTCGCCCTGGCCTGGGCCCTCGCCCTACCGACGCTCGCCGCCGACTCGCTGCGCCCATCCCTGCTGCTGACGGCCCGCGCCGCCGACCAGGATCTGTCGGGCCGCTGGACCTATTCCAAGGACCTCTACCGGACGGGATTCACCGACATCAACGGCTGGCCCGCCAAGCCGCGCATGCAGCGCTTTCGTGACGTTGACGTGGCCGCGGCCGAAGCCAAGGGCGGCGCGGGCTTCTTCGAATACGACCTCGACCGCGCGCCGACGATGGAGCTCCCCGGCGCCTGGAACTCGGCGGTTCCCGAACTGCGCTACTTCGACGGCTTGATGTGGTTCCAGCGCCGCTTCGATGTGCCCACCAAACCGGGCCGGCGCAGCTTCCTGCGCTTCGAGGCCGTCAACTACCGAACCACCGTCTTCCTGAACGGCCAGGAGGTCGGCAAGCACGAAGGCGGTTTCACGCCCTTTGTCGTCGAGGTCACGCAAGCCCTGCGCGAGACGGGCAACCGCCTCGTCGTCGGCGTCGATTCCAAGCATGACGCCCAGACCATTCCGGCCGAGATCACCGACTGGGATCTGTATGGCGGCATCACGCGGCCGGTCAAGCTTTTCCAGACGCCGGCGACCTTTATCGACGATGCCACGCTGCGCCTGACCGACGCCGGCCGCATCGTCGGCAGCCTGCAGCTCAACGGCCCGCAGCCGGCCAATCAGGCCGTGAGCCTGCGCATCGCCGCGTTGAACCTCACGCTGCAGGCCCGCACCGATGCCAACGGCGAGGCCCGCTTCGACACCGCCGCACCGGCTGCGCTCAAGCGCTGGTCGCCCGAGTCACCCATGCTTTATGACGTCGAGTTCGAGGCCAACGGCGACAAGGTCCGCGACCGCATCGGCTTCAGGACCATCGCCGTGCGCGGCAGCGACATCCTGCTCAATGGCCAGCCGATCACCTTGCGCGGCATCTCCATCCACGAGGAGGAGATAGGCCCCAACCCGGCTCGCCGCATCGACGAAGCCGCCGCGCGCCGCCTGCTCGGCGAGGTGAAGACCGGCCTGCATGGCAACTATGTGCGCCTGTCCCACTACCCGCACAACGAGACCATGCTGCGCGTAGCTGACGAGATCGGCCTCTTGGTCTGGAGCGAGATCCCCGTCTACTGGAGCATCGACTGGGACACGCCCGCCGTGCTCGACAAGGGCCGCCGCATGCAGGCCGAGACCATCTTCCGCGACCGCAACCGCGCGGCGCTGATCCTGTGGAGCATCGGCAACGAGACGCCAGTGGCCGAGAACCGCACGCGCTTTCACACCGCGCTGGCCGAGACTGTGCGCGCGCTCGACCCGAGCCGCCTCGTCAGCGCCGCCCTGCTCGTCGAGCGCAAGGGCGACACCATCCACATCGCCGACCCGCTGCTGCCGCAACTCGACGTCATCGCCGTCAACACCTATGCCGGCTGGTATGGCGACGACACGCTGGACACGGTGCGCCGGCTGCGCTGGGATGTGCCTGCGGACAAGCCGCTGCTGTTCTCCGAGTTCGGCGCCGACGCCTTTGCGGGCTTTCGCGATGAGAAGCTAAGGCCCAAGTTCTCCGAGGACTACCAGGCCGACTACTACCGCGCCACGCTGGCGATGGCCGCCAAGGTGCCGACGCTGCGCGGCCTGTCACCCTGGGTGTTGAAGGACTTCCGCTCGCCGCGCCGCGAGCACCCGGTCTACCAGAACGGCTGGAACCGCAAGGGCCTGATTTCCGAGACCGGGCAGCGCAAGCTGGCGTACGACGTGCTGGCCGAGCATTACAAGGCGCAGGCGAAATGAAGCGATGGCTGGCCGCCCTCGCCTTGGCAGCGGCGGCACTGTCGGCCCAAGCCGCGCGCGAGGTCTACAACTTCAACCCCGGCTGGCGGCTGCACGTCGGCGACGCCTCAGGCGCCGAGGTGCCCAGCTTCGACGACGCCCGCTGGAAGCCCGTCACCCTGCCCCGCGCCTGGAACGAGGACGACGCCTTCGCCAAGGACATCGTCGACCACAGCACCGGCATCGCCTGGTATCGCAAGCGCTTCACGCTGCCCGCCGACGTCGCCACCCGCAAGGTCTTCATCGAGTTCGAAGGCGCCCGCCAGGCCGCCGAGGTCTGGGTCAACGGCCAGCGCATCGGCCTGCATGAGAACGGCGTCACCGCCTTCGGCTTCGACCTCAGCCAGGCCGTGAAACCCGGCGAAAACCTCATCGCCGTGCGCACCGACAACCGCTGGGACTACCGCGAGCAGGCGACCAACCAGCGCTATCAGTGGGCTGACCGCAACTTCAACGCCAACTACGGTGGCCTGCCCAAGAACCTGCGGCTGCACCTCACCGACAGGCTCTACCAGACGCTGCCACTGCTCTCCAACCTCGGCACGACCGGCGTCTACATCTATGCCAAGGATTTCGACCAGAAGGCGGCCCGCGCCACCATCACTGCTGAAGCCCAGGTATGCAACGAGCACGCCCGGCCGCGCCGCTTTGGCTATGAGGTGACGCTGCGCGAGCCGGGCGGTCGCGTCATCGCGACGTTCAAGGCGCCCACCCAAACCATTCCCGCCGGCGCCACCGTCACCGTCAGCGCCAAGGCGCTCGTGACCGGCCTGCAGTTCTGGAGCTGGGGCCACGGCGCCCTCTACGACGTGGAGACGACGCTGAGCACCGATGGCAAGCCCGTTGACCGTGTCGTCACGCGCACGGGCTTTCGCCAGACCGAGTTCACGCAAGGCATGGTCAGGCTCAACGGCCGTTTCATCCAGCTCAAGGGCTATGCCCAGCGCACGAGCAACGAGTGGCCGGCCATCGGCCTGTCGGTACCACCCTGGCTCAGCGACTACAGCAACGGCCAGATGCTGGCCAGCAATGCCAACTTCGTGCGCTGGATGCACACCGCGCCGTGGAAGCAGGACGTCGAATCGCTGGACCGCGTAGGCCTGATGCAGGCCATGCCCGCGGGCGACTCCGAGGCCGACGTGACCGGCCGGCGCTGGGAGCAGCGCCTGGAGGCCATGCGTGACGCCATCATCTATCTCCGCAACAGCCCCAGCATCCTCATGTACGAGTCGGGCAACCGCGGCGTCAGCGCCGAGCACATGCGCGAGATGGCCGCGCTGCGCGATCGCTTCGACCCGCACGGCGGCCGCGCTTCAGGCAGCCGCGAGATGCTGTCCCAAGCCCTGCAGGACGTGGCCGAGTACGGCGGCGAGATGCTCTACGTCAACAAGAGCGCGCGGCGGCCGATGTGGGCCATGGAGTACTCGCGCGACGAGGGCGCCCGCAAGTTCTGGGACGAGCTCTCGCCGCCTTTTCACCGCGACGGCGACGGCCCCGAGCACAAGGGCCAGAGCGCTGCGGCCTACAACCGCAACCAGGATTCCCACGCACTGGAAGACGTGCGCCGCTGGGTGGACTTCTGGCGCGAGCGCCCGGGCACCGGCACGCGCGTGTCGTCGGGCGGCGTCAACATCATCTTCAGCGACAGCAACACCCACCACCGCGGCGCCGAGAACTATCGCCGCAGCGGCGAGGTGGATGCGATGCGCATCCCGAAGGACGGCTTCTTCGCCCACCAGGTGATGTGGGACGGCTGGGTGGACGTGGAGAAACCCCGCGCCCATCTGCCGGGCCACTGGAACTACCCCGCCGGCACGGTCAAGACCGTCACCGTCATCTCCAGTGCCGCTCGCGTCGTGCTGACACTGAACGGCAAACCCGTCGGCGCCGCCGAGGCCAGCGAGCCCTTCATCTTCCGCTTCGACGACGTCAAGTTTGAGCCCGGCGAACTGCGCGCCGTGGGTCTCGACAAGGAGGGCAACAAGGTCTGCGAGGACGTTCGCATCACCGCCGGCCCGCCCGCCGCGCTGAAGCTGACCGCTCAGACCCACCCGCAAGGCCTGCAGGCCGATGGTGCCGACCTGGCGCTGGTGCAGGTCGAGGTCATCGACGCCGCTGGCAGACGCAACCCCATTGCGCTGGACACGGTGAAGTTCACGCTCACCGGCCCCGCCGAATGGCGCGGCGGCATTGCGCAGGGGCCGGACAACTTCGTGTTGGCGCGCGATCTGCCGGTGGAGGGCGGCGTCAACCGCGTACTGCTCCGCAGCACGACGGAGGCCGGTGTCATCCGGCTGCGCGCCGAGGCGCAAGGGCTGGCGCCGGCCACACTGGAACTGCGTTCTCAGCCGATTCAGGTCAACGGCGGCTTGAGCACGCGCCTCCCCGCAGACGGCCTGGCGCCGCAATCCACACGAGGACCGACACCGGCAACGCCTTCTTTCACGACGAGCCGCGTCGCCGTTGCCGTCGCCTCGGTTCAAGCCGACAGCGGCACGCCCGCTCAAGCCATCGACGACGACGAGTCGACCTCGTGGACCAGCGAGTCCGGCAAGGGCGCCATCCTCTTCAAGCTGGCCGAGCCGGCCACTCTGACCGAGATCACGCTCAAGCTCGGCGGCTGGCGCGAGCGGCGCTACCCGCTGCGCGTCAGTGTCGACGGCACTGAGGTCTGGCGCGGCCTGACCGAGCGCAGCCTGGGCTATGTGACGCTGCCGCTCAAGCACCAGCGCGGCCAGACGGTCGGCATCGAGCTGGCCGGTGAGGCCGAAGGCGGCACCGAAACGGCGAATACCGAAGTCGCCAACCAGAAAATCGTCGACACCGGCGCCAGCCGCCTCGGCCGCGGCGTGCTGTCCATCGTCGAGGCCGAGTTCTACCGCCTGCCCTGAACCATGTCTGCTGCAAACCTCACCCGCCGCCAGCTGCTGACCACTGCACTGCTCGCCACGGCCCTGCCCGCCGGCGCCCAGCCCACATCCTGGCCCAACCCGTTGGTCGCCCAGCGCGCCGACCCGCAGATCCTGCGCCGCGGCGATTGGGTCTACCTGATGGCCACGGTGCCCGAATACGACCGGCTGGAGCTGCGCCGCGCGCGCAGCATCGCTGGCCTCGCCACTGCCGAGCCGAAAGTGATCTGGCGCCGGCACGAGCAGGGCCCGATGAGCCACCACATCTGGGCGCCCGAGCTGCACTTCATCGACAACCGCTGGTTCATCTACTTCAGCGCCGGTGAAGCAAAGGAGCCGTGGAAGATCCGCCTGTGGGTGCTCGAGAACGCGTCGCCCGACCCCATGCAGGGCGAGTGGACCGAGCGCGGCCAGATCAGGACGCAATGGGAGACCTTCACGCTGGACGCCACCGTCTTCGAGCACCGCGGCCGGCGCTACATGGCCTGGGCCCAGACCGACCCGGCGAAGAAGAACCACAGCACCGACATCTTCATCTCAAGCATGAAGAGCCCGACCGAACTGCAAGGCCCGCAGGTGCGGCTGAGCCAGCCCGACTACGCCTGGGAGAAGGTGCGCCACTTCGTCAACGAGGCGCCGGCTGTGCTCATCCACGGCGGCCGCGTCTTCATGACCTACTCGGCCGCCGGCACCGGCGCCGAGTACTGCCTGGGCCTGCTGTGGGCCGACGAGAACGCCGACCTGTTGGACGCGAAGAACTGGCGCAAGTCGCCCGGCCCGGTGTTCGTCAGCAGCCCGGAGAACGGCATTTACGGCCCCGGCCACAACAGCTTCGTCACCGAGCCGGATGGCACCGTGCTGAACGTCTTCCATGCCCGCAGCTACCGCGACATCGTCGGCGACCCGCTGAAGGACACCGGCCGCGCCACCCGCGTGCAGCCGCTCGCCTTCACGGCCGACGGCATGCCGGACTTCGGCCTGCCGCTGCCCGAGAAACGATGAACCTCATTGCCCTGTCAGCCGGCGCGCCGAATGTCTTTGACGGCGAATCGCCCGACCGCATCTGCCGCCGCCCGACGCGGGCCGAGCTGCACGCCTATCCGTCGCCCTCACCGGCGCGCGGCCGTGCCCTCGTCTACGCCGGCGGCGGCTACCTGCAGCTGATGCACGACAAGGAAGGCGTCGAGATCGCGCAGTGGCTGAACACGCTGGGGCTGGACGCCCATGTGCTGGTGCATCGCCTGCCCGGTCAGGACGGCCAGCCCTTCGACATCGCGCTGCAGGACGGTCTGCTCGCGCTGGATCACCTCGCCACGCTGCCGCCGCTGCCGCTGCTGCACGTGGGCCTCTCCTCCGGCGGCCATCTGGCCGGCGTCATGGCCTGCCAGCGGGAATCGGCGGGCGCCGTCATCGCCTACGCTCCCCTCAACGCCAACCACCGTGACCACAAGTTCCCGCCCGGCAAACCCGACTTTCCGCCGCCCGAGAAGCAGGCCTTCTACGACGCCTGGCCCATCGGCATCGCGAGCGAGCCCCATGGCCTGCCGCGCTGCCCGGCGTTCCTGGCCTATGCGCTGCACGACCCCGTCGTGCCCGTCGCCCATGCACTCAACCTGATCGCCGCGGCCCAGCAACACCGGCTCGACGTCGAGGCCCATGTCTTCCCGCAGGCCAAACACGGCTTCGCGCTGCGGGAACTGGCCGGCACGCAGGATCAATGGCCAGCGCTGGCAGCCCGCTGGATGGGCGAGAAACTGGGCAACCCAAACTTCGCCTAACCTTGCGCGCTTGTCGGGGCAATAAAGCAAGCATGCTGCAAGAGATCAATACCTGGGCTGACTACCGTTCCAAGCTGCGCGAGTTCGACGCCGTGCTCGAACATGGCAAGGCGGTTTCCGCGGCCCTGACCGGCCAGCCCCTCTCGGCTGTGCATGTCAGCTATGGCGAACAGATCTTCGCCAAGCTGCTGTCCCACGGCATCGCCTTGCGCCGGCTGGCGCCTGACCCCACCCAGCAGCCGCCTCTCGATCTGTGGGATCTGCCGTCCATGAGCGCCCTGGCGCGCTGCGTCATCGAGGCCCATGACGCCTTTGAGTACATCGCGGGTCATCAAGTGCCGGACTCGGAACGCAGCTTCCGCATCCGGCTCTGGGAACTGCATGACGCCACGCGCCGCCTGAAGATCCTGGGCGGCATCGCTTCGACGGACCCGGCCATCAGCGGCATCCTGGCCGACGCGGCGCGGCTCCAGCTGGCGCTGGAAGCGCACGAATACATGGCTTCGCTGCCGGCTGTGCCACAAGCGGAATTGCGCCTGCGACTGCGGCGCAGCGACCCGCCGGACTTTCATCTGAGCCGCCGCCAGCGCTGTGCCATGAGTGGCGTCGACGCCGATTGGCACAAGTCGGTCACGATGCAACTCGCGCAGCACGCGCTCACGCTGCCGTTCTCCGTCCACCAGTTGCACCAGTTCCAGGCGGGTACGCCCCAGGCGCTCCGCCTACTGGCCATGCCGCTGCTCTTCGCCCTGCCCTTCCTGGTTCGCGCCATCCAGGCCATGGACCTGCTGACGCCCGGGCGAGTCCCCAAGCCGCCAAGCCGCACGGCTCGCACCATGACGGTGTGGCGCACCCTGGCCGAGCGAGGCACAAGAGACACCGGACGAGCCGCTGGCTAAAGGTACTGCTGCTCTGGATGACCCGTCTGCAGCGGCGGTAGCGAGCGGGCCATCAATCCCGCAGTACCGCCTGCAGGCGTTCGGCCAACTGGGCACGCTTGGCGTCCGAGCTGGCATTCGCCAGCGCACGCCGCGCCGCGGCCCTGGCCTCGTCGGCGCGGCCGACGGCCAGCAGCGCCTCGGCCTGCGCGGTGTTCAGCAGCCAGTCATCGGGCAGGGCGGCCAGCGACGGCGCCAGCACCTTCAGCGCCCGCCCGGTCTCCGCCAGGCGCAGCAGCCGGTCCGCCAAAAAGTAGCGCGCCACCTTCACGCTGGGCTGCGAGTCCCCCTGCCCCAGCACCAGTTCTGCCGCCAGCGCCAGTTCGGATTGGGCGACGGCATCGGCCAGACGGCCGGCACCGTCCATCACGGCCGCCAGCTGGCCGTGCAGGTCGGCGACACCCGCCTGTCCGCCGGCTGCGGCGATGGCTCGGACAAAGCAGGCCTCGGCCGCGTCGAGGCGCCCGGCCTCCCAATGCGCGCGGGCCTGCCGCGCCAGCGCGTTGATCGATTCATCAGTGTTCATCGCTCCCCCTCAGCGCTTCGCGGCGCGCTGCGGGAAGTCGCCCACGCCTTGCTCCGTGCGCTCCACTTTGCGGATCGTGCCGTCGTCATTGAAGTGCAGGTACTCCGCCGCCACGTGCCGCTGCTTCTTTGCACAGGCCGCACCGGAGACGTCCAGCCAGCGGTGATAGAACAGCAGCCACTGGCCTTTGTACTGGACGATGGAGTGGTGGTTGTTGCCGCCCTCGGCGTCCATGATGACGCCGCGGTAGGTCCACGGGCCTTTGGGCGAGGTGCCCGTGTAGTAGGTCAGGATGCGGTTGTGCTCGGGCATGGTGAAGTAGTACAGGCCGTTGCGCTTGAACACCCACGGGCCTTCCATCGGCGGCTCGTAGCCGCCCATGTCCATCTTCTGCAGTTCGCCCTTGATGCTGCGCATGTCGTCAGCCATCTCCGCCACCAGGTAGTTGACGCCTGATGTGCGGCTGTAGAGGTAGGCGCGGCCGTCGTCGTCGACGAACAGCACCGGATCATTGGCGTAAGGCTTGCGCCACAGCGGCGCGCCGATCATGTCCTTGAAGGGGCCGGCGGGCGAGTCGCTCTCGGCGATGCCGATGCCCATCCACTTGGTGCTGTTCTTCGGGTTCTGGCGGTCCTTGACGCCGGTGCCGGCGGGGAAGACGAGGTAGTACCTGCCGTTCTTGTAGGCCGCGTCGGGCGCCCAGGCGTAGTCGTCAGCCCACTTCAGGTCCTTGACCGACAGCACCGCGCCGTGGTTCGTCCAGTTGACGAGGTCGGTGGACGAGAAGGCGGTCCAGTCCTTCATGTGGAAGTCGGCCTGGCATTCCTCGTCGTGCGAGGTGTAGAGCCACAGGCGGCCGTCGGGCCAGACATGGCCGGAGGGRTCGGCGGTGCGCAGGTCCTTGCCGAGGGCCAGCGGGTTCTGGGCTTGGCAGGCCGAGGCGGCGAGCAGGGCGGCAAGGGCGAGCAGAAGGCGTTTCATGAGGTCAGCAGGGCAGGTGTCGATGAAGGGAGCCGCTCGCGCATAGGTCAATTCCTTGGTGCTGCAACTGAAGGTGTCGAAGTCTGGCTTGCGGTCAGGGACGGCAGGCGCCGGGTTCCAGGTCGGCGCCGTCAAACATCAGGTCGCGCTGGCCGGCCTTGAGCTGCAAATGCAAGGGGCCTGCGGCGCGCTCGGGCAGTGTCAGCGTGGCGGTGATGCGGTTGGCCAGCACGCCCTGCCCCCAGGCGACGTCTTGTAGGCCACGCGGCCAGCGCAGCGCGTGGATCTGGCCGTCGAAAAGTACATCGGCCTGCCAGGGCTCCCCGGTGGCGAGCGGATAGGTCGGCAGCAAGTGGACGCGCAGGCAGGCCGCGTCGCTCGCCGGCGCCTGCAGCGTCAACAGCGCGCCGGGCTGTTGGGCGACGAGCACGCCATCGCCGCGGCCCAGGCCGAGCACAAGGCGCCAGCCTTCGGCGGCGGTGACGCGCAGCAGCGGCGCGATGGGCTCGACGAGCGGCAACGGGGCGAGATCGGCCGATGCGCGCGCCAGGTCCCGTAGCGCGWCTGGCGCGCTGCCACCGAGTCCCGCCGCCGGCAGCAGCGGCGCCTGCTGGCGGTAGCTGGTCCACAGGCCATCAGCCGGCTCCTCGGCCAGGATGCCGGCCCAGCGGCCCGCGTTGTAGCGCGCGGTCAAGGCCTTGAGGCGCTGATCGGCGCGCACGGCCTGGGCGGCGAAGCGGCGGGCACCAGCGGGATCGCGCTCCATCGTCGCCGCGTAGCGCTCCAACGCGAAGAAGCGCTCGTTGGCCAGGGCCGAAGCGCGCAGCGGGTATTCGACCAGTTGGAAGAAACCGTCGCGCTGCGCGGCGGCGATCCGAGGGCGCACGGCGTCCAGGCGGGCAAGCAGCTGGGCGAAGCGATCCAGGCGCTCGTCGATGACGGCGGGCGCCAGGCCACTGCGCTTCACGCGTTCACCGGGCAGGTGATATTGCAGATGCTCGGGGCGGCGCTCGAAGTTGAGGCGGTAGTAGCCGTCCCAAATCGCGGCGATCTCGGCGGCGATGCCAGCAACGCCGAAGAGCCGCTGCGCCAGCTCACGAAGGTAGGCCTGCTGGCCCTGCGCCCGCACGGCGGCCGGGTTCCAGGCCAGGTCGAACCAGTGGCTGAGGTTGACCTCGTGCGGCTTGATGTCGCCGGCGTTGGCGATCCACAGCCGCTGCGCGCCGGCATCGAAGGCGCGGCCCATTTCTTCGGCGACGAGTGCGGGCGGCGTGGTGGACAGCCACAGATAGGACAGCGGCGCGCCGAGATAACTTAGGTGGTAGTACACGCCCGAGCCGCCTGAGCGCTTGGTCTGCTCCGCGTCGGGGAACTGGCGGATGTAGCCGAAGTTGTCGTCGGGCCAGACCAGCGTCACGTCGTCGGGCAGGGCCAGCCCGGGCAGCAAAGGCAGCACTTCCTTGTAGGGCACGAAGACCTGGGGCAGCGTCACCGGGTCGCCTACGTGCTTTGCCAGCAGCTCTCGTTGGTCGGCCAGCAAGCGGTTCAGCAGCGCCTGCTTCTCGGCCACCGTGCCGCCGCCCTGCATACCAGAGTCGTGGATGCCGCGCATGCCCAGCGTGTAGAGGTTGTCGAAGCGGCCATTCGTCTTCAGCCGCTCGGCCCAGTAGTCGCGCACCTGTTCGGGATGAGTTGCGTAGTTGTACTGCTCGGCCGGCGCCTTCCACTCGGCGACGTTGTTGCGCAGCATCGGCTCCGCGTGGGATGAGCCCATGACGATGCCATAGCGCTGCGCGAGCTCGGCATTGCGCGGATCGGCGTTGAAGGCGCCCGAGACTTGGTGCATGGCCGGCCACAGCGTGTTGGCCTTCAGGCGCAGCAGCAGGCGGAAGACCTGCTCGTAGGTGCGCGGGCCAATCGTGCGGGCCTCGGGCTCGAAGGTGCGAGAGGCCCAGGGGAAGAGGCCCCAGTCCTCGTCGTTGATGAAGAGGCCGCGGTATTTCACGGCGGGACCGTCGTGCAGTGGCTCAGTCAGGCCGACATGCAATGGCCCGCGCTTGAGCGGCGCGACGTCCGCCCACCAATGCCAGGGCGACACGCCCAGCGCCTGGCTCAGCGTGTAGACGCCGTAGGCGGTGCCGCGGCGGTCGGCGCCGGCGATGACGAGTGCCTGCTTCACGCCGGGCGCGGGGTCGCGCAGCAGCGCAATCTGGAAACATTCCCAGCAACTCTTGAGCTTGCTGAGGTCGAGGCCGGCGGCGTCAATCTGCGCATGCCGGCCGGCCGTGCCGACCCAGATCTGCACGGCGCCCTTGTTGCCAGTCCGCAAGCCGAGGCGCTTGAAGTCTTCCGCCAGGTCTTGCGCAACGAATGCTTCCAGCGGATCAGCGTTCGCGCTGCCAACGATGACGGCGCCATCCAGCGGCAGGCTGGTAGGCGTGGCATGAGTCGAGACGTCCAGCGCCGCATGGACAGTTCCCGCAAAGAACAGGACACAGCCACAGAGCCACAGAGGCACAGAGAAAGTGCGTCTGCCTCCGTGCCTCTGTGCCTCGGTGGCTGTGTTCATGAATGGCCTTTCACCGCGCCTTGAATGCGGAACGCAGGTCCGGCGGCGGCGCGTTGCGGTCCACGGTCAGCCAGCCGTCCTGCAGCTTCATCTCCGCGACCTGGATGACGGTGCGCTGGTGCCAGCGGTCGTCCGTTTTGGCCTGGGGCTCGCCGCTCTGGTGCGTGAAGTAGAAGAGGTAAGCCCGGCCGTCGACAACGGTGACGCCCGGGTGCTGGCCCTTGGCGCGGTCGGTGGGGTGCTCGCCGATGCCGGCCAGCAGTCGCGTGGGCTGCTCCTGCCAGTGCTCGGTGTCGTCGGAGCGCAGCACCAGCAGGCCCTTCCACAGGTCGGCCACCAGCCACCATTTGCCGGCGAACTGGAACACCGTCGGCCCTTCGCCGGGCAGCGGGCTGACCGGGCCGCGCACGGTCCACGTCTTCATGTCGGGGCTGTCAGCCACCGTGAGTTTGCTGCCGGCCTGCTCGTCCTTGAACCACATGCGCCAGCCGCCCTGCGGCGCGCGGATGACGGACGCGTCGATGACCTTGGGCGAGCCCAGCTCCACGCGGCCGGCGCAGGTCCAGCTGCGCAGGTCGGTGCTGGTCAGGTGCTCGATGCGCCGCTCGCCCGTCCAGCTCTTGTGCACGCCGGGCACGATGGTCAACCACAGGTGGTAGGTGCCGTCGAAGTCCTGGATCTCGGGCGCCCACAGCGTGACGCCGGTGCACTCGGCCGGGAACTTGGCCTCGCCCGATGCGCGCCAGTGGTTGCCGTCGTCCGTGGTCGCGATGCCGATGGGCGTGGCGTGCACCCAGGTCACGTCCTTGGGGTCGTCCAGCCGCAGCGTCGCGCGGCGGTTGGTGTAGAACATCTCCCAGCGCTTCAGGCCGCGGTTGAAGACGAGCGACACGTCGGCCGCACCGTCCAGCACCGGGTCGCGGTAGAGCGGCCGCGGCGCAGGTTCCATGCTGACGCAGCCGGCCAGCCCAACAAGCAACAGCGCGACCAGCCTCATGGCGTGGTGATGGGCAGGTAGCGCGGCGGCTTCATCCCGTGGCCGAGGTGGAAGCTGGTGTGCGGCGGCTGGTTGTAGCCGGCGTTCTGCGCGGCCACCTGCACGCGGTATTGCGGGTCGTGCATCAGCGTGACGAGGCGGTACTCAGTCGGCACGGCCGTCGAGAAGACCAGCAGGGCCGTGCTGTCCTCGTTGCGCCAGACGACTTCCTCGCGCCAGTCGCCGAACAGGTCGGCCGACAACACCGGGTTGCCCTTGGTGCCGTTGTTGGACGCCGCACCAAACTTCTTGCCGTTCAGCACGTTCTCGAACTTGAAGCTGGCAGGGTTCCACTTGTCGATGGCGACGTGGTCCAGTGACTCGCGCAGCAGGTCGCCGTCCCACCAGATGGCGAAGTTGTAGCGGTTGGGGTGCTGCTCGCTGATGAGCTTGCCGCCAGCGCTCATCAGGCCGCCGACAGAGCCCCAGCATTCGGCGCCGGGGTAGGCCGGGTCGATGTCGAAGCAGACACCGCGGCCTACGTCGGTGTTCTTGCCGGACATGCTCCACAGCAGCTTGCCGGTGGCGGCGTCGTGCATCTCCAGCCCATGCTCGCCGTAGCAGCGCGGAGTCTCGTGAACCATGAAAACTTGCTGGCCCTCGCGCGCCGGGTCGAAGGCGCTGACGTGCAGCGCGTCGCCGTGGCACAGGCCGGTGCTGTAGAGCAGCTTGCCGGTGCCGGAGATGGTGGCAGCGCCGTAGATGATGTCGTCCAGGCCGTCGCCGTTGACGTCGGCCACCGAGAACCAATGCGCGCCCTGGCCCGCAGCGGGCGTGCTCGCAGCATCCGCGTCGCTGTCGAACACCCACCGCTGAGTCAGCTTGCCATCGCGCCAGTCCCAGGCGGCCAGCACGGCGCGGGTGTAGTAGCCGCGCGAGAACACCGCGCTGGGGCGCTGGCCATCCAGGTAGGCCACGCCGGCCAGAAAGCGGTCGACGCGATTGCCGTAGGCATCGCCCCAGGCGGCCACGTCACCGCGTGGCGGTGTGTAGTCCGCAGTGGCCATGGCAGCGCCGGTCAAGCCGTTGAACACGGTCAGGAACTCGGGGCCGGCCAGCACATAGCCCGCCTCGTTGCGGTAATCGGCCTTGGCGTCGCCAATCACCTTGCCCGCACCATCCACCGTGCCATCGGCCGTCTTCATCATGAGCTCGGCCTTGCCGTCACCATCGAAGTCGTAGGCGAGGAAGCTGGTGTAGTGGGCGCCGGCGCGGATGTTGGGCCCGAGGTCGATGCGCCACAGCCGCGTGCCGTCGAGCTTGTAGGCGTCCAGCAGCGTGTGGCCTGTGTGGCCCTTGTGCGAGTTGTCATGCGCGTTGGTAGGCTGCCATTTCACGACGAGTTCGTATTGGCCGTCGCCGTCGAGGTCGGCCGCTGCGCCGTCGTTGGCCTCGTAGCGGTAGGCCAAGCCGTCGGGCGTCACGCCGCCTTCGGGCTTTTGCAGCGGCACGCGCAGATAGGGCTGGCTCCACGGCGCGGTGGCGGCGGACGCAGGCTGCTCCTGGCCGCCCACAACGGCGCGCACGGTATAGAGGCTGTCGCTGCGGCCTTGTGCATCGACCAGGTTGGTCAGCGCCTGAGGCTCGTGGGTGACGCGCTGGCCGTCGCGGTAGACGTTGAAACGCACGCCGGCCGGCTCGGTGCCCAACAGGCGCCAGCTGACGAACACGCCGGACGAAGTCGTCAACGCAACGACGCCGCGATCAAGCCTCTCCATCTGCCTGGGCTGTGCTTGAGCTGCGCCGGCCAACAACAGGCAGCAGACGAGGAGATGGCGCAGAAGACTCATGGTGGCGGTCAAAAAAAGCGGCCCCAGCGGAGGCGGGGGCCGGTGCGCGATCAGCGCAACACAGAGGCCATGCCGGCCCGGGAGTCCAATTCAGGTCAGAGCTTGTAGCCCAGTGTGACGTAGTAGCGGCGGCCCGACCAGGCCAGCTCGTTGGGCCGGCCCAGGTCGCCGGCATAGGTCAGCTCGGCCTGGTTGGTCAGGTTCTTGGCTTCCAGAGCCAGCGTGAAGTTCTTCGTCGCCTTCCACTGGATCTTGGCGTCCAGGTAGCCGGTCTTGTCGCTGAAGTTGGGATTGCCCGACACGTCGTTGCCGCCGGTGTAGTACTTGTCGCGATAAGCGTAGGCCAGGCGCGCGTTGAAGTTGCCGTCGTCGTACCACAGGCCCAGGTTGTAGGAATTCTTCGACATGCCTGGGTAAGGCAGAACCGAGTTGTCCAGCGGGCTGATGAGTTCGTTGCCCTTGGCGTAGCTGAACGCCATGCGCGTGTAGTTGGCATCCACGCCGAAGTTGCCCAGCCAGCCCGGCAGGAAGGACAAGGCCGTGCGGCCCGCCAGCTCGATGCCCTGCGTCTTGGCACCCTCGCCGTTGACGGCCTGGGTCACGTCGAACAGCCGACCGTCGCCGTAGAAGTTCACGCTCGGCCGGTAGACGCCGGTACGCACATAGGTGCCGATCTCGGTGCGGAAGGTGGCCAGGCTGACCTGCGTGTCGCGGCTGGGGTAGTACTCCAGGCTCAGGTCGTACTTGGTGGCGCGGTAGGGCTTGAGGTCGGGGTTGCCGGCCGTGCAGTCGTCGGTGCCGTCGCCGCCAGGGCGCGCGGGGCTACCACTGCCGGTCGTGCAGGTGACGTTGGGCGCCAGCAGGTCGATCGCCGGACGCGCCATCACCTTGGCCGCACCGCCGCGCACCAACAGCTTGCCGTTAAGCAACTGCAGCGTGGCGTTCAGGCTGGGCAGCACGTCGTTATAGCTGTTGCTGAGCGACACCACCTTGTTGCTGTTCACAAGGACTGAGCAGGTCGACACAGCGGCCGGATCGCAGGTGCGATCCACCTGCAAGCCGGTCGATGTAACGTCGGTGCGGGTGTAGCGAACGCCGACATTGCCGTCCAGCGGCAGGCCGAAAATCTCGGTACCCCAATCCAGCCGGGCATAGCCCGACTTGATCTTCTCGGTGATGTCGAAGGCCGGGATCTGCGGATAGGTTTTGCCGTCGCTGCCGGGCGTCTCGTACAGGTACTTGTGGGAGAAATCGCTGGTATCGAAGATGTTCGATGCCACCGTGGCCGCGTAGCTCGGGGCCGTCCAGTTGGTGGGAACGCCAGAGACGTCGCCATAGCCGCCCATGAAGGTGCCGGGCGACTTCGTGCGGATCGTGTTGACGACCTCCTGCATGCGCGCGCCGGTCACATAAGACGTCTTGAAGCCGCTGTTGATGAAGGTCTGCGCGTCGTTCGGGCGTTGTGCCGCGCCGGTGTAGAGCGGGTCCCAGATGAGGGTCTGGTTGACGTTGGCCGTGCGGGCGTTGATGTCCACCGCCTCGTTGGTGGCGGCGAGGCTGCCGTTGTTCTGCACCAGGTAGCCGCCGCCGTTGTACTGGCGCGAGGTGGATTCGCGCATCTGACCGCCGAACCACAGGCTTTGGAAAAAGTTGTGGTCGAAGTTGTACTGGAAGTCCAGCTTGCCCTGGCGCTCAGTGTTCTTCGTGGCCGAGGGGCGGTACTGCAGCTGGGCCTGGACATAGGACGACGCGTTGTCGGGGCTGTAGGCCGTCGGGAAGGTGAACTGCGGCAGGTGGTTGGCGTCGAGCTTGACGACCAGGCCGGGCGCGTTCTGCGTCAGCACGATGTTGTTGCTCTCGCTCTTGTAGTCCGACTTGGAGTCACCCAGCAGGCCTTCGACGCGCCACTTGTCGTTCTTGAACTTGAAGCCCGCGGAGGTGTACTTGGACTTGACGTCCAACGCGAAATCGCGTGCCGACGTGCTGAACGCGCCCTGGCCACCCTGGCCGGCCACGTTCAGGCAGTTGCCCACCGTGAACTGCGTGACGTGGTGGTTCTCCACCGTCATGCCGGCCGGCGTGGCGGCCGCCGGCGCGGCCACGCAGGTGCCTCCCGACGGAACGCCGGTGGCCGAGTAGACGGGCGCATTGCCCGCCGAGTTCAGCCGCGTCACCGCCGAGAAGTCGGTGCCGTAGTTCATGTCGTTGAGCCGCTGCGCCTGCGTGTTGGCCTGGTAGCTCACGTAGGCGTCCAGTTCCTTGGTGAACTGGTATTGAGCGGTCAGTTCGGCGGAGCTGCGCTCGTGGTCGCGGGTCCAGATGCCGTAGCGCGAGATGCGCGGCGAGTAGTCGAACCACTGGCTCCGGCAGGGCGCCTGGTCGGCGGCGGCCAGGCTGTTGCAGCCGGCCGAAGTGGTGACTGCCGCGGCGTTGGCGTTCAGGCTGGTGAGGGTCTTGTCGGCCGAGAAGTCCCAGTCGCGCAGGAAGGCCCAGGACGTGTTGCGGGAGAAGTCACCGCGCGTGTAGATCTTGTCGTAAACGAGGTTGGCCATCAGGCCCAGCTTGCCGTCCAGGAACTTGTCGGCCAGCAGCAGCGTGCCGCGTGGCTGCGTGCCGCCGCGCAGGCTGCCCTGCTCGGCCGACAGCGTGCCGGCGATGGTGCGCTTGGTGAAGTCCAGCGGCTTGCGCGTCGTGATGCGCACCGTGCCGCCGATGCCGCCTTCGGTCAGGTCGGCGGTGGAGCCCTTGATGACGTCGATGGAGGCGATCAGCTCCGACGCCAGCTCGCGCAGCTCGGCGCCCCGGCCCGCGGTGCCGGCGGTGCCCAGCACCGACATGCCGTTGATCTCGACGCGGTTCAGGTTGGGCTCAACGCCGCGGATGGAGACCTGCGAGCCTTCGCCGAACGAGCGCGACAGCTGCACGCCGGTGATGCGCGACAGCGCCTCACCGACGTTCTTGTCCGGGAACTGGTCGATGTCTTCCGCAACGATGCTGTCGCTGACGGTGGAGGCGTTGCGCTTGCGGTCGATGGCGCTCTGGATGGAGCGGCGGATGCCGGTGACGGTGACCGTGTCGAGTTGCTGGGCCTTGGCCTTGTCGGCGGCCGCAGGTGCCGAAGCGGCATCAGCCGGCGCGGCGGGCTGCTGGGCGTGCGCCTGGCCGGCCAGGGCCGCCGAGATAGCCAGGGCCAGCGGCGTCCAACGCGAAACCGGCGAACCACCGTGAATCTTCTTCAGCATTTTGTCTGTCTCCGAAAATATCAACCGGGGAGAACTCGAAAAGGCTCTCTTTAATGCCCCGAAGACAGTCTAGGGGCCGGTTTTGCGCTGTGTTCACACGCCGGCAAAGAATCACGACCGTGATTGCTTTGACTCCGCAAAAACCCTTGAAAGGCGCAGATTCGCTCAAATTCCTGATTAACCCGGCCCAGCGGCTGAGCGCGCAACGGCCCAATGGCCAGTGATGCGGCCATGCGCCAGCCGCGTGCCGGCAATTTGAGCGTTAGGCAATATGGCGCCCGATTTTCAATATCAACAAACCCGCCCGCGACGGTTTCATTCGAACGAATCGAATATCAATATTTGAATATTGGCGTCGAACCGTCAGCGTACAAGCTCACGGCTTGCGCTCGACCCAAGCCTGGGGTACCGGCACGGTGCAGATATTCATCTCGCGTCCGTCCGCGGCGAGCATGGCGGACTGGATCTGGATCTTCTTGCCGTCCGGGCTGAAGGTCGGGTGCGGGTGGTCGCGCGCCGTCGTCTTGTGGCCGGTGGTCAGCAGGATCATTTCGCGCGTCTTGCGGTCGATCAGGTAGAGGCTGCGGCTGAAGTCGTCGCCAACCGCAAAGCGCCCGTCTGACGAGCCGTGGACATGCCACAAGCCGCTGCCCGAGGGTGTCTGGCCCGCAATCGTCATCTCCCGCGTGCGCAGGTTGACGATGGCCAGGCCCGTCGGCTTCTCGCGCGTGCCGGCATCGCCCCAGGCGGCGTCCTGACCGGGGTTGGCGCCGCCCACGTCGGTGGCGGCCGGCCGGCTCGGATCAACGACGCCGGGAATAGCGCGGTGGCCCATGATGGCCAGCGCCACCTCGTCCTTGCCGATGAAGGCCTCGTGCGTGACCCATTCATACGGCGCTTCCGGGTAGAGCGGCCGCAGGCCCGTGCCGTCGCCCTTGACCGTCCAGGTCCGCTGCGGCGACTTGCCGCCCGTCTCCCAGCTGAACACCAGCTCGCCCGGGTTCCAGCTGTTGCTCTGGATGTGGCCGATCTGGAAGGGCACCGAGACGACGTGGCGGATCTCGCCCGTCTGCACGTTGATCTTGCCGATGGCATGCGGGCCGGCGCCCATGCCGCGCGGGCCGAAAGGTGGCTCGATCTTGGTACCGGCGGGCAGCCGCGCGCCGGCGTAGGCCTTGCCCTGGATGCGGAAGTAAAACCACTGGCCGTCGGCGTCGAGCGCGTTGTCGCCGAACGCCTCCAGTTCAGCCGGCAGCGTACCGATGACGCGCTGGTAGCTGCTGGCCGGCTTGATCATGCCGGCGCGGCTGTCGGCGAAGACGCGGTCCAAGTCCACCTCGATGGCCTGCATGGCCTTGGGGGCGCCCTTCCTGTCGGGCCGCAAGAAATAGAGCTTGTTGCCGCCCGACTGCGCAAGGTTGAGCATGCCGTCATAGCCGCCTTCGGTCACCTGCACCATCTCGCCGCTGGCCTCGTTGACGGCGATGGCTTCGCCCTTGACGCGGTTGGAGCGGAACACCAGCCACTGGCCGTCGGCCGTCCACTGCGGATGGCTAGGGTAGATCTTCGAGTCGCCGCGCGGCAGCGTGGTCAGGAAGGTCAGCGGCGTGCCGGTGACGGGGTCAGGAACGACGCGCTTCTCGGACGGGAAGCGCTGGCCGATCTGTGCCCAGGTGGACGCCGTGGCCAACAGCAGGCACAGCAGCAGGGAGGTCTTGCGAAGCGACATGATGGGTGCCCGGTAGAAGTGGCGCGACTCTAGGACTCGCTCTGTTGCGCGATGTTGCTGGGCCTCAATCGCTCAAGAACTTGCGCCGTCCTGGCCCGGCCTGCTCCTAGCATGCGCGCCATGATCCGCACGCTCATCGCCTTGCTCTCACTGTTCGCCTTGCCCCTGACACAGGCCCAGACCTTCACCGCCAGCACCGACCCCGCCCGCGCCCAGGTCAAGCTGCCCGAGCCAGCCAAGCCCGAACTGCCGTCGCTGATCCTCATCGGCGACTCGACGGTGCGCAATGGCCAGGACGACGGCCAGGGCAAGGGAGCCGAAGGTCAGTGGGGCTGGGGCAACCCGATCGCCGCCTACTTCGACGCGAACAAGATCAACGTCGTCAACCGCGCTGTGGGCGGCCTCTCCAGCCGCACCTACCGCAGCAGCGGCCATTGGGACCGCACCAAGCCCTTCATCAAGCGAGGCGACTGGGTGGTCATGCAGTTCGGCCACAACGACGCCAGCCCCGTCAACGACAACAGCCGCGCCCGCGGCGTGTTGCGCGGCACGGGGTCGGAGAAGGAAGACATCGACAACCAGCTGACTGGCAAGCCGGAGACGGTCTACACCTACGGCGCCTATCTGCGCGGCTACATCGCCGAGATCCGCGCGGCCGGCGCCACACCCGTCGTCTGCTCGCCCGTGATCCGCAAGCGCTGGGAGGCTGATGGTGTGAAGGTGACGCGCGCCGGCGGTAATTTCGCGGCTTGGGCCGCCGAGGTGGCCAGGCAGGAGGGCGTGACCTTCATCGACCTCAACGAATGGGGCGCGTTGCGCTATGAGGCGCTCGGCAAGGCCACGGTCGAGAAGCTCTTCCCTGCCGACACGCCGCAGGAGACCGTACACACCAACTGGCTCGGCGCGGCGGTCAACGCGCAGCTCGTCATCGCCGGGCTGATCCAGAACAAGGTGCTGCCGGACGCCTTCTACACCCGTCGCTTCGCGCCCGACGGCTCAGACGACCGGCCCGTCGTCGACGCGCGCAAGGTCAAGGTCGAAGCGCCTCGCGATCCCAAGCTGCCCAGCCTCGTGCTGATTGGCGACTCCACCGTGCGCAGCGGCGGCCAGAACGGCGCCTATGGCTGGGGTGAGCGACTCGCACCCTTCTTCGACACCCAGCGCATCAACATCGTCAACAACGCCATCGGCGGCCGCAGCAGCCGCACCTTCTTCACCGAAGGGCGCTGGGCCTCGGTGCTGGAGCAACTTAAGGCGGGCGACACGCTGCTGATCCAGTTCGGCCACAACGACGGCGCCCGCATCGGCGACCCGGCTGGCAAGAACCGCGGCTCGGTGCTCGGCATCGGCCCGGAGGCGGTCGAGGACACGCGGCCTGACGGCAGCAAGGAGATGGTGCAGAGCTTCGGCTGGTACCTGGCCCGCTACATCAACGATGCGAAGGCCAAGGGAGCCCATGTCGTCGTGCTGTCGCCCATCCCGCACAAGGACCGCTGGCAGACGGGCCAGCCGCGCGACTTCGAGAACTACACCGCCTGGGGCGAGCAGGTGGCACGCGAGAACGGCGCCCAGTTCATCGACCTGACGATGCTGGTGACCGAGGCCTATCGCGTCATCGGTGCCGAGCGCGTCGACGCCTATTTCGCCGACGCCCGCACCCACACCAATGACGCCGGCGCCGTGTTCAACGCCACCCGGGTCGTCGAGGGCCTGAAGCGCCTGCCGGGCAAGCCGCTGCAAGCCTACCTGCGCGAGCCCACGCTGTGATCTTTCGCGACAGCTTGCCAGCCTCCAAAAACTTCGCTTAGAATAGCCGGCTCAGGCGCTTTAGCTCAGTTGGTTAGAGCGATGGAATCATAATCCACAGGTCCGGGGTTCGAGTCCCTGAAGCGCCACCAAAAATAGTCCAAGCGCGAAAGCACTTAGACACGAAAGCCACCCTAGCGGTGGCTTTTCTGCTTTCTAAGCTTCAGTGGCGGCCTATAGCGCTTCTTACGCGCTTCTTACCCCCAAGGCGCCTACGGAGCGCGCCTCTGCCCGCACGTACGGGACGGCCCCACTTCCCCGTACGTACGTCGTCGGGGCGGCGTATTGTGCTGATCAAGTTTTCTCGGACACAGCGATAGGTTGTTTGACTGCCGATTGCTGCTCGAAGGCATTGGGTAGCAGGTTGCCCAGTTTGAGTGCGGGCGCACGCTGTTGTAGAAGTCCACGGTGTAGTCGGCGATGTCGGTCATGGCCTCGGAGTGGTTGGCGCAGGCGCGTTGCCAGACGCGCTCGGTCTTGAGGCTCAGGAAGAAGCGCTCCATCACCGCGTTGTCCCAGCAGTTGCCCTTGCGGCTCATGTGCCGACCAGGCCGTAGCGAGCCAGAAGCCCCTGATGCAGCGCACTGGCGTACTGACTGCCCCGGTCCGAATGCACGATCAGCCCTGGCGCCGGGTGACGTTGCGCGATGGCCAGTTGCAACGCCGCGCAGACCAACTCGGCGTGCATGCTCGGTGCCATCGCCCACCCACGACTTTGCGCGCGTACAGGTCCAGCACTACCGCCAGGTACAGCCAGCCGCTGCGCGTGCGGATGTAGGTGATGCCGCTCACCCAGGCCTGGTTGGGGCCGCTGGGATCAAAGCGCCTCGCCAGCACGTTGTCGGAGACGGGCAACACATGGCCACTGACGGTGGTGTGAATGAACTTGCGCCTCCACAGCGCGTGCAGCCGGTGCTCGCGCATCAGCCGACGCACCGTGTCGCCCCAGCCGCGGACCCTTGGCGCGCAGCGCCGCACACAGCCAGCGGCTGCCGTACACCCGGCCGCTGGCGGCGAACCCTGCCTTGAGTTGCGTGCGGCGGCCCACAGTGATGGCCTTCTTGCTCAACTGCTCGACGAGTCGGTGACTCAGCGCAGTTCCCGGGCGAAGAAGGCCGATGCTTTTTTAGGATGTCGACGTCGCCTCGCAGCTGCTTGTTCTCGGCTTCAAGCTGACGGATGCGCTGCTGCTCTGCGGYGAGCGGCTTGCCGATGCCAGGCCGGCCGGTCGCCTCTTCATCGAGCTGGGCCTGATCTTGCCACCGCCTCATGGCGAGGCTCGCCCAGCTTCATGTCGCGGCAGACCTCGCTCACGCCCAGGCCATGCTCGCGAATCATCTGCACGACCTGCAGCTTGAATGCCGCGTCGAAGTACCTTCGTTGTCTCTTGCTCATGTCCCTCGTCCAGGTGAATTCCACCTATCGAGGTGTCCGTGGAAATTAGACCAGCACAGGTCGATGCGCAGCGGCTATGTAACTAATAACGCTCATGGAGAAACGCAGGCCGATCCGTCGTAATCTCCAGCCGATCACCTTCACAGGGCTGCCTCGGGAAATCTTGGGACAGTCGCTGACGAAACGAATGAGTTGGGCTGAGTAGTGGAACACGATCCGGGAACAGGCGGGGTAATCAGTCAGTACGGCACCGCAGCTCCGACCGGTTCTGGACTTTGGGCGGTCGGTGACCGTGTTATCCAGCTGGCTTCGGCGGTAGGACTGCCTAAGGCATGGCGCTGCACTGTGGCCGGAAATCCTGGCACTGGGTCGTCAGAGGGCAACCTTGGAAACGACGGGTGGACGAATATGCCTGAGCACAATTCCGGTTAGGCGCATTCAGATGTCGTAGCGAATGATGTGGGGAGCATCAATACCACCGATCGCGGCGAGCAAAGAGCTAGTTAGTTGTAAGCCATGGCGGCAGCAATGTCGGTGTGCTAGAGGTGCTTCAATTCACCCGCGAGGCGTCTTTTGATAAGTGTGAGGCGAACTCTTGGCTGAAATCATGTCAATGTCACTATGCCAATGTCACTATGCCAATGGTAATTCTTCGCTATGGCAGTTAGGAGAAGCTTGATGGATGACGGAAAATTTGAGCTATATATTTCTGGCAAAAGACTCTACGGAGATGATTTGACGCCTCCGCAGATAATGGATTGGTTCAAAAGCGAGGAAGATGGGTATGCAAATCTTGGCGCAAAGGACAAATCGAACTATCGTTATGAGTATCACGCATTAAATAATGAGCTGTTCTACAAATTTCTCAGAGGGAAGAGATTCAAAGAAGCGCTCGGCATTGGTAGTGCCTACGGCGACGAATTGATTCCGATAGCTGACCGCTTGCAAAGCATAATGATTCTTGAGCCATCCGACGCGTTCGCTATGGACTCGACGATTGGCCAAACACCTACAACCTATGTAAAGCCGAACGTATCTGGGGATTTTCCCTTTGAGAGCAACCGTTTCGACTTAATTACGTGCTTCGGAGTAATGCACCACGTGCCCAATGTTTCGCACGTAATGAAGGAGATTTACCGATGCCTATCTGTCGGCGGCTCTTTCTGTATTCGAGAGCCAATTGTTTCAATGGGCGACTGGAGGAAGCCGAGGGCCGGCCTCACTGCTAACGAGCGGGGAATTCCAATCGACATATTTGATAAGATAATTGACGAGGCTGGTTTCAAGGTCGCGCGCCGGTCTTTTTATGATTTCCGGCCCATCCCAATAATTGCAACAAAAATTGGTGTTGATGCTTACAACAATTATTTCACTGTGAAACTCGACCAATTGGTATGCAACTTGTTGTCATGGCGGACGCCTTATCACCGAACGACGTTCGTGGAGAAACTGCCCCCCGCATCCGTCGCCTACCTTCTCGAAAAAGCGTGACGCTTGGCGGTTGAGGCTCAAGTGCCGCCGTCGTTGCAGACAGTGCAGCATGGCCCCGACGGCCAACGAAGGAGGTCCGCTCCTGCTTGGCGCGTGGGACCAGATCAATGCCTCAAGCATGGCCGCGGAACGGCTTGGTTCCTTCGCTAGAGGAGCTAACAGCCGGGATGCAAGCGCGCTGATGGGGGGGTTTCCTTCATGCCCGAAGTCGTTGAGTCGTTGGCTCAAGGTATTGGGGGTGGTGTTGGGGGGACATGTGTGAGTGCGCGCGCAGACGCCGCTCCATGCGACTGCTGTACTGCCGCACGCCCGCATGGTGTGGGCGGTCCAGCAAGGAGTTCGCATGATGCTCAACCCCAGCAAGTCGCGGTTTCCAATCCTGCACGGCGCCTCGGTCGCCATCGCGCTGATGACGGTCTGTGCCGCCGCTTCCGCGGCCCTGCCTTCGTTCACCCTCGACCCCGCCGCGGTCGGGCTGAACGGCGCGTCGCTCACGGCCGACAACATCCTGATCTCGGACTATTCCACCGTCACCATCGACGCACTGGGCAACTTCACCGAGACCGGCTATCTGCCCGTCACCGGCTTCCAGCTCGGCGGCAACGCCCTCACACCCACCGGCTTGAACACCGACTACGGGCTGTATCTCGCCTTCACCGGTACCGGCACGACGACGACGAACGATCCGACCACGACGTTCAATTTCGGCAACTTCACGACCTTGACCTACACGCTGTACGGCTACAACGGCACAGCGACCTTCGGCTTCAGCGGCAACACGCCCACCGAAACAGCCAGCGGTGAAATGGCACTGGCCAGCGGCACCTTGATCTCGGGCAGCGTGCTGACGGTGCCGACTGGCGGCGGCACCTTCAGCCCCTCGGCCAACGCCATGCTGACGGTGGCGCTGAACCAGCCGACGTTCTTCTCACCCGATCCCTTCTATTCGGTCGCGCTGACGGCCTTCTCCAACACGCCGTCACAGGTCGAGCCGTTCGCGGGCGGCTTCCGCATTCGCCAGGGCGGCGGATCGCTGAACTTTGCGCCGGTGCCCGAGCCGAGCAGCACCGCCATGCTGTTGGGCGGTCTTGCTGCCGCAGGCTTCCTCGGCTACCGTCGCCAGCGCAAGCAGGGCTGACGCAAGGGACGCCGGGGCCGGCCCCGGCGTCAGTAGACCGGGCGGGGCCGCAGCAAGCGCTCAAACTCGCGGTGGATGGTGTGATAGCAGTCGCAGGTGCGCGTCTCTAGTCCGCTGCGATTCAGTACCGTGATATGGCCCCGTGCATAGCGGATATAGCCCCCCTGCTGCAGCCGAGCCGCGGCCAGCGTGACGCTCTCGCGCCGCACACCCAGCATGCCGGCCATGGACTCCTGGGTCATGGTCAGCTCATCGGACTGCTGGCGGTCCATCCGCAGCAGGATGAGGCGCGCGAGCTGCTGCTCCAGGCCATGATGCCGGCTGCATAAGGCGGTCTGCATGATCTCGGCGACCAGGGCCTGCGAATAGGCCAGCAGCAGCCGGCGTACCGTGGCGTGGCGCGCGAACTCCTCGGCCACGGCAGAGGCACGCAGGCGCAGCGCCTTGCCCGGCATGTGCACCACGGCGCGGCTGCGCGTGTAGTTGCCATCGATCAGCGGCAGACCCACGACACCTTCGCGGCCAACGGTCGCCACTTCGGCGCAGGCGCCCGCGCGATCAGGCACCGAGAGCGACGCCAGCGCGGTGATCGGAAAGTACACCCACTGGATGAAGGCAGACGCTTCGTGAAGCATCTGGCCGGGGCGCAGGTAGACCCATTCCGCTTGCGCCAGCCACCTCTGGCGGTGCTCCGGCAGCAACGCTGCCAACAGTCGGTTGTATCGCCAGTCGCCCGCGTACGCCGCTCCGCGCCGGATACCTTCCTCCACGTCGTCCTGCAGCCAGGCTCGGGCGTGAACTCCCGCGGTCGAGCTCTCATCGGCGGCATGGAGGGTGGGTAAATCTTTCATGTTCAAGCCGTGTATGCGCTCTGGGCGCGGTGGACGGAAGACCTGCCAATATTTCAATCGGCAAAGACCGTTCCCGCGTCAAGGCAGCGGCAAGGATTTCCTGCCCGTCTTTGCACCGAAGGGATGCCGACGCGGCCAGCTTGAAAAATTTGCCGAATCCTTTCCATGCCGGGGACTGCCGCGCATGAGCCGCCACCAAGCTCAACCGGTCCCGTCGCTACAATGGCGGGCGCTTGGCTCGTCATGCCGAGCCCGACGGCTCGGGACACTCCCGGGTCGTTTTCATTTCCACCGCAGCCACTGGACACATACCATGTACCGCTGTGCACTCCCGCTGGCGCTGGCCGTCAGCTGTCTGGCCGCCCAGGCCCAGACGCACCGCTTCTTCACGCCTCAGACCCTGCGTGGCGAACTCGTCGTCACCCAGCACCCTGACGTGCTGTTGAACGGCAAGTACGCGCGCCTCGCACCCGGCAGCCGCATCAAAGGCGACACCAATCTGCTGGTGCAGCCAGGCGCCATCACCGGCCAGAAGTTCATCGTGCACTACACGGTCGAGAGCAGCGGCTTGATCATGGACGTCTGGCTGCTGAACCCGGCCGAGATCGCCAACAAACCCTGGCCGACGACGCCGGCCGAGTCGGCAACCTGGCAGTTCAACCCGGGCAACCAGACCTGGAGCAAGCCATGAGCGAGGTCGTGACAAAAAAGGTCTTCATCAAGACCTTCGGCTGCCAGATGAACGAGTACGACTCGGACAAGATGGCCGACGTGCTGGGCGCCGCCCAAGGCTACGAACCGACGACCGATGTCGAGCAGGCCGACCTCATCCTCTTCAACACCTGCTCGGTGCGTGAAAAAGCGCAGGAGAAGGTCTTCAGCGACCTCGGCCGCGTGAAGCACCTGAAGGCCAAGGGCGTCATGATCGGCGTCGGCGGCTGCGTCGCCTCGCAGGAAGGCGCGGCCATCATCGAGCGTGCACCCTACGTSGACATSGTGTTCGGCCCGCAGACCCTGCACCGCCTGCCCGCCATGCTGGATGCCCGCCGCGAACAGCGCCGCCCGCAGGTGGACATCTCCTTCCCCGAGATCGAGAAGTTCGACCACCTGCCGCCGGCCAAGGTCGAGGGTGCCTCGGCCTTCGTCTCCATCATGGAAGGCTGCTCCAAGTACTGCAGCTACTGCGTGGTGCCCTACACCCGCGGCGAGGAGGTCTCGCGCCCGTTTGACGACGTGCTGACCGAGATCGCCGGCCTGGCTGACCAGGGCGTCATGGAGATCAACCTGCTGGGGCAGAACGTCAACGCCTACCGCGGCAAGATGGGCGATACGCCTGAGTTCGCCGACCTGGCCCTGCTGCTGGAATACGCCGCCGAGATCCCCGGCATCCGCCGCCTGCGCTTCACGACCAGCCACCCTAACGAGTTCAGCCCCCGCCTCATCGAGGCCTACGGCAAGATCCCGCAACTCGTGAACCACCTGCACCTGCCCGTCCAGCATGGCAGCGACCGCATCCTGATGGCGATGAAGCGCGGCTACACGGCGCTGGAGTTCAAGAGCATCGTGCGCAAGCTGCGCGCCATCCGCCCGGACCTGCGCCTGGCCAGCGACTTCATCGTCGGCTTCCCCGGCGAGACGGACGAAGACCACGCCAAGCTGATGAAGCTGGTGCACGACGTCGGCTTCGACGCCTCGTTCAGCTTCATCTTCAGCCCCCGCCCCGGCACGCCGGCCGCGGCGCTGGAGGACACGACACCCTACGAGGTCAAGGTCAAGCGCCTGCAGGAGCTGCAAGCGGCCATCGAGGCGCATGCCATCACCATCTCGCAAGGCATGGTGGGCAAGGTCGAGAAGGTGCTTGTCACCGGCAATGCGCGCAAGGACGTCTCGGAGCTGATGGGCCGCACCGAGTGCAACCGCATCGTCAACTTCCCCGGCTCGCCGCGGCTGATGAACCAGTTGGTCGATGTACGCATCACGACGGCCTTTGCGCACTCTTTGCGCGGCGAGGTCGTGACGACGGAAGACGTGCTTAGCGCTTGAAACTCAGCAGCCACCACTGCGGCAAGGCCACGCCAAGCACCAGCAAGGCATAGCCCGCCATGCGGCCATCGCGGCCCAGCAGGATCAATGTGGCGATGGTGGCCGCCGTGCCGCCCGCCGCTCCCCAGGCCCACAACCTTTGCCAGCCCAGAGGCTTCGCCACCCGCCGCCACAGGCCCTTGATCGCCAACGCCAGTAGCGCCGCCAGCCCCCAGGCTGGGGCAAAGAGATTCGCGATGTGCCAAAAGGCGTCAAGTGGGCTCATTCGGGCTTGACCGATGTCAGATGCGGAAAAGCCGCGAATCCTACAATTCACGCCCATGTCCGTCTTTGCTCTCGGCCTGAACCACAACACCGCCCCGCTCGATCTGCGCGGGCGGTTTGCATTCACGCTCGAGCAGCTCGCCCCTTCACTGACCGGCCTGCGCCAGAAGCTGTCCGGCACGCCCGAGGCGGCCATCCTGTCGACCTGCAACCGCACCGAGGTCTATGTGGCCGCACCGTCAGCCCTGGTGCAACCCGCCATCGCCTGGCTGGCCGATGCCGGCGGCGTGCAGGCCGGCGCCTTGCGCGAGCATGCCTATGTGATGCAGGGAAGCGATGCCGCTCGCCATGCTTTCCGCGTCGCGGCTGGCCTGGACTCCATGGTGCTGGGCGAGCCACAGATCCTGGGCCAGATGAAGCAGGCCGTGCGTGAAGCCGAGAACGCCGGCGCCCTGGGCACGACGCTGCACCAGCTCTTCCAGCGCAGCTTCTCGGTGGCCAAGGAGGTGCGCAGCTCCACCGAGATCGGCGCCCACTCCATCAGCATGGCCGCTGCTGCCGTGCGGCTGGCCGGCCAGCTCTTTGAGGACCTGGCCAAGACACGGGTCCTCTTCGTCGGCGCCGGCGAGATGATCGAGCTGACCGCGACTCACTTCGCGGCCAAGACGCCGCGCCAGATGGCCGTGGCCAATCGCACGCTGGAACGCGGCGAGAAGCTCGCCACCCATTTCGGCGCCGAGGCCATGCGCCTGGCCGACCTGCCTGAGCGCCTGCACGAGTTCGACATCGTCGTCTCCTGCACGGCCTCCAGCCTGCCGCTGATCGGCCTGGGCGCCGTCGAGCGGGCGTTGAAGAAACGCAAGCACCGCCCGATGTTCATGGTCGACCTGGCCGTGCCGCGCGACATCGAGCCCGAGGTCGCCCAGCTGGACGACGTCTATCTCTATACGGTCGACGAGCTCGCCGCCCAGGTGCAGACCGCCGGCGAGAAACGCCAGGCCGCCGTGGCCCAGGCCGAGGCCATCGTCGAGACCGGCGTGCAGAGCTTCATGCACTGGCTGGACCAGCGCCACACCGTGCCTCTGATCCAGGCTCTGCATGCCCAGGCCGACGACTGGCGGGCGCTGGAGATCGCCCGCGCCCGCAAGCTGCTGGCCAAGGGCGCGGACGTGGACGAGGTGCTGGATGCGCTGTCCAAGGGCATCACGCAGAAGCTGCTTCACGGCACGCTGGCCGAACTGCATGCCAGCGACGGCGAGCAACGCCTGCAGTTGGCCCAGACGGTGTCGCGCCTCTTCCTGCGCGGCAAGCAGTCTTAGCGGCGCTCTCAAGCCGCCGCTCGGTGCATCGCTTGCGCCGCCCCTGACTGCATTCCCGTTCCGTGCCCATGAAAGACTCCCTGCGCCAGCAGTTCGACCGCCTCGGCTTCCGCCTCGCCGAGCTCGACACCATCCTTGCCGACGGCAGCGTCGCCTCGGACATGAAGCGCTACCGCGCGCTGACCAAGGAGCAGGCCGAGGTGTCTGGCCTGGTCGAGCGCTACCGGCGCTATCTGCAACACGAGGCCGATCTCGCCGCGGCACGCGACATGCTGGCGGACGCTGAGATGGCGGAGATGGCCCGCGAGGAAATTGCGTCCAACGAGACAGCACTGACGTCGCTCGACGCAGAGTTGCAACTCGCGCTGATCCCCAAGGATCCGGACGACGAGCGCAACGCCTTCCTCGAAATCCGCGCCGGCGCCGGTGGCGACGAGGCGGCCCTGTTCGCCGGCGACCTGGCGCGCATGTATCTGCGCTTCGCCGAAGGCCAGGGCTGGCGCACCGAAATCCTGTCCGAGAACATCTCCGACCTCGGCGGCTACAAGGAACTGGTCGTGCGCGTCGAGGGCGATGCCGTCTACGGTCGTCTCAAGTTCGAATCCGGCGGCCACCGCGTGCAGCGCGTGCCGGCGACCGAAACCCAGGGCCGCATTCACACCAGCGCCTGCACGATCGCCGTGATGCCCGAGCCCGACGAGGCCGAGGTCATCACGCTGAACCCGGCCGACCTGCGCATCGACACTTTCCGTGCCAGCGGCGCCGGTGGCCAGCACATCAACAAGACCGATTCCGCTGTACGCGTCGTCCATCTGCCCACCGGCATCGTGGCCGAATGCCAGGACGGCCGCAGCCAGCACAGCAACAAGGCCAAGGCGCTGCAGGTGCTGCAGGCACGCATCCAGGAGAAGGAACGCAGCGAGCGCGCCGCCAAGGAGGCCGCCACGCGCAAGGGGCTGATCGGCAGCGGCGACCGCAGCGACCGCATCCGCACCTACAACTTCCCCCAGGGCCGCCTGACCGACCACCGCATCAACCTGACCCTCTACAAGCTGGGCCAGATCATGGACGGCGACCTCGGCGACGTCATCCAGGGCCTGCAGGCGGCGCAGGCGGCCGAGCAGTTGGCTCAGCTCGAAGAAGGCCGGGCGTGACAGTCGATGAGGCGCTCGCCCTCGCCCGCCAGCTCGGTGTCGAGCGCGGCGATGTGCAGACGCTGCTCGGCCACCTGACCGGCCAGGGCCGCGCCTGGCTTGTCACCCACGGCGACGCACTCGCACCCGGCGCCGAAGCCGCGCTGCAAAGGCTGGCCGCCGGTGAACCGCTGGCCCACCTGACCGGCTGGCAGCCCTTCCACGGCCTGATGCTGCAGGTCACGCCGGCCACGCTAATCCCTCGGCCGGACACCGAAACCCTGGTCGACTGGGCGCTGGAACTGCTCGCCGCCCTGCCGGGCCAACCCAGCGTCGCCGACCTCGGCACCGGCAGTGGCGCCATCGCGCTGGCCATCAAGGCCGCCTGCCCGCACGCCCAGGTCACGGCCGTTGACTTCAGCGCCGACGCCTTGGCTGTTGCTCGCGCCAATGGTGAACGCCTGGGTCTGGCCGTTGACTGGCGGCACGGCAACTGGTTCACGCCGCTGGCCGACCGGCGCTTCGACCTCGTCGTCAGCAACCCGCCCTATATCGCCGGCGACGACCCGCATCTGCCAGCCCTGCGCCATGAGCCCATCGCAGCCCTGACGCCCGGAGGTGACGGACTGGCCGACCTGCAAACCCTGATTGATGCTGCACCGCAACACATCAACGATGGCGGCTGGCTGCTGATGGAACACGGCTGGGACCAGGCCGAAGCGGTCGCCGCCCGGCTGGCAGCACGGGGGTTTGCCCAGGCCACGCTGAGGCGCGACCTGGGCGGTCGGCCGCGGGCCAGTGGCGGCTGCTGGCGTGCAACCAGCTGAAAGCTCCCCGAAATGTGTGATGTATTGCTGCCAGTTCTTCATTCCCGTAACTGACTGGCCGGCGTAGTATCAAATCCCGGTGCCACTCGATGCACCGCGCAGGAGACGATCATGGCCCGCCTCGCCAGCGCTGCAGTACTGAGCCTCTCTGTCCTTTGTGCTATCCATGCCGTCTCGGCCCAGGCCGACGACAACGCCAATCCGCGCTGGCAGGCGCGATTGCAGCTGAACAGCATCGACAGCGGCAGCGAGGCGCAGCAGCCCCATCTCGGCGGATCCCGTGTGCTCAGCGCCAACCTGCTTGGCGACTACTACCTCACCAGCTCAGGCTTCTCCAGCCTGCGCGGCGGCCTTCGTGCCACCGGCGGCCTGTTGCTCGGACCGCTGTCCATGTCGCAAAGCAGTGGCGGCCTGGCCCTGGGCAGCGGCCCGGTCTCCGCGGGGCGGCGCAGCCTGTCGCTGAACGGCCCTGACGGTTATTCGCTGGACAACGCCAATCTCTCCTATGTCGGCATCGGCTACACCGGCCGCGTGCACAAGAGCGGCCTGGCCTTCAGCGCCGACTTCGGCCTGATGTCAGGCTCCTATGGCAGCAGCCTGCGCCTGGGCCGCAGCAGCGCCCAGGGCTTCGAGGACGCCATGCGCGATTTGCGCTTCAAGCCCTTGCTGCAATTGGGCTTGGCGTACAGCTACTGACGCTCAACCGGGCGCGTCCCGGATAATTGCCGTTTTGCCTTTTGACGAGAACAGCAATGAGTGACGTTCAGCAACGCATCGACGACCTGGTCAAGTCCAATCGCGTCGTGCTCTTCATGAAGGGCACCGCCCAGTTTCCGATGTGCGGTTTCTCCGGCCGCGCCATCCAGATCCTGAAGGCCGCCGGCGTGACCGATCTCAAGACCTTCAACGTGCTCGAGGACGAGGAAGTGCGCCAGGGCATCAAGGACTACGCCAACTGGCCCACCATCCCCCAGCTCTACGTCAACGGCGAATTCCTCGGCGGCTCGGACATCATGATGGAGATGTACGAGTCGGGTGAGCTGCAGCAGGCATTGACGGCCGCCTGATGACCCAAAGGCTCGTCGTCGGGCTGACGGGCGCAACCGGGGCGGCCTATGCGCTGCGCCTGCTGCGCCGCTCGCGCGAGCTGGGCGTCGAGACCCACCTGATCGCCTCGCCCGCCGGCATCCTCAACGTCCATCACGAACTCGGCCTGGACCGCTCTGCGCTGGAAGCCGAGGCGGACCATGCCTACGCGCCAGGAGACATCGGCGCCTGCATCGCCAGCGGCAGCTTCGCGACCGCCGCCATGATCGTGGCGCCCTGTTCGATGAAGTCGCTCGCGGCGATTGCTCACGGGCTTGGCGACAACCTGCTGACCCGCGCCGCCGACGTCACCTTGAAGGAGCGCCGCCGGTTGATCCTGATGGTGCGCGAGACACCGCTCAACCTGGCCCATTTGCGCAATATGGTCGCGGTGACCGAAATGGGCGGCATCTGCTTCCCGCCGCTGCCGGCCTTCTATCACCGCCCCAAGACGATCGAGGAGATGGTCAACGAGACCGCCGAGCGGGTGCTGGAGCTGGCCGGCGTCGCGGCAGCGCAGCCCAAGTCCTGGGCCGGGCTCTAGGGAAACGCTAAACCAGTCACTCGCGCGCAGCGCATCCCTGCTTTGGGCGSCCTGCGGCGTTTCAAATCCTCGCCATAGCCCGCTATGGCTGTGGTTTGCGCCTTGCAGTCCATCCCAAACCAGGGCGCGCTGCATCACGGGACCGATTCAGCGTTCCCCTGGCCCGCTCAGGGCTTCTGCACCACCAACCCACGCCGCTCCAGCAGCGGCTTGATGTCGGGCTCGTGGCCCACGAGGTGGCGGAACAGCACCATCGCATCCTCGCTGCCACCGCGCGACAGCAGCTTGGCGCGCAGCGCATCACCGTTGGCGCGCTTGAGGCCACCGTTGGCCTTCAGCCATTCGACGGTGTCTGCGTCCAGCACCTCGCTCCAGATGTAGGCGTAGTAACCGGCCGAGTAGCCGCCCATGATGTGGCTGAAGTAAGGCAGGCGGTAGCGCGGCGGCACGGGGCCGAAGTCAATGCCTTCGTCCTTCAGCACCTTGGCCTCGAAGGCCATGATGCCGTCGGCTGCGGGCACTTCGCCGGCCTTGAGCTGGTGCAGGCGCTGGTCGACGATGGCGGCGCTCAGATAAGACAGTGTCGTGTAGCCCTGGTTGAAGCGCTTGGCACGCGCCACCTTGTCGAGCAGTTCACGCGGCATGGCCTCGCCAGTCTGGTAGTGCTTGGCATAGCTGGCCAGCACGCTGGGCCAGTCGGCCCAGACCTCGTTGACCTGCGAGGGATATTCAACGAAGTCGCGCGGCACGCGGCCCAGGCCCGGGTATTGGCCCTTGTTGAACATGCCATGCAGCGCGTGGCCGAACTCGTGGAACAAGGTGTTGACCTCATCCCAGGTCAGCAGCGTCGGCTCACCGGCCGGTGGCTTGGGGATGTTGAGATGGTTGGCAACGACCGGCTGCGTGCCCTCCAGCGCGTTCTGGCTGACGTAGGCGTTCATCCATGCACCGCCGCGTTTGCTGGGTCGGGCGTAGAGGTCGGCGATGAAGATGGCGAGCTGCTTGCCGTTGGTGTCGAAGACGTCGTAGGTGCGCACGTCGTCGCGGTAGACCGGCAGATCGGTGCGGCGCTTGAAGCTGATGCCGTAGAGCTGGTTGGCCGCGAAGAACACGCCGCGCTCCAGCACGCTGGTGAGCTCCAGATAGGGCTTGAGCTGGCTTTCGTCGAAGCCGTACTTGGCGGCACGCAGCTTCTCGGAGTAGTAGCTCCAGTCCCAGGGCTGCAGGGCGAAACTGGGTTGCTTCTTGACGGCCTGGTCGGTATCAATGAGCTTTTGCAGCTCGGCAGCCTCCTGTTTGGCCGACGCCACGGCCGCCGGCCCAAGCTTGCCGAGCATGGCATTGACGGCTTCGGCGGACTTGGCCGTCTCCTCCTCCAGCACATAGGCGGCGGGCGTCGCATAGCCGAGCAGGGCCGCGCGCTCCTGGCGCAACGTCATCACGCGGGACACGATGCCCGTCGTGTCATTGGCATTGCCGCGGCTGCCGCGCGCGACGGATGCGCGGTGCAGGCGCTCGCGCAATGCACGGTTCTGCAGCTCGGTCTCCAGCGGCTGGATGGTGGTGTTCAGCAGCGTCAACAGGTACTTGCCTTCCAGACCCTTCTTCTTGCCGGCTTCGGCCGCGGCGGCCACCTGGGCCGGCGTGAGCCCGGCAAGATCCTCGGCGCTGTCAACGATGAGAGCCGAATCATTGACCTCGGCCAGCACCGCCTTGTTGAAACGCGCGCCCAGCGTCGCCAACTCGGCGTTGATGGCCTTCATGCGCACCTTCTGTTCGTCGCTCAGCTGCGCACCGGCGCGCACCATGTCGCGGCGGTAGCGCTCGATGAGGCGCTTGCCTTCGGCGTTGGGCGCTGCCTTGCCACGCGTCGCGTACAAGGTCTCGATGCGGGCGAACAGCCTGGGGTTGAGCAGCACCGCGTCGCGATGGGCGGCGAGCTTGGCGGCGTAGTCGGTCTGCAACTGCTGGCGGGCGGGGTTGGCGTCCGCACCGATCAGGCTGAACAGCAGCGTGGAGGTGCGGCTCAGCAACCGGCCACTCTTCTCCCACGCGACGATGGTGTTGTCGAAGGTGGGCGCTGCAGGGTTGTCGGCGATGGCCTGGATTTCGGCCAGTTGCTCAGCCATGCCCTTGTCCAGGGCCGGGCCGAAATGCTCGTCGCGTACCTTGTCGAACTGCGGATATTGCAGCGGCAGCGGGCTGGGCGCGAAGAGGGGGTTGTCCGAGGGCTGCTGAGCCCAGCTCAGGCTGGTGGCCAGCAATGTCGTCAGGAGAAGAGGCGCGAAGCGTTTGGCAGCGGGCATGGGTGGCTTGTCTTGTGGACGAAACCTCAAAGCCTAACGCCCTGACCGCTCCCGGCCACAAGCCACGCCGGGAAAGCCCTGAGTCATTTCTCGCCGGGCAGCAACCACTGCCGCCGCGCGGCAAATACGGCGTTCGGATACTCGGGCCGGCCGCGGCTGCCGTTGTAACGGCCCAGAGCCAGGAAGAGGTCGCCCTTCTCCAGGTCCAGGTAGTGGCGCAAGATGACGCAGCCGAAACGCAGATTGCTCTGCATGTGAAAGAGGCGCGCGGCATCGCCGTCGCCGATCAGCTTGGCCCAGAAGGGCATGACCTGCATATAGCCGCGCGCACCGGCGATGCTGATCGCGTATTTGCGAAAGCCGCTCTCGACCTGCACGAGACCAAGCACCAGGCTGGGCTCCAGGCCCGCGCGCTTGGCCTCGTACCAGACCGTCTCGAGGAACTCGATACGGATCTGCGTCTCGGTTTTGCGCTTCTTCAGCCGCTCGCTCATCGCGCCCAGCCAGCGCAGATAGGCCATGCGCTCATCGACCTGGCTGGCCTCGAACTTCGGGCGCGGCGGGGCAGCCTGGGCGATGGAGGCGGTCAGCGCCGAGCGCATCGAATCAGCCAGTGGCTCCTCGACCTGGGCGCCGGCCCGCGCCGCCAGCGGCGCGGCGAGCAGGCTGGACAGCAGCAGCCGGCGCTTCAAAGCTTGAGCAGGCCCTTCAGGTGGCCGACCACATCGCCCACGGCGAGCTTGGTCGCGGCCTCGTCGCGACGGCCCTGGTACTCGACCTGGCCTTCCTTCAAGCCACGGTCGCCCAGCACGACGCGGTGCGGCACGCCGATGAGCTCCCAGTCCGCGAACATCGCGCCGGGGCGCTCACCGCGGTCGTCCAGCAGCACGTCAACGCCCAGCGCCTTGAGCTCCTCGTACAGCTTGTGGGCGGCGGCCTTGACCTCTTCGCTCCGGTCCATGCCGATGGGGCAGATGACGACGGTGAAGGGTGCGATGGCGTCCGGCCAGATGATGCCGCGCGCATCGTGGTTCTGCTCGATGGCGGCGCCCAGGATGCGGGTCACGCCGATGCCGTAGCAGCCCATCTCCATCAGCTTGGGTTTGYCGTTCTCGTCCAGGAAGTTCGCGTTCATCGCGGCCGAGTATTTGGTGCCGAGATAGAAGACATGGCCGACCTCGATGCCGCGCTGGATGGCGAGCAGGCCCTTGCCGTCCGGCGAGGGGTCGCCGGCAACGACGTTGCGAATGTCTGCAACGACGTCGGGCTCGGGCAGATCGCGGCCCCAGTTGGCGCCGGTGAAGTGGAAGTCAGCCTCGTTGGCGCCGCAGACGAAGTCGCTCATGACGGCGACCGTGCGGTCGGCGACGACCTTCAGCGGCTGCTTCAGTCCGATGGGACCAAGGTAGCCGGGCTTGCAGCCGAAGTGGGCGTCGATCTCGCCGCTGGTCGCGAAGCGGAAGCCGCCCTTCAATCCCTCGACCTTGCCGGCCTTGACCTCGTTCAGGTCGTGGTCGCCGCGCACCAGCAGCAGCCAGACCTGGGTCTTGACGATATTGCCGTCCTTGTCGAGCTCGTCGGTGGCCAGCACCAGGGACTTGACCGTCTGCGCGAGCGGCAGACCGAGCAGCAGCGCCACCTCGGCGCACGTAGCCTTGCCCGGCGTGGGCGTCTTGGTGAGCGTCTGCAGCGCGTCGGCGCGGCCGGGCAGCAGGGCGACGGCTTCCGCCAGCTCGATGTTGGCGGCGTAGTCGCTGGTCGGGCAATAGACGATGGCGTCTTCGCCGGTCTCGGCGATGACCTGGAACTCATGCGAACGGTCGCCGCCGATGGCACCGGTGTCTGCAGCGACAGCGCGGTACTGCAGGCCGAAGCGGTCGAAGATCTTGCCGTAGGCCGCGTACATGTTGTCGTAGCTGCGGCCGGCGGCCTCGACGTCACGGTCGAAGGAGTAGGCGTCCTTCATCGTGAACTCGCGGCCGCGCATCAGGCCGAAGCGCGGACGGCGTTCGTCGCGGAACTTGGTCTGGATGTGATAGAAATTCTTCGGCAGCTGGCGGTAGCTGCGCAGCTCCTGGCGGGCAATGTCGGTGATGACCTCCTCGCTGGTCGGCTGCACGATGAAGTCGCGGCCATGGCGGTCCTTCACGCGCAACAACTCGGGGCCCATCTTGTCGAAGCGGCCCGTCTCCTGCCACAGCTCGGCTGGCTGGATGACAGGCATCAGGCATTCGACGGCTCCCGCCGCGTCCATCTCCTCGCGGATGATCTTCTCGACCTTGCGGATGACACGAAGACCCATCGGCATGTAGTTGTAAATGCCGGCGCCCAGGCGCTTGATCATGCCGGCGCGCATCATCAGCCTGTGGCTGACGACCTCGGCATCGGCGGGCGCTTCCTTGAGGGTGGAGACGAAGAACTGGGAGGCTTTCATGGGCAGACCGGATCAAAGGCCAGGAGAGCGCCTGGCAAATGCGAAGGCCGGGTGAAAACCCGGCCGAAGTCACGACAAAACAGGGAGAAATCTTCGGGTTAGCGAGGGCGCTGTGACGATCGTGGCCCGATGCAATAATCGAACCAACTAGAGATTTGAGGTTGATTATGCTCGACCGTGAAGGCTTCCGCCCCAACGTCGGCATCATCCTGCTCAACCAACGCAACGAGGTCTTCTGGGGCAAACGCATCCGGACGCACTCGTGGCAGTTCCCGCAAGGGGGCATCAAGCACGGTGAAACGCCTGAGCAGGCGATGTTCCGAGAGCTCCACGAAGAAGTGGGGCTCACGCCAGAGCATGTGCGCATCATCGCGAGAACGCGCGACTGGCTGCGCTATGAGGTGCCCGAGCATTTCATTCGGCGAGATGCGCGTGGCCATTACAGGGGCCAGAAACAGATCTGGTTCCTGCTGCAGATGGTGGGGCGCGACTGCGACATGAATCTGCGCGCCACCGATCACCCGGAGTTCGACGCCTGGCGTTGGAACGAGTACTGGGTACCGCTGGAGGCCGTCATCGAGTTCAAGCGCGGTGTTTACGAGATGGCGCTGACGGAACTGGCGCGCTACCTGCCGCGCATCAACCATCACAACCGCTATCTGCGTGCCGGCATGCGGCCCGCGCACCGGGAGCGCAACAGCGGGCCAATGCCGCTGGACGCGCCACTGGAAACAACGGCGACGCCGCCGGAGGGCGAGCCGCCGAACTGAGGGGCTGCGCTTCTAGCGGAGCACCAAGTTGTCTCGATGGATAAGTTCGGGCTCTGCCGCATAGCCGAGCAGCGCCTCGAACTCCGACGAGGGCTTGCGCGCAATCAGCCGGGCTTCCGAGGCTGAATAGTTGGCCAGGCCACGCGCGAGTTCAACGCCCTCGGCCGTCTGCACGGCGATGACATCGCCGCGATGGAAGCCGCCCTGCACCTCGACGACGCCGATGGGCAGCAGGCTCTTTCCCTCGTCGCGCAGCTTGATCGCCGCGCCGGCATCCACCTTGACCGAGCCGCGCAGTTGCAGGTGGTCGACCATCCACTGCTTGCGCGCCGCCAGCTTGGGCGTGGCCGCCAGCAGGGCCGTACCGATGGCCTCGCCACGCGCCAGGCGCAGCAGCACATCGGGCTCGCGCCCCCAGGCGATGACGGTGCCGGCGCCGCTGCCAGCCGCGCGCTTGGCCGCGAGGATCTTCGTGATCATGCCGCCGCGGCCGATGCTCGAGCCGGCGCCGCCAGCCATGCGCTCCAGCTCCGGATCGCCGGCCTGTGCCGTATCGATGAAGCGGGCGGTTGGGTCCTTGCGTGGGTCGGCTGAATACAGGCCGCGCTGGTCGGTCAGGATCACCAGCGCATCGGCCTCGACCAGGTTGGCGACCAGCGCCCCCAGCGTGTCGTTGTCGCCAAACTTGATCTCGTCGTTGACGACGGTGTCGTTCTCGTTGATGACGGGCAGCACGCGATGGGCCAACAACGTCAGCAGCGTCGAGCGCGCATTGAGATAGCGCTCCCGGTCCGCCAGGTCGGCGTGCGTCAGCAGCACCTGAGCACTGGCCATGCCCTGGGCACTGAGCTGGCTCTCGTACATCTGCGCCAGGCCCATCTGACCGACGGCTGCAGCGGCCTGCAATTCGTGCAGTTCCTTGGGGCGTGTCGCCCAACCGAGACGCTTCATGCCCTCAGCGATGGCGCCGCTGGACACCATGATCAGCTCACGGCCCTCTTTCGCCAACGCCGCCAGCTGGCGGCTCCAGTTCGCGATCGCCTCGGCATCAATGCCGCGGCCCTCGTCAGTGACGAGGCTGGAACCGACTTTGACGACGATGCGGCGTGCGCTGGACAGCAAACTCATTCGGCGGGGCTGTTGGACTCGAAACGGATATCGGGCTCGACCAGCACGTTCTGCTCGGCAGCGACGTGTTCGTAGATCGCATGGATCAGCGGCTGGCAGCCCTGGCGTGTCAGCGCCGAGATCTCGAAGACCGGGCCCTTCCAGCGATAGCGCTTGACGAAATCCTTCACGCGCGTGGCACGCTCTTCCTCTGGAACCATGTCCAGCTTGTTCAACACCAGCCAGCGTGGCTTGGCATGCAGCTGAGGGTCGTATTTCTTCAGCTCGGCCACGATAGCCTTGGCTTCCTTGACCGGATCGACCTCGGGATCAAAGGGCGCGAGGTCGACGACATGCAGCAGCAGCCGCGTGCGTTGCAAATGGCGCAGGAACTGGTGACCGAGGCCAGCGCCCTCGGAGGCGCCTTCGATGAGGCCTGGAATGTCCGCGACAACGAAGCTCTTCTCGGGCGCGACGCGCACGACACCGAGGTTGGGATGCAACGTCGTGAACGGATAGTCCGCAATCTTGGGCTTGGCGTTGGAGATCGCCGTGATCAATGTCGACTTGCCGGCGTTGGGCTGGCCCAGCAGGCCAACGTCGGCCAGCACGCGCAGCTCCAGGCGCAGCTTCTTGGCCTCGCCCGGCCAACCCGGCGTTTTCTGGCGCGGCGCACGGTTGGTCGACGTCTTGAAATGCAAGTTGCCAAAGCCGCCGTCGCCGCCCTTGGCGAGCAGAATGCGCTGGCCGGACTCGATCAACTCGCCGATGACGGATTCGGTTTCCAGGTCCGTGATGATGGTGCCGACCGGCACACGCAGCACGATGTCGTCGGCCGCCGCGCCGAAGCAGTCGGAACCGCGACCAGCCTCACCGTTGCGTGCCTCGTGGCGGCGTGCGTAGCGGTAGTCGATCAGCGTGTTCAGGTTGCGGTCCGCCTCGGCCCACACGCTGCCACCCTTGCCGCCGTCACCGCCGTCCGGCCCACCGAAGGGAATGAACTTCTCGCGACGAAAGCTGGCGCAGCCCGCGCCGCCGTTGCCGGCTGCGATGTCAATGGTGGCTTCGTCGACGAATTTCATGGCTGAGCAGCCATCGTACTGGCTGGGTTGCGGCGCGCCCGCTGCGATTCAGTGCGGCGGGCTTTCCAAAAAACAAACCCGGCAAGCCGGATCAAACAAGCAAAGGCTCCGGCAAGCCGGACCTTAAAAAACAAAAGCCCCGGCGAGCCGGGGCTTGGAAGTATCCGGGCGGGCGACCCGTCCGGATCACGCAATCATCAAGCCGCCAGCGGCGTGATGACGACGGTCTGACGGTTCTTCTCGCCCTTGATGGCGAAGGACACGTGGCCATCGACCAACGCGAACAGCGTGTGGTCCTTGCCCATGCCGACGTTGACGCCAGCGTGGAACTTGGTGCCGCGCTGACGCACGATGATCGAACCTGCGGAGATCAGTTCACCGCCGTAAGCCTTGACGCCCAGCATCTTGGGCTTGGAGTCGCGGCCATTCCGTGTGGAACCGCCGCCTTTTTTCTGTGCCATGAGTTAGCTCCTAGAAATTAGCGAAAGACGACTGAAATCAGCCGTTGACCGCGCTGATTTCCAGCTCGGTGAAGTTTTGGCGATGGCCTTGGCTCTTCTTGTAGTGCTTGCGACGGCGCATCTTGAAGATGCGAACCTTGTCGTGCTTGCCATGGCTGACAACCTTGGCGCTGACAGTAGCGCCGGCGACCAGCGGAGCGCCGACCGTCAGGCCGTCGCCGCTGCCGATGGCCAGCACTTGGTCGATAGTGACCTCAGCGCCGACTTCCACGTCGAGCAACTCGACCTTGATCTTTTCGCCGGCAGCAACCTTGTATTGCTTGCCGCCGGTTTTGATGACCGCGTACATATTCATCCTTCCGCACCTCAGGGGTGCAATCACCCGGCTCCAGCAGCTTGACGCCAGCCATTCAGCCCGCGCCGCCGCCCTCGTCGGGCCTTTTTGTCGGTTTTGATCCCCATTGCCCGCCACCCATCAAAGACACACGGCTTGCAAAGAGCCCGCGAGTATACCCTGACGCTTCATCGAAAGGCAATGCTCCACGCGCTGGGCCTCCTGCAAGCCTCACGACAACAGTGCGGCCCGACCATGCCCGCAAGCGCATGGACGCCGTTTCTATAATCACCCCATTCCTTGCCTGAGAGTCCACGTGCGCGTCGAGTCAGCCTCGCCCCCATCCCAAGTTGCTGAGGTACTCGCCCTGCTGGCCGACGAAATGGCCCAGGTCGACGCGGTCATCGCGCAGCGCCTGTCCTCCGATGTGGCGCTGATCGACCAGATCGCGCACTACATCGTGCATGCCGGCGGCAAGCGCATGCGCCCCAAGCTCGTGCTGCTGTTTGCGAACGCGCTCGGTTTTGCCAAGCCGGCGCGCTTTGAGTTGGCCGCCGTCGTCGAGTTCATCCATACGGCGACGCTGCTGCACGATGACGTCGTTGACGAGTCCTCACTGCGTCGCGGCAAGCCGACCGCCAACGCCCTGTTCGGCAACGCTGCGAGCGTGCTGGTCGGCGACTTCCTTTATTCGCGCGCCTTCCAGATGATGGTGTCGGTCGACCGCATGCGGGTGCTGGAGGTGCTGGCAGAGGCCACCAACGTCATTGCCGAGGGCGAAGTCCTGCAGCTGATGAACATGCACGACCCGGACATCACGGTGGAGAGCTATCTGCGCGTGATCCGGTTCAAGACTGCCAAGCTTTTCGAAGCCAGCGCTCGCCTCGGCGCGGTACTGGCCAACGCCCCGCCCGAGGTCGAGGAAGCCTGTGCCGCCTATGGGCGCGCGCTGGGAACGGCCTTCCAGCTCATCGACGATGTGCTGGATTACGAAGGAGACGCCCTGGAGCTCGGCAAGAACATCGGGGACGACCTGCGCGAGGGCAAGACGACACTGCCGCTGTTGATCGCGATGGAGCGAGCAACGGGCGAGCAACGCGCATTGCTTCGGCATGCCATCGAAGAGGGCGAGCAGGAAAAACTGCAGGATATCGTTGCCATCGTGCGCTCAACCGGCGCCCTCGAATCGACCCGGGAAGCGGCGCGAACCGAAGCGCGGCACGCGGCCGAATGTCTCAGCCACCTGCCTCCAAATAGGTGGACAGAATCTCTGCTAGAATTCGCAATTCAGTCGGTTGAGCGCCACTCATAGGCGGCTCGCGCAGAAGACATCGGGGTGTAGCTTAGCCTGGTAGAGCGCTACGTTCGGGACGTAGAGGCCGGAGGTTCGAATCCTCTCACCCCGACCAAGTCTTCGCCCTCGGGATGAGGGTCCGCAAATCGACCGGGCCACAGTACCGGCAACCCTGAAATCCTGACGTTATCCCTGGAATTCGTTTGCCTCGCGCCCGGCTACCGACTGGCACAATTGGCAGACTTCGCTCTTTCCGTCGTTGACGCAACTGCCTGTGGAAACCACGCTCGCCGAGCCGCTTCAGTCTTCCCTGTCGGGGGTGGCGCGCATGCTGGTGCACGCCGGCAAGCTCCAGGCCAAGGCCGCCGAAGATCTCGTCAAGCAGGCGAGGGAAAAGAAGGCCAGTTTCGTCAACGCGGTGATCGCAAGCGGCCTGGTTTCGCCAGTCGATCTGGCGCACACCTTGTCCAGTGCCCTGGCCTTGCCGCTGCTGGATCTGTCGGCGATGGACCCGCAGCGCATGCCGCAGAACGTCATCGACGCCAAGCTGGCCCAGCAGTACCAGGTCGTGGCCCTGTCGCGGCGCGGCAATCGCCTTTTCGTCGGCGGCGCCGATCCCACGGATCTCGAGGTCATTGAACGCATCAAGTTCGCGACCCAGCTGCAGCCGGAATGGGTCATCGTCGAGCATGACAAGCTGGCCAAAATGCTGGCCAGCAGCGGCGTCAGCGCGACGGAATCGCTGGAGAGCATCGCTGGCGGCGACTTCGACTTCGACATCGCCGAAGAGGATGCGACGCCGCAGCAGGAGGCTGCCGAACTGGCAGACGTCGAGGACGCACCCGTCGTCCGCTTCCTGCAGAAGATGCTGGTCGACGCGATCAATCTGCGCGCTTCGGATTTGCACTTCGAGCCCTACGAGTTCCACTACCGCGTGCGCTTTCGCGTCGACGGCGAGTTGCGCGAGATCACGCAACCGCCCATCGCGATCAAGGACAAGCTGGCCTCGCGCATCAAGGTGATTTCGCGCCTGGACATCTCCGAGAAGCGAGTGCCCCAGGACGGGCGCATGAAGCTGAAGTTCGGCAGCAAGTCCATCGATTTCCGCGTCAGCACCCTGCCTACGCTGTTCGGCGAAAAGATCGTCATTCGTATCCTGGACTCGTCCTCCGCGAAGCTGGGCATTGAAGCGCTGGGCTACGAGAAGATCGAGAAGGAGCGCCTGCTCGCCTGCATCTACCGCCCTTACGGCATGGTGCTTGTGACCGGCCCGACGGGCTCCGGCAAGACGGTGTCTCTCTACACCTGTCTGAACATCCTGAACCAGCCTGGCGTCAACATCGCGACCGTGGAAGACCCGGCCGAAATCAACCTGCCCGGCATCAACCAGGTCAACGTCAACGACAAGGCGGGCCTGAACTTCTCGACGGCCCTGAAGTCCTTCCTGCGCCAGGATCCRGACATCATCATGGTCGGCGAAATCCGYGACCTGGAAACCGCCGAKATCGCGATCAAGGCCGCKCAGACSGGCCACATGGTSMTGTCSACGCTGCAYACCAATGACGCGCCCAAAACGTTGACCCGTCTGCTCAACATGGGTGTGGCGCCGTTCAATATCGCGTCCAGCGTGCTGCTCATCACCGCTCAGCGCCTCGTGCGCCGGCTGTGCGAGAACTGCAAACAGCCGGCAGACTACCCACGCGAAGCGCTGATCAAGGCCGGCTTCGTTGAGGAAGATTTCGACGGCAGCTGGAAGCTCTATCGCGCCGTCGGCTGCAGCAGCTGCACAAATGGTTACCGCGGCCGCGTCGGGCTTTACCAAGTGATGCCCGTCACGGAGGCGATCCAGCGCATCATCCTGGCTGAGGGAACGGCGATGGACATCGCCGAGCAGGCCAAGAAGGAAGGGGTGCGCGATCTGCGCCAGTCCGGCCTCGTGAAGGCGCGCGTCGGCGTCACGACACTGGAAGAAGTGCTGTCCGCCACCAACGAATAATCAGTCTCGAGGAGAGCGCATGGCTACTGCCACTGCCGCAGCAAAAGGCGTCAAGGACTTCGTCTTCGAGTGGGAGGGCAAGGATCGCAATGGCAAGATCGTCAGAGGCGAACTCCGGGCCGGCGGCGAGGCCATGGTCAGCGCCACCTTGCGCCGCCAGGGCATCCTGGTCAACAAGGTCAAGAAGCGCCGCTCCAGCGGTGGCAGCGCGGTCAAGCAGAAGGACATCGCGATCTTCACGCGCCAGCTCGCGACGATGATGCGCGCCGGCGTGCCGTTGCTGCAGTCCTTTGACATCGTCGCCCGCGGCGCGACCAACCCGCGCCTCACACGGCTGCTGAACGACATCCGACAGGATGTGGAGACCGGCACGAGCCTGTCATCGGCCTTCCGCAAGCACCCGATATATTTCGACGCCCTGTACTGCAACCTCGTCGAAGCGGGCGAAACCGGCGGTATCTTGGAGGCCCTGCTGGACCGGCTGGCGGTCTATCAGGAAAAGACGGTTGCCATCAAGAACAAGATCAAGTCGGCACTGACCTACCCCGTCGCGGTGATGGTGGTCGCCTTCATCGTGGTCGCAGTCATCATGATCTTTGTGGTGCCGGCTTTCGAGGACGTGTTCAAGTCCTTCGGCGCCGACCTTCCAGCACCGACGCTGATGATCATTGCGATGTCGAAGTTCTTCGTCTCCTACTGGTGGGCCATCTTCGGCAGCATTGGCGGTGGCATCTATTTCTTCCTGCAGACCTGGAAGCGCTCCGTGCCGATGCAAAAGCGCATGGATCGCCTGCTGTTGAAGGTCCCCGTCTTCGGTGACCTCATGTACAAGTCCGCCGTCGCGCGTTGGACGCGGACCCTGTCGACGATGTTTGCCGCAGGCGTCCCGCTGGTCGAGGCGCTCGATTCCGTCGGCGGCGCCTCGGGGAATGCGGTATTCGCTGAGGCGACCGAACAGATCCAACGCGACGTTTCCACCGGCGCCGCGCTGACGACGTCGATGCAGACGACGGGCATCTTCCCGACCATGGTGTTGCAGATGTCTTCCATCGGCGAGGAATCCGGCTCCCTCGACCACATGCTGGCCAAGGCCGCGGAGTTCTATGAGGACGAGGTGGATGAAGCGGTCAAGGCGCTGTCCAGCCTGATGGAGCCCTTCATCATCGTCATCCTGGGCGGCCTGATTGGCGGCATCGTCGTGTCGATGTACCTGCCGATCTTCAAGCTCGGCCAGGTGGTCTGATGGCGGTGGACTACAGCCTGCTGCTGTCACCCTGGATCCTCGGCATCTTCGGTCTTTGCATCGGCAGTTTTCTCAACGTCGTCATTTACCGCCTGCCGCTGATGTTGGAGCGCCAGTGGCTGCATGAGTCGGCCGCGCAGCTCACTGACGCGGCCGCCATGGCGCGCGTCGCTGACGTGCCTTTGCCCGAGGCTGAAAAGCTGGCCAAGGCCGTGGATGTCTACGGCACCAAGATCGAAGCCCTGCCTCCATTCACTATCGCCGCGCCGCGTTCACGCTGCCCGCATTGCGGCCATCAGTTGCGCTGGCATGAAAACCTGCCGGTCATTGGCTGGCTTCGCCTGGGCGGTAAATGCGCCACGTGCAAGGCGCCGATCTCCAAGCGCTATCCCATCATTGAAGCGCTCACCGGCGCCGCCTTCGCCGCCCTGTCCTGGCGCTTCGGCGCCCAGCCGACCACGCTGCTCTGGTGCGGCTTCGTCGCTGCTCTGATCGCGCTGGCGATGATCGACTGGGACACCACGTTGCTGCCGGATGCGATCAACCAGCCCCTGCTCTGGGCCGGGCTCGCCGCCGCCCTGATGGGCTGGACGATTCCGCTGGACAAGGCCCTGATCGGCGCCTTGAGCGGCTACCTGTCGCTGTGGTCGGTGTACTGGGTGTTCAAGCTCCTCACCAAGAAGGAGGGCATGGGCTATGGCGACTTCAAGCTGCTCGCGGCGCTGGGCGCCTGGCTGGGCTGGCAGATGGTGCTGCCCATCGTCCTCGGCGCCTCAGCCATCGGTGCCGTCATCGGCATCATCATGAAGATGAATGCCGGCCTGCGTGAGGGCCGCTACGTGCCCTTCGGCCCTTTCCTGGCCGGCGGTGGCCTGGTGGTGCTGTTTGCCGGCCAGCCGACGGTGCTGGGCTGGCTCGGCTGGACATGAACCCTTGATGAGGGTCGGCCTGACCGGCGGCATCGGCAGCGGCAAGAGCACGGTCGCAGGCTTTCTACACGAAGCCGGCGCCGCCCTCATCGATACGGATGCCATCTCCCGCACCCTGACCGCGCCCAGCGGTGCGGCCATGCCTGCCATTGCAGTGCAGTTCGGCGCGGACTTCATCAGCACCGATGGGGCCCTGGACCGCGATCGAATGCGCGCCCTGGTCTTCTCTGACCCGACGGCCAAGCGCCGGCTCGAGGCCATCCTGCATCCGCTGATCACCGCTGAAGCACAGGCGCAGGCTGAGACCGCGACGGCCCGCCTCGTCGTCTTCGACGTGCCTCTGCTGGTCGAATCCGGTCGCTGGCGGGCGCGCGTCGCCCGCGTGCTCGTCGTCGATTGCGCGATCGAAACCCAGATCGAACGGGTGCTGCAGCGCCCGGGCTGGACGCGCGAACGCATTGCGGGCGCCATCGCAGCACAGGCCAGCCGCGAAGCCCGCAGGGCGGCGGCCGACGCTGTGCTCCACAACGATCGCCTACCGCTTGTTGCGCTCAGAAACGAGGTTCTCAGCCTGGCCGAGCGCTGGGGCTGTGAAACAATCGCCCGGCCCTGATCGCAGTCCACCCGAGGCACCTTTGGTCCTGTACGAGTACCCGTTCAACGAAAGCATCCGCACGATGCTTCGCCTCGAGCATCTGTTCGACCGCCTCGGCACGCTGATGTCGCGCGAGACCGCGCTGGACCATCATTTCGCCCTGGTCACGCTGTTCGAGATCATGGACGTCGCTTCGCGTGCCGACCTCAAGAGCGATCTGCTCAAGGAACTCGAGAAGCACAAGGCGCAATTCATCGGTTACCGCGGCAGCCCCGGCCTTGACGAAGCACGCCTGGATGAAGTCGTCGCCCGCATCGACGGCGCCTTCCAGCGTTTGAACGCGCTGGCCGGCAAGGCCGGCGCGACGCTGACGGGCAACGAGTGGCTGATGAGCATCCGCAGCCGCATCAGCATTCCCGGCGGCACCTGCGAGTTCGACCTGCCGGCCTATTACAACTGGCAGCAGTTGCTGCCGGTGCGCCGACGCAAGGATCTGATGACCTGGGCCCAGACGCTGATGCCGCTGGCTGAGGCCCTGCAGGTGCTGCTCGGCCTGCTGCGCGACTCTGGAGCCCCGCACAAGGTGGCGGCCACCGCGGGGCAGTTCCAGCAGAGCCTGCCGCCTGGCCGCGTCTACCAGCTGCTGCGCATGCGCATCGACCCCAGCCTCGGGCTGATCCCCGAAATCTCCGGCCATCGGCTGATGATCTCCATCCGCCTGATGCGCCAGGACGAGGAAGGCCGGCTCAAGCTGGCACAGGAAGACAGCGGCTTCGAACTCGCCTTGTGCCAATGAAGGCGAACCCCGCAGGCGAGCGCATCGTGCGCTGCCCTCAATGTGGCGGCGACAGCGTGTTCGCACCCAGCAACAAATGGCGGCCCTTCTGCAGCGAGCGCTGCCGGCAGATCGACCTCGGCGCCTGGGCCAGCGAGTCGTTCCGCGTGCCCGCCACGCCGCCCCAGAACCCGGATGAATACGGGCCGGACGGCGAGCCGCTGGTGCACTGATCAGGCGCTCAAGCGCTCAACAGACGCCGCGACACCAGCTCACGCCGCGCGCTGGCGGCATCCGTGAACAGGAAGGCCTGCCAGTCGCGTGACAGGGCCGCATCGACATTGGCCGGGTGGTCGTCCAGGAAAAGCAGGTCCTGCGGCGGCGCATTGAAGTGACGCTCGGCCATCGCGAACATCTCGGCGCTCGGCTTGATCTGCTTGACACGGCCCGAGAACAGGCCCGACTCGAACCATTCATTCAGTGGAAAGCTGCGGCTGAGATGGTCCGCATACGGCTCGGGCATGTTGGACAGGAAGTGCAGCGTGTGCCCCGCGGCGCGCAGATCGCGGATCAGCACGGCAGTAGCGGGGATCAGCATCAGCTCGTCCGGCACTGCACGCACGACCGCAGCGACGTCGCCCCGCGGCCAGCCGGTGYGCGCCGAGATGCGGCGCACCACCTCGTCGGCGCCGATCAGGCCCTGGTCGAACAGGCCCCAGTCGCCACCATAGTTCTGAAAAAAGACCACAGCCGCGGCCGCCCCCTGCTCCAGCGTCTCGATGCGGTGCGGCCAGATGCGCGCGAGGAAGCTGGCCGGATGCCAGCGGAACACCACGCCGCCAAAATCAAAGACGATCTTCATGCGGCCACCAGCCGCTTCAACAGGCCGGCGGTCGAGCCGTCCAGGCCCGCCGTGTCGCCGGAGTCCAGGCGCGGCAGCAACTGGTTGCAGAGTGCCTTGCCCAGTTCCACGCCCCACTGGTCGAAGCTGTTGATGCCCCACAGTGCGCCGGTCACGAAGACGCGGTGCTCGTACAGGGCGATCAGCGCGCCGAGCGAACGCGGCGTCAGCGCATCCAGCACGAGGGTCGTACTCGGGCGGTTGCCAGGAAAGCTGCGGTGCCGGGACAAGACGCCACGGTCCAGCGTTGCCGACGCGGTCGGCGCCTTCTCGGTGAGGGCCTCGGCGGCCGTCTTGCCTTGCATCAATGCCTGGCTCTGCGCCAGGCAGTTGGCCAGCAGCTTGCGGTGCTGGTCGGCCAGCTTCTCGGCCAGTTCTCCGCTTACGCCGTGATTCGGGCGCTTCACCGCGATGAACTCCACCGGGATGACGTCCGTGCCCTGATGCAGCATCTGGAAGTAGGCGTGCTGGCCGTTGGTGCCAGCCTCGCCCCAGACGACGGGCGACGTCCCGATTGACAGCGCGTTGCCGTCCAAGTCCACGCCCTTGCCGTTGCTCTCCATCTCCAGCTGCTGCAGATAGGCGGGCAGGCGGCGCAGGCCCTGGTGATACGGTGCGACGCTGCGGCTGGTGAAGCCATGGAAATTGCGGTACCAGACGTCGACCAGGCCCAGCAGCACCGGCAGATTTCGGTCGAGCGGCGCGGACGCGAAGTGTTCGTCCATCGCATGCGCGCCGGCCAGCAGTTCACGGAAGTTGTCGGCGCCGACGGCGATGGCAATGGGCAGGCCGATGACCGACCACAGCGAGTAACGGCCGCCGACCCAGTCCCAGAAACCAAAGGCGGTGTCGATACCGAAGGCGGCAGCGGCGGCAGTGTTGCTGCTGGTCGCGACGAAGTGGCGCGCCACATCCGTTCCACCGGCGGCCAGGAACCAGGCCTTGGCAGCTTGCGCATTGGCCAGCGTCTCCTGCGTCGTGAAGGTCTTGGAGGCAATGACGAACAGCGTGTGCTTTGCGTCAACGCCGGCCAGCACGGGCGCCAGGTCATGGCCGTCGACGTTGGAGACGAAATGCAGCTTGAGATCGCGACGGCCAAAGGCCTGCAGCGCCTGCACGACCATGGCCGGGCCGAGGTCGCTGCCGCCGATGCCGATGTGCACGACGTCAGTGATCTCGCCCCGCTCGCCGCGGCGCACGCGCTCGGCAAAGGCCAGCATCGCATCCAGAGATGCTTGCACCTCGGCATTGAACGGTGCCTTGCTGCCTGCCGGCGCGCGCAGCGCCGTGTGAAGCACCGCGCGGCCTTCGGTGTGGTTGACCGGGTCGCCGCGCAGCAGCGCATCGCGCCGCGCTTCGAGGCCACAGTCGGCCGCCAGCTTCAGCAGCAGGGCCAGCGTGGGCATGTCGATGCGGTTCTTGGACAGATCGGCAAACACCTCGGGCGCTTCAAACGACAGCGCGCCGAAGCGGTCTGCATCCGCCTTGAAAGCTTCACGGATATCGAAGCCGCGACCGCTCGCGGCGTAGTGGGCTTGCAGTTCAGCCCAAACGGGAGACAGGTCGCAGCGCGCCGTCATGTCAGGCGGCCTCGATGAGCTTGTCGAGCTTGCCGGCATCGACGGCGAACTGGCGGATGCCCTCGGCCAGCTTCTCGGTGGCCATCGCATCCTCATTCAGCGCGAAGCGGAAGGCGGCTTCGTCCAGGTGGATGGCGGGTACGGCCGCCGCCTTGGCCGGGTCGAGCGCGCGCTCCAGCTTGGCGTCGGTGGCCTGAAGTTGGGCGAGCAGATCGGGGCTGATGGTCAGCAGGTCGCAGCCGGCCAGCGCCTGGATCTGGCCGATGTTGCGGAAGCTCGCGCCCATGACCTCGGTCTTGATGCCATGCTGCTTGAAGTAGGCGTAGATCTGGCTCACCGACTTCACGCCGGGGTCGTTGACGCCGGCCATCGCCGCCTCATCCCAACTGCTGCCGGCGAACTTCTTGTACCAGTCGTAGATGCGGCCGACGAAGGGAGAGATCAGCTGGACCTTGGCTTCACCGCAGGCCACGGCCTGGGCGAAGGCGAACAGCAGCGTCAGATTGCAGCGGATGCCTTCGCGCTCCAGTTCGGCAGCGGCCTGGATGCCTTCCCAGGTCGAGGCCAGCTTGATCAGCACGCGCTCGCGCGAGATGCCGGCGGCTTCGTACAGGCCGATGATGCGGCGGGCGCGGGCGAGCGACGCGGCCTTGTCGAAGGACAGGCGCGCATCGACCTCGGTGGACACACGGCCTGGCACGACCTTGAGGATCTCGAGACCGAAGCGCACCAGCACCTGGTCGACGATCTCGTCCAAGGGCTTGCCGCGATGCGCCTCGACTGCTTCCTTCAGCAACGGCGCGTAGTCGGGCGACTGCACCGCCTTCAGGATCAGTGAAGGGTTGGTCGTTGCATCTCGCGGTGCAAACTGCGCGAGCTGCAGGAAGTTGCCCGTATCGGCAACGACGGTGGTGAGGGTTTTGAGCTGGTCGAGCTGGTTCATGGGCTGCCTGTATCCGGGTCGAACGGATTGACCCGACGAAGAAACTGCTGCATAGTATTTCACGAAACTTAGTTACACAACGGTTAGCGCTCCATGGGAGACGCTGGCCTGGAGACCCCGCAGATGTCTTTCGATCTCGTGTTCTTTGGCGGTACCGGCGACCTGACATGGCGCAAGCTGATGCCCGCGCTGTTCCAGGCCTTCCGGCACGGCAAGCTGCCCGAAGGCGGCCGTATTCTCGCCGTCGCACGTGACGACCAGACGGACGAGCGCTATCGCGAATGGCTGAAGGAGCGCTTCCGCGAAGTGGATGGCGCCAAGCGTCCCAACGACGAGGAGTTCGAGCGCTTCGCGGCGCTGATCCATTACCGCCGCATGGACTTGTCCCAGCCCGATCACTACGCCGGGCTCAAGGAATGGCTGGACGCGCGCAACGCCGACACCGTCGTCCTTTATCTCGCCACCAGCCCGCACCTGTTCACCGGCATCTGCCAGCAACTCGGCGCCGTGGGCCTGAACCACGACAAGGTGCGCGTGGTGCTGGAGAAGCCGCTGGGCCATGACCTGGCCAGCGCCCAGGAGATCAACCGCGCGGTGCGCAGCGTCTTCGCCGAAGCGCAGGCCTTCCGCATCGACCACTACCTCGGCAAGCCCTCGGTGCAGAACCTGATGGCGCTGCGCTTCGGCAACGCGCTGTTCGAGCCGCTGTGGCGCCGCGAGAGCATCGCCAACATCCAGATCACGCTGGCCGAGCGCCTGGGTGTGGGCACACGCGGCGCCTTCTACGACGGCACCGGCGCGCTGCGCGACATGATCCAGAACCATGCGCTGCAACTGCTGACCATGATCGCGATGGAGCCGCCGGCGCGCAACGACGCCGACGCCATCCGCGACGAGAAGCTCAAGGTGCTGCGTTCGCTGAAGCCCTTCACGCCCGATAGCGTCGCCCGCGACGTCGTGCGCGGCCAGTACCGCGCCGGCAGCATCGAAGGCAAGGCCGTGCCCGGCTATCTGGAAGAGGTCAAGGTGCCGCCCGACAGTGCCTGCGAAACCTTCGTCGCGCTGCGCACCGAGGTCAACAACTGGCGCTGGGCCGGCGTCCCCTTCTACCTGCGCACCGGCAAGCGCCTGGCCGAACGCGACGCACAGATCGTCGTCAACTTCCGCCCCGTACCGCACAAGATCTTCCCCGGCGCAAGCCAGCCCAACCGCCTGGTCATTAAGCTGCAGCCCGAGGACGGCCTGGAGTTGCAACTGCTGGCCCAGAAGGGCGCCGGCCACGGCGAACAGTTGACGCCGGTGTCGTTGGACCTGGACTTCGACAAGGCCTTCGCGACACAGCGCGTCGGCGCCTACGAGCGCCTGCTGCTGGATGCGATCGCCGGCCGCCTCAACCTCTTCGTGCGCAGCGATGAGCAAGAGCAGGCTTGGCGCTGGGTCGAGCCCATCCTTGACGCGTGGGAGGCCGACGCGAGCGGGCCGCGCCCCTATTCGGCAGGCTCCTGGGGCCCGGCCGCCGCAAGCGCACTGGTCGCGCGTGATGGTTTCAGTTGGGCGGAAGAACAATGAGCATTCTTGAGCGCGTGAAGGCCGCCCTGCCGGCCCTGCCGCCGGCCGAGCAACGGGTTGCCAAGCTGTTGCTGCTTGATGCCCGCAGCTTCGCCAGCCTGCCGGTCAGCGAGTTGGCCGACCGGTCGCATGTGTCCAAGCCGACGGTGGTGCGCTTTTGCCGCAGCGTCGGCTATGACGGCCTGGCCGACTTCAAGCTGAAGCTGGCCGGCAGCGTCAACGAAGGTGTGCCCTTCGTGCACCGTGCCGTGGACGAGGACGACAAGACGGGCGACATCATCGTCAAGGTGGTCGACAACGCCGTTGCCGCCCTGCTGCATTACCGCAACGATGCAGCCAGCCATGCCTTCGAGCGCGCCATCGACGCGCTGACCGATTCGGCCCGCCACAACCGGCGCATCGAGTTCTACGGCGTCGGCAACTCCGGCATCGTGGCCCAGGACGCCCAGCACAAGTTCTTCCGCCTGGGCGTGAACACGGCGGCGACCAGCGACGGCCATGTGCAGCTCATGAGTGCGACCATGCTGCAGCCAGGCGATTGCGCCGTCATCATCAGCAATTCGGGGCGCAGCCGCGACCTGCTGGATGCGGCCGACATCGCGCGCAAGAAGGGCGCGACCATCATCATCATCACGGCCAGCGCTTCGCCGTTGGCGCAGTTGGCGCTAGGCCCCAGCCAGATCCTGCTGGCGGTGGACCATCCCGAAGACTTCGACCGCTATAGCCCCATGGTGTCGCGTTTGCTGCATCTGATCGCGGTGGACATCCTGACCACGGGCGTGGCGCTGAAGCTGGGCCAGCACCTGCGGCCCATGCTGCAGGAGATCAAGAAGAATCTGCGCGCGAAACGTTACGCGGGCTGATCAGACGGCCGCGGCAGGCGGCCACAGCAGTTCGGCCACGCCGTAGACGCGAGCCAGTTCGCGAAGCTTGTCGGGCGCGTTGTCCAGCTTCAGCGTTGCGCCCTGCTCGGTGCACTGGCGCCCGGCCGATAGCAATACGCTCAGCGCCGCGGAATCGAAATCCTTCAACTCGGCAGCCGACAGCCTGACCTCACGGCCGGCCGCCGCCAGCACCTGGGCGGCCTCGGCGCGCAGGGCGGGCGACATCTGCGCCCAGGCGGCGCGGGCGCCGTCCGTGCGCAGCCGTGCGGGCAGCTTCAGGCCGCTCAAGATCAGCCCTTCGCGGCGGGAGCGCCGGCCTTGGCGTTCTTGTCCGCCAGGCTCTTGATCAGGCCGTCGATGCCGTTGGCGCCGATCTCCTGGGCGAAGCTGTTGCGGTACTGGTCCGCCAGCCAGATGCCCAGCACATTGACGTCATAGATCTTCCACTCGGCACCGGCCTTCTCCAGGCGATAGTCGAGCTGGATGGCATCGCCCTTGCCACGGATCTCGGTCTTCACGACGACCTCGGTGTCGGTCGGCTGGGCGCGCAGCGGCTTCAGGCCGATGGTCTGGTCCTTCACCTGCGTCAGCGCGCCGGCATAGGTGCGCACCAGCAGGGTCTTGAACTCGGCCTGCAGCTTGGTCTGCTGCTCCGGCGTGGCCTGGCGCCAGAAGCGGCCGACGGCCGATGCCGTCATGCGCTGGAAGTTGACGTGAGGCATCACCTTGGCGTCGACCAGGGCGATGATCTTGTTGACATTGCCGGCCTGGATGTCCTTGTCGGCCTTGACGGCCTCGATGGTTTCCAGGGACAGCTGGCGGATCAGCTGGTCGGGCGTGCCGCCATCGGCCGCATGGGCGCCATGCACGAGGCCAAGGCTCAAGGTCGCCAGGGTGGCCACGGTGAGCAGGCGGCGGCGCAGGGATTTCAGCACAGTCATGGTTTCGCTTTCTCTGAACGGGACGGGCGCTCAACGCGCCAGTCCGGATTTTGGTTGGCTCTCGGGACGTAACCGTTCGCGTGCGGATTCACCGCGCCGCTGCAGAGGCAGGCTCGGCAGGCTTCTTCACGTTCGCCGCGGGTTCGGACGCCGCAGGCTCGGGCGCTGAAGCTGCGGTGGCCGGTGCCGAAGCGCCGTTGCCCGGCACGAGCACCTCGACCTCGTCGTCATCATCGAAGCTGCCGCGGCGTTGCAGATAGGCGTCGCGGTAAAAGGTGTATTTGTCCAACGCAATGCCATCGAGCATTTCACCGGCACGCAGGAAATTGGAGCGCGTGTTGACGAGGCTCAGCGCGGTAATTGCGACCTTCTTGCGGCCATCGTCGAAGATCACGCCCGGCGAGGCCTGCCAGTCCACCGGCAAGGCCAGCGAGTCGCGCACCGAGGACGGGCCGAACAAGGGCCAGACGATATAGGCACCCGTGCCCATGCCCCATTTGCCCAGCGTCTTGCCGAAGTCCTGGCTGTTCTTCTCCAGGCCCGCTTCGGTGGCGATATCCAGCACGCCAGCCAGGCCGAGCGTCGAGTTGACGGCAAAGCGCATGCCCTGCTCCACACCGGCCTTGAAACGACCCTGCAGGAACAGATTGATCGCCGACCAAGCGTCGCCGATGTTGCCGAAGAAGTTGTCGACGCCGGTACGGATGGGCGCAGGCACGATCTCGGTATAGGCGGTCGCGACGGGCTTGAGCACGTTCTCGTCCAGCTTCTCATTGAAGGCGAAGACCTTGCGGTTCCAGGATTCCCAGGGATCCAGCCGCTGGCCCTTGGAGCCCATGACCTTGTCGACAGCCCGCTCGATGCGCGTGCCGACACCCTTGACGGTCTGGCAACCCGCCAGGCTCAGGGCCAGGACAAACAGGGCCAGCATGCGGACGATACGGTTCACGGCTTGCTCCCCGAGGCAGGTACTGCCGCTGCGGCGCTGCCCATGTCCGACGCCTTGCTGTTGATGAACTGGCCAATGAGGTTTTCCAGCACCACGGCGCTCTGCGTCTGCCTGATGATGTCGCCGCTGGCGAGGTTCTTCTCATCCGCACCCGGCTCCAGGCCGATGTACTGCTCGCCCAGCAGGCCCGAGGTCAGGATCTTGGCCGAACTGTCCTTGGGGAACTGCGTGTTCTTGTACATATTGAGCAGCACCTTGGCCTGGAAGGTCTTGTCGTCGAAGCTGATCGACTCGACACGGCCGACGACGACGCCGGCGCTCTTGACCGCGGCGTTAGGCTTCAGGCCGCCGATGTTGTCAAAACGCGCCGACACCTGGTAGGTGGCATCGAAATTGAGGCTCAGCAGGTTGCCAGCCTTGAGCGCGAGGAACAGCAGCGCAGCGCCGCCGATCAGCACGAACAGGCCCACCCAGGCGTCATATCGAGAGGATTGCATCCTTCCTTCTCCCTAAATCGAAAACATCATGGCGGTCAGCGTGAAGTCCAGGGCCAGCACGGCCAGCGACGACAGCACGACGGTACGCGTGGTCGCTGCCGACACGCCCTCGGGCGTGGGCCGGCAACCATAGCCCTGAAGCAGCGCGACGAAGGTGACCGTCACGCCGAACACCAGGCTCTTGATGACACCGTTGCCGACGTCCTTGAACACATCCACGCCGCCTTGCATTTGCGACCAGAAGGCACCGGGGTCGATGCCCAGCAGCGGCACGTCAACCAGCCAGCCGCCCATGATGCCAACCGCCGAGAAGACCGCGGCCAGCAAGGGCATCGCGATCAGCCCACCCCAGAAGCGCGGCGCCAGCACACGCTGCACCGGGTCCACGGCCATCATCTCCATCGCGGTGAGCTGCTCGCCGGCCTTCATCAGGCCGATCTCGGCGGTCAGCGACGTCCCGGCGCGGCCCGCGAACAGCAGCGCCGTGACCACCGGGCCGAGCTCGCGCACCAGGCTCAGCGCAGTCAGCAGGCCCACCGCTTCCCGGGAGCCGTAGCGCTGCAGCGCGTAGTCGCCCTGCAGGGCCAGCACGGAGCCAACGAACAGGCCCGACACGCCGATGATGAGCAGCGAGCGATTGCCCAGATAGAAGAGCTGCTCGCGCACGAGCACGAAACGCATCAGCGCCCGGGGCGAACAGGCGAGCAGCGCGCCGAACAGCCGCGCGGCGGCACCCAAATCGGCGAGCAGCATGCGCACGCTCAAGCCCAGGTTGGCGGCCAGCGCCATCATGACGCCACCCCGAAATCCTCGGCCACCGGCACGGCAGGCTGGTGAAAGCGCACCGGCCCGTCAGGCTCGGCACCCACGAACTGACGCACCAGCGGGTCATCGCTGTGGCGCAGCTCGTCCGGCGTGCCCTGGGCGACGATGCGGCCATTGGCCACCATCGCCACCTCGTCGGCGATCTCGAAGGTCTCGTGCAGGTCATGCGAGACGATGATGCTGGTCAGGCCGAGGGCGTCGTTCAGATCACGGATCAACCGAGCAGCCACGCCCAGCGAGATCGGGTCCAGGCCGGCGAAGGGCTCGTCATACAGCACCAGGTCCGGATCCAGCGCGATCGCACGGGCCAGGGCCACGCGCCGGGCCATGCCGCCGGAGACTTCGCTGGGCAGCAGGTCGCGCGCACCGCGCAGGCCGACGGCATTGAGTTTCATCAGCACCAGGTCGCGGATCATGGCCTCGGGCAGGTCGGTGTGCTCGCGCAGCGGGAAGGCCACGTTCTCGAAGACGCTGAGGTCGGTGAACAGCGCGCCGAACTGGAACAGCATGCCCATGCGCCGGCGCACGGCATACAGGCCGTCCAGGTCCAGGGGCGCCAAGTCCTGGCCGTCGAACAGCACCTGGCCGCTCATGGGCCTGAGCTGGCGGCCAAGCAGGCGCAGCACGGTGGTCTTGCCGCCACCCGAAGTGCCGATCAGCGCCAGCACCTTGCCGCGCTCCAGCTTCAGGTTGACGCCGTCCAGCACCACGCGGTCGCCGTAGCCGACGCTGACGTTGCGCAGTTCAATCAGAGGTGCGGTTGCCAAGGGATTCACGCAGGCAGGCTGCAAGCCGGGGGCTGGAGAAAGGGCGCCATGATAGGGGAAACACCGAGAACCACGGGGTTCACCCTTGGCAGACCTGTTGGCGTGCCGATAAAGAGCGGAGCCCGGACATCGCGTTGCTGCGTCCGCCTGCCGTCGTCAACCCTCTGAACAACTGGCGCGACCGCGCCAAACGTGCGCCAGTTCACGAATCGGCGCGCGGCTGCGACCAGCGTTCGTTGCTGCGCGACAAGCGGTATCGCTCCGGCGTCCCTCGCTACCAAAATAGCTTCCACCCGCCATGCAAAGCCCCACCATGCGTCAACGCCTCCGTACCACCGCCGCAAACGGCTTCACGCTCATCGAATTGATGATCGCGGTGACCATCATCGGCATCCTTGCAGCGGTTGCCATCCCGCAATACAGGGACTATGTGACGCGCAGCCGCCTGTCCGATGCAAGTTCCGGCCTGACGACGATGCGCGCGCAGATGGAGCGCTACTACCAGGACAACCGCACCTACGCGAATGTCGGGAACTTCGTCTCGCCCTGCAATAACGCCACGGCCTCAGCACGCACCTTCGGCAACTTCCTGGTCAGTTGCACCGGCACGCTGGATGCCACTCGATTCACCTTGCAGGCCGAGGGCAGTGGCCCGTCCTCCGGCTTCACGTTCACGATCAACCATCAGGACGTGCGAGCAACGACGGCTGTGCCCAGCAGCTGGGGCAGCACCTGCACCAGCAAGTGGATCATGAAGAAGGGCGACCCGTGCTGATACGTCGTGGCTCAGGCTTCAGCCTCATTGAGTTGTTGGTGGCCGTCAGCGTCCTGGCCATCTTGACCGCTGTGGCCATGCCCAATTTCATGACCTGGATCCGCAATTCCCGGGTGCGCACAGTCGCGGACGCCCTGCAGTCCGGTTTGCGCCTGGCCCAGGGCGAGGCGCAGCGACGCACGCATACGGTCGTGTTCTTCCTGACGAACAGCAAGACCTGCGATACGGCGGCGACGGCCGCTGCCGGAGGCAGCTATTGGCAGGCTCGCACCGTGCCCAACGCCCTACTGACTGGCGATGCAGCCGAAGCCGTGCAGTGCGGTGTGCTGACCGACGTGTCATCCGGCGTCAACCTGACCTCAAGCAAAACGGCGCTGTGCTTCGGTGGCGATGGCCGCCAGGCCACCGTGACCAATCCGGCCAGCGTCGGCGTCGACTGCACGGCGGCGGCAGCCAGCTACGACGTCACGTCGGCAACATCCAATGCAGAAAACCGCCGGCTGCGGTTGACGGTCAGTCTGGCTGGATCCGTTCGCATGTGCGACCGGGACAAGGCTTCGACAACGCCGGAAGGATGCCCATGATGACGCCCGCCCGCCGTGTCAGCCGTGGTTTCTCCCTGATCGAGATGCTTGTCGGCATCCTGATCATCTCTTTCGGGCTGCTGGGACTGATCACGCTGCAGGCCCGCGCGCTGCAGGTTTCCGTCAGCAGCGAAGATTCGCAGCGCGCAGCATTGCTGGCCAGTGAGATGGCGGCGCAGATGCTCAACCTCAATTCCGTCAACGTGCCCGCAGCGGTGGTCGCTGCCTGGGCGGCACGCGCCTCTGACCCTACCAACGGCGGCGTCCCCAACGGCGTGGGCACGGTGACTGCGACGAACGCGACGACCGCGCGCGTCACGGTGACCTGGGTACCGGTGCAGTCGACCGGCGCCGCCAACGACACGCACACCTACACCACAGACGTGGTGATTCCGCAATGAGGCGCGCACCATCCACCGCCTGTCGCGGTTTCTCCCTGATCGAATTGATGGTGACGCTTGCCATCGGCCTGGTGCTGACGCTGGCCATTTCGATGATGGTGGTCAGGCAGGAATCGCTGCGGCGCGGCGTGACGTCGGGCAATGACCTGACGAGCAACACCGCTTACGCGGCATATCTGCTGGATCGCGAGCTGCGCAGCGCCGGAGCAGGCTTCAGCCAAGCTTCGTCGGCGAACTACGGCTGCGACCTGAATGTGTCGCTGAACAGCGCCCAGTTGCTGCCCGCGACGGCCGCGTTTCCGGCGCCCTTCGCCACTGTGCCGCAAACCTATGTACTGGCGCCGTTGATCATTCACGCTGGCGCCGGCGCCAACGGATCTGACGTGATCGCTGTGGCGACGGGCAGCTCCGGGTTGAGCGAGTCGGCCCTGCCGGTTTCGCCCAGGTCCACCGCCGCAGGGCAGTTGAAGCTGGCCAACACACTGGGCATCCGCGGAGGCGATCTGGTGTTGCTGTCCCAGGCGGGCGTGGGTTGCATGGTGCAGCAGGTGAGCAACGGCTTCGCCGGCAGCGCCGCCCAGACGCTGACCTTCGGAGGGGCCTACGCCGCCAACACCATCAATGGTTTGACACTGCCCGGCTTCTCGAACGGCAATGCGTTTGTGTCACTGCTGGGCAACGTCAGCGGCAATCCACCGCGATTCATGCTGTTCGGCATTGGCGACAACGCAACGCTGTTTTCCTACGACCTGCTGAAGTTGAGCTCAAGCAACGCCGAGGCTCTGGTCGAGGGTGTGGTCGACATGCGGGTGCTGTATGGCGTCGATACCGTGCGTGCAGGACTGGAACAGGTCACCGCGTGGATTGCACCGAACGCTGCGGGTTACACCGCCGCGGAGCTGACGTCAGGCACCGCGGTCGCACAGACAAATCTGCAGTCCATCTACGCCGTCCGCGTCGGCCTGATCCTGCGCAGCGAGCTGGTCGAGAAATCCGATGTGACGCCAGCCACGCTGACGATGTTCAGCGACCTCGGCGCTGGCGTCACCTACACCTATACCGTACCCACGGGTACTGCGAACCAGCGCTACCGCGTCGTCGAGTTCACGGTACCGCTGCGCAATGTCCGCTACTCCCGCTGAGACGCCGTGATGAAGCGCATCCACACCCACTTCCGGTCGCCAAAGCACAGCCAGCACGGCATCGTGCTGATCTTTGCCCTCATCACGCTGGTCATCTTGCTGATCGGCGCGGTGGCCATCTCACGCTCCATCAATTCCAGCCAGTTCACCGTCGGCAACATCGGCTTCAAGCGCGACCTGACGAATCAGGGTGAGCGCGCCCTGCAAATTGCGATGGACGCGGTTCGAACAGGACCACTGGCCGTCGTGACGACTCGCAACACCAATCTGACAAGCGCCAACTACAGCGCCACGCTGCTGGCCACCAATGCCCAGGGCATTCCGAACGCCTTGCTGTCGGACGCCACCTTCGCTGCCGTCGGGGTCGCCAGCAACGACATCACCGTCGCGGACATGAGTGTCACGGTCCGCTATGTGATCGACCGCATGGCCACGGCCACGGGCGGCTGCAGCAGCAGCACCTGCACGATGGCCAACCAGACGGTCTTCGGGGGTGGCTCCAGTGAATGGATCAACTCGCAGACCAACAGCGGCGCGGCCAACAACGCGAACCCGTCCGCAGTTCCTGAACAGCCCATCTACCGCATCACGCTGCGAGTGAAGGGGCCGCGCAACACGCTGTCCTTCTTCCAGTCCACCTTCACCACCAACTGAGCCCGCTCAGGGCGCTTTGAGGTTTTCCATGAATGCAGTCCGCCTTGTTGTCTTCGTGCGCGGTCTGGCGCTGACAGCCAGCCTCGCGACACTTGCCGTGACGTCGTCTGCCCAGGTCGCGCTGTCGGACCAACCGGTGTTCACGTCCGTCAACGTGCCGGGCAACCTCGCGCTGGCATTGTCGGTGGAGTATCCGACGGCCATCAGCGTGGCCCATCCCTCGCGCACCTACTCATCGGCCAATACCTACATTGGTTACTTCGACCCAGCCAAGTGCTATGCCTATCGATACACGAATGGCACCGACACGGACAACTATTTCTACCCGGACGGGGCAGCCACCAATCGCACCTGCTCGAGCAAGTGGAGCGGCAACTACCTGAACTGGGCGTCGATGCAGACCATTGACCCGTTCCGGTGGGCGTTGACGGGCGGCTATCGCATCCTCGATACCTCGACGCTGACCGTGCTGGAAAAGGCCTGGGCCAGCAACCAGGGCAGCACCAGCAACTTTCCTGACAGCAGCGTCTCCACCACCGCCATCGTGGGCGGCGCCACGCCGTTTTCCACCGCCACCGGCATCGCCACGCGGATCTGGTCTCTCGGCAACAAAATGCGTTTCATGACGGCGACCTCCGGCATGCCGTCCCCCAACTACGGCAATGCGGCCACGCACTACAACCCCGGCGCGGCCTACGCGCATGGCACACTCTACGAGGTCTTCATCCGCGTGAAGGTCTGTGATTCTTCCGGGGCTGCCGGCGGCCTTGAGGCGAACTGCGCGCTGTACGGTGCCAGTTCCTACAAGCCGACGGGGCTGATGCAGAAGTACTCGGACAAGATCCGCTACAGCGCATTCGGCTATCTCAACGACAGCACGCTCAGCCGGGATGGCGGCGTGCTGCGTGCAAAGCAGAAGTTCATCGGCCCGATGAAGCCGGTTCCAGGCGGAATCCCGATCGCCAACGGAGACGGCTCGGAATGGGATGCCACGACCGGTGTCATGGTCACGAACCCCAATGCGACAGATGCTGCCGCCACGAACAGCGAGTTCGGCGTCTCGATCAGCAACAGCGGCGTGATGAACTACCTCAACAAGTTCGGCGAAATCTCGACGCCCAGCACCTACAAGATGTACGACCCCGTCGGCGAGTTGTACTACGCCGCGCAGCGTTATTACCGCAATCTGGGCAATGTGTCTGCGTGGACGTCGATGTCTGGCAATGCAGCAACCAAATCGACCTATGCCGACGGCTTCCCGGTCATCACGACCTGGGATGATCCCGTTCTGTATTCCTGCCAGCGCAACTTCATTCTCGGCATCGGCGACGTCAACGCCCACGCAGACCGCAACCTGCCGGGGGCAACAGGCTCGTCCGAGCCGTCCAAGCCAGCCGAAGTCAGCAACGATACGGACGTCAACGCCACGGACTGGACCAACCGGGTCGGCGTGCTGCAAGGCCTGGGCAATTCGCTTGCGTCCGTCCAGGGCTACGGCGGTTGCTGCACCAACAACGGCGCGCTGATGGCCGGCCTGGCCTACTGGTCCAACATCAACGACATCCGCACCGACAAGAGCGGCGTCCAGACCATCCAGACCTACTGGCTGGACGTCCTGGAATACCAGGCCTTCAAGTCCAACAACCAGTTCTACCTGGCTGCCAAATACGGCGGATTCAAGCCGCCCAGCAACTATACGGACGCCACGGCGACGGCCTCCCAGTTCGCCAGCAACGCGTCGACGAAGACGTGGTGGACCACGACCACCGACACCCTGCCGGACGGCTCGCCGCGTCCCGACAACTACTACACGGCCGCACAGGCCGATCAGATGGTGGCAGGCCTGAACAAGACCTTCTCCAGCATCGCTTCCCAGCTCTCTGCCTATTCGACGTCATTCTCGACAGCCCTGCCCCAGGTCTCGGCGCTCGGCGTTGCCTCCTACTCCACCAAGTTCGATGYGAAGAGCTGGACGGGCGAGCTTGAAGCCAGCCTGACCACCTTCAACGCGACGACGGGCGAACCGAGCCTGCAAAGCCAGTGGACCTTCGCCACCGTGCTGGACACGCAGGCCGCCGGCACGGGCTGGAACACCGCGCGAAAGATCGTCACTTACAACGGCAGCGCCGGCGTGCCCTTCCGCAGCGGTGGTGGCACCAGTGGCATTTCCGCGACCCAATTGACGGCCCTCGACACGTCCTATGTCTCCGGCAACGATTCAGCCAACTACCTGAACTACCTGCGCGGTGATCGCACCAACGAGGTGTCGTCCGCGGCGGTCGGCTCGACGCACGCCTACCGGGATCGTGCCAAGCTGCTGGGCGACATCGTCAATGCGAAGGCCCGCCCCGTCGCTGCACCGGCAGCGCCCTACTCCGCCGCCAACAACCCCGGCTACGACACCTTCAAGACCACCTACGCTGCTCGACCGCCCATGGTCTACGTCGCATCCAACGATGGCATGGTTCACGCCGTGGACGGCAGCCTGACCACGAGCACCTTCCCCAACACCAATCCGAGCACGCCGGGCAAGGAGATCTGGGCCTACTTTCCCAGCGCCCTGTTCAGCGGCCCGAGCGGCACCGGCAGTACCGACGGCCTGGCGTCCATCGGCAATCCGACCTTCCTCCACCACTTCATGGTGGACGCCACGCCGTTGACCATTGACGTCGACCTCGGCCGCACCGGCGGCGTCGTCGGCACCAGCAACTGGCGCACCATTCTCGTCGGCGGGCTGGGCAAGGGTGGCAAGGCGCTGTACGCGCTCGACGTCACCGACCCCGCTTCGGTCACGAGCGAGGCGATCGCGGCTCAAAAGGTGCTGTGGGAGTTCACGGATGCCGACCTGGGCTATGTCTACGGTCAGCCGGTGGTCGTCAAGACGCGCCGCTGGGGTTGGACCGTCGTGGTGGGCTCGGGCTACAACAACGCCGATGGCCACGCCTACTTCTTCTTCATCGACCCGCGCACGGGTGCGTTGCTGCAAAAGGTGGCTGCCACCACCAGCGTGGCCTCGGCTGGCAACAACTATTGCGCCACCTGCTCCGCAAGCAATCAGGCGGGCATGGCCCACATCAACGCCTTCGTGCTGGACCTGACTGACGGCTACGCCGACGCGATCTACGGCGGCGATCTGATGGGCAACGTCTGGCGGGTTGATGTCACCGGCACCACCGCCTATCCCGCCCCCGTCAAGTTTGCCCGGTTGGTGGGGTCCAATGGCAGCGCCCTGCCCATCACGAGCAAGCCCCTTCCCGTCGTGCAGCCCGGCACCAACCGCCGCTACATCACTGTGGGTACTGGTCGGCTGCTGGATGCCACCGATCTGAACAACACTCAGGCACAACGCTTCTTCGCGATCATCGATGGCTCGAACGCGGCTTTTGACGTGGATGGCACCATCACGGGACAAACCTCGACGCTGCCGGCGGGCATCACCTTCCCGCTGACGGTGTCCAACATGCTGCAGCTGACCGATCTGAACGCCAAGATCACGCTGAATCTGACCACCCAGCTCGGCTGGTATGTGGATCTCGGTGTCTCAGCCGGGGGGCCGGGTTGGCGAGTGCTGTCCGACCCGACCTCGTTCTATGGCACCGTCGCATTCGCGGCGACATCCCCCAGCTCTACCGACGCCTGCGCACCCAACGGCACCAGCCGCATTTATGCGATCGACCTCGGTTCGGGCTACTGCGGCCTCACTGGCGGTGGCTCGAGCTGCTACGTCAGCAAGACGGATGGCGTCGTCATCGACTTGACCTTCTACAGCGTCAACATCAACGGTGTCGGCAAGTCCGTGCTGCTCGCAGGCAAGGACAACTGCACAGGCAACAACTGCCAGCCGGTTGAAAAGGTCGACACGCGCAAGCCGGCCAATCTCGGCTTGCAACGCCTGAACTGGCGCGAAATCCAGGTCAATAACTGACCTTTGCCGCACAAGACAAGGCCGCCCTCGGGCGGCCTTGTTGCATGTGGGCCCAGGGGCGCTGTCAGCGCGGCAGCGTCGTCGAACCCATCAGGTATTCATCCACCGCACGCGCGGCCTGGCGGCCTTCGCGGATGGCCCACACCACCAGGCTCTGGCCGCGGCGCATGTCGCCGGCGGCGAAGACCTTGTCGACATTGGTCTTGTAGGCGCTGGCACCTTCGGTCGAGGCCTTGCCGTTGCCGCGCGCATCCTTGTCGACACCGAAGGCCTCAAGGATGGTGGCGACCGGCGACACGAAGCCCATCGCCAGGAAGGCCATGTCGGCCTTGAGGATCTGCTCGCTGCCTTCGACCTCCGTCATCTTGCCGCCCTGCCACTGCAGGCGCACGGTCTTGACGCCGGTCAGCTTGCCCTTCTCACCGATGAATTCCTTGGTGGCGATGGCGAACTCGCGCTCGCAACCTTCTTCATGGCTGGACGAGGTGCGCAGCTTGATCGGCCAGTAGGGCCAGGTCAGCGGGCGGTCTTCCACTTCGGGCGGCTGGGGCAACAGCTCGAACTGCGTGACGCTCTTGGCGCCGTGGCGGTTGCTCGTTCCGACGCAATCGCTGCCGGTGTCGCCGCCACCGATGACGATGACGTGCTTGCCGTCGGCGCGCAACTGGTTCTTCAGCTTGTCGCCGGCGTTGATCTTGTTCTGCTGCGGCAGGAATTCCATCGCGAAGTGCACGCCGGACAGCTCCCGGCCCGGCACGGGCAGGTCGCGCGACTGCTCGGCGCCGCCGGTCAGCACGATGGCGTCGAACTGGCTCTTCAGCTCGCCGGCGCTGATCGTTTCCTTGGCCCAGTTGGTGACCTTGCTGCCTTCGGGCAGGGCGGCGACCATCACGCCGGTGCGGAACTCGACGCCCTCGGCCTTCATCTGCTCGACGCGGCGGTCGATGTGGGACTTCTCCATCTTGAAGTCCGGGATGCCGTAGCGCAGCAGGCCGCCGACTCGGTCGTTCTTCTCGAAGACGGTGACGCTATGGCCGACGCGGGCCAGCTGCTGCGCCGCCGCGAGACCGGCCGGGCCGGCGCCAACGACGGCCACCTTCTTGCCGGTCCGCACCTTGGCCGGCTGGGCCGTGACCCAGCCCTCGGCCCAGGCGCGGTCAATGATGGCGTGCTCGATGGACTTGATGCCCACCGCGTCGTCATTGACGTTCAGCGTGCAGGCCGCCTCGCAGGGCGCGGGGCAGATGCGGCCGGTGAACTCGGGGAAGTTGTTGGTGCTGTGCAGCACGACGATGGCGTTCTTCCAGTCCTCCGGCCGGCCCTTGTAGACCAGGTCGTTGAAGTCCGGGATGACGTTGTTGACCGGGCAGCCGCTGTTGCAGAACGGCGTGCCGCAGTCCATGCAGCGCGCGCCCTGCTGCTTGGCCTGCTCGACGTTCAGGCCGATGACGAATTCCTTGTAGTTCTTGACGCGGGCGGGCGCGGGCTCGTAGCCCTCTTCCAGACGCTCGTATTCCATGAAGCCGGTGACTTTTCCCATGCTCCCTCTCCTCAGGCCTTGGCGGTGACGGCTTCAGGCGCCTTGGCCTGAGCGATGGTTTGTGCGGCTTCCTTGGCGGCGTTGATCTCGCCCAGCGCGCGGCGGTATTCGTTCGGGAACACCTTGATGAACTTGCCGCGCGACTCGGCCCAGTGGTCGAGGATGTCGCGGGCGCGCTGGCTGCCGGTCCAGCGGTGGTGGTCTTCCAGCAGCTTCTTCAGGATGGCCTCGTCGGTCTGGGCCTCGCGGTCCACGCCGTCGACACCCTTGGTGCGGTGCCAGATGGCCTTGTCGACGCTGGCTTCCTGCTCCTGCGCCGTAGCGAGCTTCTCCAGCGACACCATGCTGGTGTTGCAGCGCTTGGCGAAGTGGCCGTCCTCATCAAACACGTAGGCGATGCCGCCGCTCATGCCGGCTGCGAAGTTGCGGCCGGTCTTGCCGAGCACAGCCACGGTGCCGCCGGTCATGTACTCGCAGCCATGGTCGCCCGTGCCCTCGACGACGGCCGTGGCGCCCGACAGGCGCACCGCGAAGCGCTCGCCGGCGACGCCACGGAAGAAGGCCTCGCCGCGCGTCGCGCCATACAGCGCGGTGTTGCCGACGATGATGTTCTTGGTCGCGTCGCCGCGGAAGTCGATGCTGGGGCGCACGACGATGCGGCCGCCCGACATGCCCTTGCCGGTGTAGTCGTTGGCGTCACCGATCAGGTAGAAGGTGATGCCATGCGCCAGGAAGGCGCCGAAGCTCTGGCCGCCGGTGCCTTCCATCTGGATGAAGATGGTGTGGTCGGGCAGGCCCTCGGGCTTGCGGCGGATCAGCTCGCCGGACAGGCGTGCACCCACCGAGCGGCGCACGTTGCTGACCTCCTGCATGAACTGCACCTTCTCGCCCTTCTCGAAGGCGGGCAGGCACTTCTCGATCAGCTTGACGTCCAGTGCGCGCTCCAGGCCATGGTCCTGCACATCGTTGTGGATGCGGGCCACGTCGGCCGGGACGTTGGGGCGGTGGAAGATGCGGGCGAAGTCCAGGCCCTTGGCCTTCCAGTGCGAGACGGCCTTCTTGGTGTCCAGCCAATCACTGCGACCAATCAGTTCGTCGAACTTGCGCACGCCCAGCTGGGCCATGATCTGGCGCGCTTCCTCGGCAACGAAGAAGAAGTAGTTGACGACGTGCTCGGGGCGGCCGGTGAACTTCTTGCGCAGCACCGGGTCCTGCGTGGCCACACCCACAGGGCAGGTGTTCAGGTGGCACTTGCGCATCATGATGCAGCCCTCGGCCACCAGCGGTGCGGTGGCGAAGCCGAACTCGTCGGCGCCCAGCAGCGCACCGATGACAACGTCGCGGCCGGTCTTCATCTGGCCGTCGGCCTGCACGCGCACGCGGCCGCGCAGGCGGTTCAGCACCAGGGTCTGCTGCGCCTCGGCCAGGCCCAGCTCCCACGGCGTGCCGCAGTGCTTGATGGAGCTCCATGGCGACGCGCCCGTGCCGCCGTCATGGCCGGCGATGACGATGTGGTCGGCCTTGCACTTGGCCACGCCCGTGGCCACCGTGCCCACGCCCACTTCGGACACCAGCTTGACCGACACGTCCGCCTTGGGGTTGACGTTCTTCAGGTCGTGGATGAGCTGGGCCAGGTCCTCGATGGAATAGATGTCGTGGTGGGGCGGCGGGCTGATGAGGCCCACGCCCGGCACCGAGTGGCGCAGCATGCCGATGTACTCGGACACCTTGCCGCCGGGCAGCTGGCCGCCCTCGCCGGGCTTGGCGCCCTGGGCCATCTTGATCTGGATCTGGTCGGCGCTGACCAGGTACTCGGTCGTCACGCCGAAGCGGCCCGAGGCCACCTGCTTGATCTTGGAGCGCAGGCTGTCGTTTTCCTTCAGCTCGTAGTCGACGGCGATGACCTTGCCGTCGATCACGTCACTGATCTTGGTACCAGCGGTGATCTTGATGCCCTTGAGCTCGTTGCGGTAGCGGGCCGGGTCTTCGCCGCCCTCACCCGTGTTGCTCTTGCCGCCGATGCGGTTCATCGCCACGGCCAGCGTGGCGTGGGCCTCGGTGGAGATGGAGCCCAGCGACATGGCACCGGTGGCGAAGCGCTTGACGATGTCGGCAGCCGACTCGACCTCTTCCAGCGGCACGGCCTTGGTCGGGTCGAACTTGAACTCGAACAGGCCGCGCAGCGTCATGTGGCGCTTGCTCTGATCGTTGATGAGCTGAGCGTAGTCCTTGTAGGTCTCGAACTTGCCCGAGCGCGCCGCGTGCTGCAGCTTGGCGATGGCGTCGGGCGTCCACATATGCTCTTCGCCACGGGTGCGCCAGGCGTATTCGCCGCCGGTCTCCAGCATGCTGTCCAGCAGCGGGTCGTCGCTGAAGGCCGCCTCATGCATGCGGATGGCCTCCTCGGCCACCTCGAACACGCCGATGCCGCCCACCTGCGTGGCGGTGCCGCGGAAGTACTTCTCGACGAAGTCCGGCTTCAGGCCGATGGCCTCGAAGATCTGCGCGCCGCAGTAGGACATGTAGGTCGAGATGCCCATCTTGGACATGATCTTGGACAGACCCTTGCCGACGGCCTTGATGTAGTTGTAGCGGGCCTGCTCGGCGGTCAGCTTGGGCGGCAGCTCGTCCTTCATGGCCTCGAGCGTTTCCAGCGCGAGGTAGGGGTGGACGGCTTCGGCGCCATAGCCGGCCAGCACGGCGAAGTGGTGCACCTCGCGGGCGGTGCCGGTCTCGACGACCAGGCCGGCCGTCGTGCGCAGGCCTTCACGCACCAGGTGGTGGTGGACGGCGGACAGGGCCAGCAGCGCGGGAATCGCGATGCGGTCCTGGCTCAGATGGCGGTCCGTGATGATGAGGATGTTGTGACCGGTCTTGATGGCGTCAACCGCCGAAGCGCACAGCGAGGCGAGCTGCGCTTCCACGCCGGCGCGGCCCCAGTCACGCGGGTAGGTGATGTCCAGCTCACTGGGCTTGAACTTGCCGTTGGTGGGCTTCTCGATGCCGCGCAGGCGCGCCATGTCGTCGAAGTCCAGGATGGGCTGGCTGACTTCCAGGCGCATCGGCGGGTTGATGGCGTTGATGTCCAGCAGGTTCGGCTTGGGGCCGATGAAGCTGTTCAGCGACATCACGATGTTCTCGCGGATCGGGTCGATCGGCGGGTTCGTGACCTGGGCGAAGAGCTGCTTGAAGTAGTTGTAGAGCGGCTTGTTCTTGCCCGACAGCACCGCGAGCGGCGAGTCGTTGCCCATGGAGCCGATGCCCTCCTCGCCATTGGCGGCCATGGGGGCGAGCAGGAACTTGATGTCTTCCTGCGTGGTGCCGAAGGCCTGCTGGCGGTCCAGCAACGTCGTCGTGAAGCCGGGGCGGGCCGTGTCGGGCACGGCGATGTCGTCCAGCTTGACGCGAACGTTCTCGATCCACTGGCGGTAGGGGCGTGCGTTGGCGAACTGGTTCTTCAGTTCCTCGTCGTCGACGATGCGGCCCTGCTCCAGGTCGATGAGGAACATCTTGCCGGGCTGCAGGCGCCACTTCTTGACGATCTTGGCCTCGGGGATGGGCAGCACGCCGGACTCGGAGGCCATGACGACGAGGTCGTCGTCGGTGATGCAATAACGAGCAGGCCGCAGACCGTTTCTGTCCAGCGCGGCACAGACCTGGCGGCCGTCGGTGAAGGCCATCGCGGCGGGGCCGTCCCACGGCTCCATCATGGCGGCGTGGTATTCGTAGAAGGCACGGCGGCGTTCGTCCATGCCCTCGTGCTGCTCCCACGCTTCCGGGATCATCATCATGGCGGCATGGGCGAGCGGGTAGCCGCTCATCGTCAGCAGCTCGATGGCGTTGTCGAAGGTGGCCGTGTCGGACTGGTGCTCGAAGCTGATGGGATAGAGCTTCTTCAGGTCGTCGCCCAGCACGGGCGACTTCATGACGCCTTCGCGGGCGCGCATCCAGTTGAAGTTGCCCTTGACCGTGTTGATCTCGCCGTTGTGGCAGACCATGCGGTAGGGGTGGGCCAGCGGCCACTCGGGGAAGGTGTTGGTGGAGAAGCGCTGGTGCACCAGGGCTATAGCGGACACGACGCGCGGGTCGGCCAGGTCCAGGTAGTACTTGCCGACCTGGTCGGCCAGCAGCAGGCCCTTGTAGATGACCGTGCGGCAACTCATGCTGGGCACGTAGTACTCGCGGCTGTGCGTGAGCTTGAGCGCCTGGATGGCGCTGGAGGCCGTCTTGCGGATGACGTAGAGCTTCCGCTCCAGCGCGTCGGGGACGATGATGTCAGTGCCACGGCCGATGAAGATCTGGCGGATCACCGGCTCCTTCTCGCGCACCGTGGGCGACATGGGCATGTCACGGTCCACCGGCACGTCGCGCCAGCCGATCAGCACCTGGCCTTCGGCCTTGATGGCACGGGCCAATTCCTGTTCGCAGGCCAGGCGGGAGGCAGCTTCCTTGGGCAGGAAGATCATGCCGACGCCGTACTCGCCGGGCGGCGGCAGGTTGATGCCCTGCTTGGCCATCTCGGCGCGGTAGTACTCGTCCGGGATCTGGATCAGGATGCCGGCACCGTCGCCCATCAGCTTGTCGGCACCCACTGCACCGCGGTGGTCCAGGTTCTCGAGGATCTTCAGGCCCTGCTGGACGATGTGGTGCGCCTTGTGGCCTTTGATGTGTGCCACGAACCCGAGGCCGCAGGCGTCTTTCTCATTGCCCGGCCGGTAGAGCCCGTGCTCGGCTAGGTCTTGGATCTCGGCTTGAATCTGCGCGGCGTGGCTCATGGCGCCCTCCTGGAACACAACAGGGCGGGAGCGTAATGCAGTGCAGCATTTGCGGCAACTTGATTAAATTAGGGTCAGAGTCAATTAATTCCCCATCGACGTGGTGAAGTTAAATAAATGGGGCCATAGTCACGCCACTCCGGTTGGCTTGGTTTCCGACGATGCCAGTGGCGTTTTGCGCGGCCGTCCGCGCGGCCGTTTGAGTGCGACTTTCGGGTGGGTGTCGCCCAGCGCCTTCAGGAATGTTGCGCCGCCCACTGGCCGCCCCCGCAACACGGCCTCAGTGAACTGCGCTTGCTCCTGCAGGGTGACACCCTGGTCCATCAACTCGCGATAGGCATGCTCGCGCTCGAAGGGTGTGTTGCCCAGTGACCAATACAGTTCATGCTCCGTGACCAGCGCGCTGCGGTTCAGGCCGAGGTGGTGAGCGGCGCTGGACCAGGGCCATTGCGCCGCGTCCTGGCACAGCCCTGCACGCACCGGATTCAATTCGATGTAGCGGATGCAGGCCAGCAGATGCCGTTCGCCCTCGACCAAGCCCGCCCTGAACCGACCTTCCCAGAGCGTGCCGCTGCGCTGATGACGGGTGTTGAACCAGGCCACGTAGCGGCGGCCGAGCGCTTGCATCATGCGACTGAGAGCGTCCGCAGCGGGCGGCGTCAGCAGCAGGTGAAGGTGGTTGTCCATCAGCACGTAGGCATGGACGGCCACCCCATACTGAGCCGCGACCTCGGTCAATGTGACCAGCATCTGCTGGCGGTCGTGATCGCTGAAGAAGATGGCCTGGCGGTTGTTGCCGCGCAGGATGACGTGGTGAGGCTGACCCGGCAGGATCAATCGAGGTAGACGGGCCATGAATGCATCCTTGTCGGCACAACGGCCTCGGCAGGAGCAGTCAGAATAATCAACTCCGACCCCATTTTGTGGAGTGACGTCAGAAAAGCGTCTTGCCCGTCAACCGCTGATGCTCGCGAATGGCGAACCGGTCGGTCATGCCGGCAATGTAGTCAGCACAGGCTCGTTCACGATCGGCGCGCTCGGCGAAGTCCGCCGGCATCTGCGTCGCATCGGACGAATAGGCCGCAAAGAGGTCGCGCAGCACCTGCTCGGCGCGGCTGCGCGTGGATTGCACCTGCGGGTGGCGGTAGAGGTTGGCGAAGAGGAAGCGCTTGAGCGCCGTGCTCTTGATGCGCATCTCCGGGCTGAAGCGCAGCAAGGGCTTTTCAGCCCGGCGCACAGCATCGACGTCGCTGGGTGCCGCTTCGTCCAGCGCCGCACGCGTGGCGTCGATGATGTCGTAGACCTGAGCCGACAGCATGCGGCGGATGGTCTCGAACAGCAGGCGCTTGCCGGCCAGGCCCGGATGCGCATCCAGCGACGCCCGCCAATGCTCCCGCACCAGCTCGACATCCAGCAGTTGCTCCAGCTCGATCAGGCCCGAGCGCACGCCATCGTCAACGTCGTGCGCGTTGTAGGCCACCTCGTCGGCCAGATTGCAGAGCTGGGCCTCCAGGCTGGGCTGGCCGCCATGCAGGAAGCGGGTCGCGATGCCGTCAGGTTCAACGGCCTCGATGAGTTCGGCATGCCGTCGCGAGCAGTGCTTGAGGATGCCCTCGCGCGTCTCGAAGCACAGGTTGAGGCCGTCGAAATCCGGATAGCGCTGCTCCAGTTGATCGACGACACGCAGTGATTGCAGGTTGTGCTCGAAGCCGCCATGGGCGCGCATGCACTCGTCCAGCACGTCCTGGCCCGCATGGCCGAACGGCGTGTGACCGAGGTCATGGGCCAGGGCCACGGCCTCGACCAGGTCTTCGTCCAGGCCCAGGCTGCGTGCGATGGACCGGCCGAGCTGGGCCACTTCCAGAGAATGTGTCAGCCGCGTGCGGAACAGATCGCCCTCGTGGTTGAGGAAGACCTGGGTCTTGTAGACGAGGCGGCGAAACGCCGTGCTGTGGATGATGCGGTCGCGGTCGCGCTGAAATTCGCTGCGCGTGGGTGCGGCTGGCTCGGGCAGGCGGCGGCCGCGGCTGCGCGCCGGGTCAGCGGCGTAGGCCGGACGCGGCGTCGACATCTCAGGCCGCTCCGTACGCTGCCAGTGTTTCCAAGATGCGTGCGTCTGGCACCGAGTGCAGGCCGGCTCGGCCGAGCGCCTCGATGAGGACGAAGCGGATCTCACCCGCCTCGGCCTTCTTGTCCACGCGCATCAGCGACAGATAGCGTTCGGCGCCCAGCTTGGGTGGTTGCACCGGCAGCCCCGCCCTCTCGATCAGGCTGCGCAGGCGCTCGACGAAGCCGGCCGGCATCAGCCCCATGCGCTGCGACAGGTCGGCCGCCAGCACCATGCCGCAGGCGACGGCTTCGCCATGCAGCCACGCACCATAGCCGAGGCCCGCTTCGATGGCATGGCCGATGGTGTGGCCGAAGTTCAGGATGGCGCGCAGGCCCTGCTCGCGCTCGTCCTGGCCCACCACGTCGGCCTTGATCTCGCAACTGCGCCGCACCGCATAGCCGAGCACGGCCTTGTCACGCGCCAGCATCGCGTCGAGGTTGTCCTCGATCCAGCACAGGAAACCGGCGTCAGCGATCGGGCCGTACTTGATCACCTCGGCCAGGCCAGCGCGCAATTCGCGGTCCGGCAGGCTGTCCAGGGTGTCCAGGTCGGCGATGACGCGCGCGGGCTGGTAGAAGGCGCCGAGCATGTTCTTGCCCAACGGATGGTTGATCGCCGTCTTGCCGCCCACCGACGAGTCGACCTGAGCCAGCAAAGTGGTGGGCACCTGTACGAAGGGCACGCCGCGCATGTAGATGGCCGCCGCGAAACCGGTCATGTCACCGATAACGCCGCCGCCCAGCGCGAACAACACGGTCTTGCGGTCCAGGGCCTGGCCGAGCAGGTGGTCGCAGATGCGGTTCAGGCTGTCCCAATCCTTGTGTTGCTCGCCATCCGACAATACGACCAGATCGACGCGACCGTAGACCGCCAGCAGGCGTTCACGCAGGCGAGCGGCGTACAGCGGCGCCACGGTCTCGTTGCTGACAATGACAGCCGTCGCTGCCTTGGGCAGTTGCTGCCAGCTGGCAGGCGCGTCCAGCAGGCCTGAACCGATGCGGATCTCGTAGTTGCGGTCGTCAGGGAGCTGAATGCGGACGGTATCGGTGGCAGGCATGCAGCCAAGTGTAAGAGGCACCTCGCAAGCGGCCCTCCGCCTCCCGTCAAGGCGCCGTCAAAGCGGTTCGGCCCCCACGGTGGCCGCGACGCGAGTCGGGTCCAGCAGGCCCGCCAGCTCCAGCTGCATCAGCGCCATGTTGACGAGGGCATGCACCGAAGGTCGCGCGCTTTCCAGCACATAGTGCGCGCAGCGGCGGTAGAGCGGGTCGCGCTGGTGGTGGAGTTCGCGCAGCTTGGCCAGCGGGTCGCGCACCTGTAGCAGCGGCCGCGTCGTGTCATGGCGCAGACGCCGGAACAGGTCCTCGGGCGTGGCGCGAAGGTAGAGCACCGTCGTACCGCCATGCAGCAGTTCGCGATTGCGCTCTCTCAGCACCGCGCCGCCGCCGGTGGCCAGCACGCGGTCGCCGGGACGTGCGATCAGCTCGGCGATGACCTCGGTCTCAAGGTCCCGAAAAGCGTCCTCACCATGGCGCTCGAAGAACAGCTTGATGCTGCCGCCGATGCGCTGCTCGATTTCATGGTCCGAATCGACAAAAGGCACGCCAATTTGGCGTGCCAGTTGTTTGCCGACGGTGGACTTGCCACCGCCGGGCATGCCCACGAGGGCAATCACATCACTTCGGGCTGGCGCAGCTGCTGCTGGTGCCATAAGGGCTGACCGCGAACGCTGGCGGCGTTTCGCTGGTAAGGTCTGCTGCAGAAACCGGCAGTTGTGTGTAGGTGTACAGGTAGTCAACGACGCTTGCCGCGTAGGTCTGGCCCTGAGCGACACCCTGAGCCACAAGTGCGGAGTACGACTTGGACGGCAGGGACACCGGCACACCAATCGGGTAGTAAGCAGGCGGGCTGAGAACACCCGCAGCAGTGACCGTGATCTTGTAGTCGACCCAGGTACCCAGACTCTTCGGGTACTCGAGCTGAAGCACAGCGACGCCGTTTGCATCCGTCTTGGTAGCGCCCACCAGCGTGATTGCGACATCGGACTTGCGGGGATCCAACTGCTTGTTGCCATTCACGTCCTCGCCGCCGTCGACGACACCGTTCCGATTCAAATCCTCGTTGGGACAAATGGCGTTGAGCGCGCCCTTGACGTAATCCCCGGCATCAATGACGGCCGCGTAGTCACCTTGAGGTGTCAGCTCCCAGCGCCTCTTCGCGGTGTTGTATTCCCAAAGCCCCTTCGAATAGCTTCCAAGATCCAACGACGGCGTGATCTGAACATCGGCCTTGGGATTGCCAGCTGAATCCACAACGAGCACGACGTACTTTTTCACATAGGTCAGACCGGCGCCACCCTCACCGACCGTGTTGTCCGTGCCGATCGAGATCGACACCGGATTCGACACGATGGTCAGCGTCGTGGTCAGCAACTGGCCGCCCGCAGCCACGCAACTGCCAGCCGTGGCGCCGGGCGCGAAGTCGCTGACTTTCCAGCAGGCTTGAATAGTCACGCCGTTCGTCGGGCTGCTGACGGCGCCAGGGGCATAGGTCGTCGAGGCGGTACCCGAAGCATCCGACAGAACGGAGTTTGTCCCAGAGCCGATCTTGCCGGTCCCATTGTCGCCCGCTGCTGCGAACAACACGCGGACGTTGGAGATGGGCGCGTTGCTGCCATCGCGGAAGATGGCACTGACGGTCACCTGGTTGTTGGTGGTGGACGTGTTGACTGTGACGACATCGGCAGACAGATTCAGTGCCGTCGCGACAGGCGTGGAGCCAGCCACTGGCACCGTCGTGCTGCCGCCCGCGATGGGAATCGTCACGAGAGACTCGCGCCCGCCCGCTACCGCCTTGATCGCCAGATTGGTCCCCGGGGCGTTGGGTGTGGTGTAAGTGAACGTATAGGCGCCATTCAAGTCCGTCGTCCCCGTGGCACTGGTCACGCCGTTGCCGCTGACATTGATAGTCACGCCCGGCATCGGATTGCTGTTCACGTCAGACAGCGTGTACTGGACGGTACCGGCAGCGCCCACCGTCGCAACGGCCGGCACCGGGCTGGCTTGCGAGAAGTTTGCCCCAATGACCTGGAACGCAGCGGTGCGCGTCAAGTTGCCGCTTGTCGCAACGACTGTGATGGTGCGATTCGAGCGATCCTGACCGATGTTGACCGTACCCGTCACCTGTCCACTGGCATTTGTAGTGCTGGAGGGCGCGATGAGGAAGGCGCTGGGGTCTGTCACCGACAGCTGCACGGGAATGCCCAGCAAAGCGTTTCTATTGCCGTCCACTGCCGTAGCCGTGGCGGTGATCGTTGCGCTGCCCGAGTTATTGATATTGCTCGCGCTCAGCGTCAGCGTCAGGTCATTGGCCTGAGGATTGTTGGTCGAAGACTGCTGGACGACATTGAAGGTCACCGCTCGCGTAATAGTGCCCGAGCTCACGGTCAGGGTCACGGGGCGAACTGATGTGTCCGAGCCCTGGGTGATCGTGGCCGTCAGCTGGCCGCTGGCGTTGGTCGCTGTCGCGTTACTTGTCGATACCACTGCATTGGCATTGACGGAAACCGTGACCGGCACGTTACCAACCGCGGCGCGGTTGGTGTCGATGGACGTCACCGTCGCCGTGATGGAGTCGGACCCCGCGTTCGTCAACGTGGACTTGTTCAGCACGACGACGAGGTCGGCCGCCACGGCGCTCGCCGCGCCCGACGGGGTGGATGCCGGGGGATCGAAGACCGGCGTGCCCGCGCTACCACCACCACCGCCACAGGCCGTGAGGGCGGCGGCGATCACACCACCCAACAACGCGCGAACCGCAGTCCGGCTCCAAACATCAAACTTCAACATCTCTGCTCACTCCCGTGTGTAGCCAGCGCAGCTGACACATCGTCAATTCKGTGAATCCTCAGCGCACCGTCGACCGCTCACTGACGACCTTGGGCGTCAGGAAGATCAACAGCTCGGTCTTGGAGGTCGTTCGGGTCTTGTTCTTGAACAGGTTGCCCAGGAAAGGCACATCGCCCAGTAGCGGTACCTTGTTGACGGTCTCGCCTTCGTCCTGGGTGTAGATGCCGCCGATGACGACCGTACCGCCGTTTTCGACCAGCACCTGTGTCTGAACATGCTTGGTATTGATCGCATAACCCTGGGGCGTCAACGTACCGCGGCTGTCCTTGTTGACGTCCACGTTCAGGATGACGCTGCCTTCAGGCGTGATCTGCGGCGTGACCTCCAGCTTGAGGTTGGCCTTGCGGAACTGCACCGAGGTGGCGCCGCTCGCGGTGGCCACCTGATAGGGCAGCTCCTCGCCCTGCTCGATGAGGGCCTTGACCTGGTCGGCCGTGATGACGCGCGGGCTGGACACGACCTTGCCCTTGCCGTCAGATTCAAGCGCCGACAACTCAAGGTTCAGGAAGCGGTTGGCGGTGGCACTGAACAGAGACAGCGCGACCTGGGTCGCCGTGCCACCGCTGAATGCGTCAGAAGACACGTTCGCCGGCAGGTTGACGAACTGGGTGTTGTTGTAATTGGCCGTGACCCCTTGGTTGGTCTGCGAGCCGATGCCGTTGTAGTTGCCGCCAATGGTTACGTAGTTGCCGCCACCGACGCTATAGCCCGGTATGCCCCCCTGCTGCCCGCGCAGGTCGTTGGCGCCGAGCTTGACGCCCAGCGAGCGCCCGAACTTGTCGTTGGCTTCGACGATGCGCGCCTCGATCAACACCTGGCGCACCGGGATGTCGATCTTGGCGATCATGGCCTGGATCTCTTCGAGCTTGCTCGGGACGTCCGAGACGAAGAGCTGGTTGGTGCGAGGCTCGAAGATGACACTGCCGCGCGTCGAAAGGATGCGGGTACCACTGCCACTGCCACTGCTGCCGCCGGAGCCGCCACTGCCAGACGTGATGCTCTGACCCGTCAAGCCCTTGGCAAGGTCCTCGGCCTTCACATAGTTCAGCTGGAAGGACTGGGTTCGCAGCGGTTCGAGCTGAGCGATGGCGGCCTTGGCTTCAAGGTCCAGCCTCTCCTTGGTGGCGAGCTCTTCCTTGGGCGCGATCCACAACACGTTGCCGGACTTCCTCAGGCCCAGGCCCTTGGCCTGCATGATGATGTCCAGCGCCTGATCCCAGGGCACGTCCTTCAGGCGCAGCGTGACACTGCCGGTCACGGTGTCGCTGGTGACGACGTTGAAGTTGGTGAAGTCGGCAATGACCTGCAGCAGTGCCCGGACTTCGATGTTCTGGAAGTTCAGCGACAGCTTGTCACCCGCGTAGCCGGGCCCCTGGGTCAGTTTGTTCGGATCGATCTTCTGCGGCCTGACCTCCAGGACGAACTGGTTATCGCTCTGGTAGGCGCTGTGTTCCCAGTTGCCCTTGGGTTCGACCAGCATGCGCACCCGATCACCGATCTGGCTCGTGGTGATGGTTTGCACAGGGGTGCCGAAATCGACCACGTCGATCTTGCGACGCAGGTTCTCCGGCAGGCTGGAACGCAGGAACTCGACCACCAGGCTGTGGCCCTGCTGCTGGATGTCGACGCCGACCTGGTTGCTGGGCAGGTTGACGATGACACGGCCCGCATCGTCCGCGCCGCGACGGAAGTCGATGTCGCGCAGCGGCTGGGGTGCGGCGTTCAGGCTTTGTGCGAAATGGACCGGTTCGCCGGCAGCCTGGGCCTGGGGCAAAGGTTGCGCAGGCGTCGGGTCGAGCACGATGACCAGGGCGCTGCCCTCTAGCTTGGCCGTGTAGCCCGAGGCATGACGCAGGTTCAGCACGATGCGGGAGCGTTCACCCGCCTGTGCCACATTGGCCGAGCGCAGATTTCCCTGGTTGATCTCGATCTGGTTGCGACCGATGCCGTTCGTGACGCCCGGCAGATCGATGGCGATGCGCGGCGGCGCCTGGATCGTGAAGCCGGTCGGCAGGGCCGGCAAGGGCTCGCTCAGTTCGATCCGCACGACCTCCACACCCGCCTGCTGGCTGGTGTTGATCGAGCGTATCTGCGTCTGTGCCCAAGCCGCCGGCGCGGCCAGCAACGTGAGTGCGAATCCCACCAACCAGCCACGGCCCATCGACTTATTCTCCTGCGGTGTCTTGTTCATCGTCCCTTCTCCTGTAGCTGGAGGGTACTGGTGCGCTCGATCCACTCGCCCGCAGCGTCCTGGACGACTTCTCGCAACGTGATCTCGGTCTCGCTGATCTTGGTGATGCGGCCGAAGTTCTGGCCGAGGTAGTCCCCGGCCTTGACTTGATACAACAGGTTGTCGACGCGCAACAGCGCATAGCGACGGTTGTCGCGCGTCAGGCTGCCCACCATGGCCATGCCGTCCAGCGGATAGGCTTCCAGCGGCTCCTTGCGACGGCTGATCTCGGCCGTCAGCAGGGAATTCGGCTGAGCGGCTTCCTGCTTGATCGCGACGCTGAGCTTCTGCGGGCTGTAGGGATCCACGCCGGCCGCCGACTCATACGGCTGGGGCAGGAATTTCTTGGGTGGCAGCAGCGGCGTGACGGTGGTCTTGGCTTCCTTGCGCTCCTGCTCCATCCATTGGCGCAGCTCATCCATGTCGCTGCCGCAACCGGCCAGCGGCAGCAGCACGGCGAGGGGCATCAGCAGGCGCTTCATTTCTTGCCTCCCGCCGTCTTGGTCGCGGCCTTCTTCTGCTCGGCGACTTCAGTGGCGTCCAGGTAGCGATAGGTGCGCGCCGTGGCCTCCATGCTGAGGGGGCCGTTCGCGTCGCGCGGGCCGCTGGGCGCGACGACCGCGAGGTTGTGCAAGGTGACGATGCGCGACAGATTCGACACGTCGGCCGCGAAGGCGCCGATGTCGTGATAGCGGCCCGACACCTTGACCGCGATCGGCAACTCGGCGTAGTAGTCCTTGATCAGCACCTGGCCGGGCCGGAACAGCTCAAACTGCAGGCCGCGCCCGACGCCGGCGCTGCTGATGTCGGACAGCAGGGAATCGATTTCCGCCTTGCCGGGCAACTGCTTCTCAAGCTGGGTCACGTATTCCTCGACCTGGCTCTTCTGCTTGCGCAGTTCGGGCAGGTTGACGGCCTGGCCCAGCTTGTTGTGATAGTCCTGGCGCAGCTGCGGTTCACGGTCGCGCTCTGCCTCCAGGCCCGCCTGTACGTCGGACAGCACGAAGACATAGCCGGCGATGGCAACGGCCAGCATCACGACCAGCGAGGCTGCGAGCTTGGGCAGCAGCGGCCACTGGCCGGGCTCCTTGGGATTGAGGCCCTGGAACTGGCTCGCAACATCGGCGAACCAGGCGTTCAGGTCGAACTTGGATGTGGAGGTGGCCATGGACGATCAGCTCTTCTTCGGCGCTGCGGCACCCGGCGCAGCCTCGCGCGGCGGGGTCTTGATCGAGACCTTCATCGAGAAGTCCAGCAGGCGCCGCTGATCACGCGTGTTGGTCGTGACATTGGCCAGCTTGACTTCGATGAGATCGGGCTTCTCCAGCCATTCCGAGCTGCGCGACACATTGCGCAGGAACTCGGACACGCGCTCGTTCGTCTGGGCAATGCCGCTGATGGTGACGAGCTTAGCGTCCTGCTTGATGGCCGTCAGATAGATGCCTTCGGGCGCGAGCCGGGCCAGATCATTGAGCAGTTGCACCGGCGTGTTGCGATCGGTCTGCAGGTCCTCGACGGCGCGCTGGCGCGCCTTCAACGACTCGATCTCGGCCTTCAGGTCGGCGATGTCCTTGATCTGGGCTTCGAGCAGCGTGATCTGCCCCTGAATGTACTGGTTGTGCGACTGTTGTTCCGCAGTCAGGAACTGCAGCATCAGATAGGCCGCCACGATAAGGCCGGCGCCCACCAGGCCAGCAAAGCCCAGGCCGGCGAAGAAGGCAGCCTTGCGCCGCTTGCGCCGCTCTTCGCGGTAAGGCAGCAGGTTGATCAGGATCACTGGAAGAACCTCCGCATCGCGAGGCCGCAGGCGGTCAGATAGGACGGCGCCTCACGACGCAGCTTGGGCTCGCGCACGGCCGAGCCCATGGCCATGTTCTCGAAGGGATTGACCACCATGCAGGCGAAGCCCGTCAGGTCCGTCACTCGCTCCTTCAGACCGGGCAGAGTGGCCGTGCCGCCGGCCAGCATCACGTAGTGCACCTTGTGATGCGGCGTGCTGGTGAAGAAATACTGCAGCGCCCGACCGATTTCCTGAGACAGGCTGTCGACGAAGGGGTTGAGCACGCTGCTCTCGTAATCCTCGGGCAGTTCGTTGGCGAGCTTCTTCTGCTCGGCCTCTTCGAAGGAGAAACCGTACTGCCTTGAGATGAGCTGTGTCAGCTGGGATCCGCCAAAAGACTGGTCCCGGTCGTAGAGCAGCTCGTCGTCGCGCAGCACCTTGAGGCTGGTGGTGTCGGCGCCGATCTCGAACAGCGCCACGAGCGCGTCTTTGCCTTCGTTGGGCAAGGCGGCAATGAGGCGGCCCATGGCCATGCGCGAGGCGTGGGACTCAATGTCCAGCACCACGGGACGCAGGCCTGCCGCTTCAGCTAGGCCCTGGCGGTCCTGCACGCGATCCTTGCGCGAGGCGGCGATCAGCACCTCGACATCACCCACCGACGTGGGGCTGGGGCCGATGACGCAGAAGTCCAGGCTGACCTCGTCCAGCGAGAACGGGATGTACTGGTTGGCCTCGGCCTCGACCTGCAATTCGAGTTCTTCCTCGCGCAAGCCGGCGGGCAACATGATCTTCTTGGTGATGACGGCCGACTGCGGCATGGCCAGGGCGGCGTCGCGGGTCCTGCTGCCGCTGCGCGCAACGACACGGCGGACCGCGTCGGCTACCTCGTCGAACTTCTCGATCTGGCCGTCAGCAATCCAGCCCTTCTCGAAGGGCTCGCTGGCAAAACGCTCGAGCACGAATTCACCGCTCTTGGTCTGGCTCAGCTCCACCAGCTTGACGCTGGATGAACTGATATCCAGGCCAATCAGGGGGGGGTGCTTGCGACCCAAAAGTGCGTCAAGTATTCCCATGCCCTTTGTTCCCGACACGCGAGTTACGTATCGGACTATTAATAAGTTACTTGAATGCTAGCAGCAAAGCCGTTGACGCCGAACGGAAATTCGGCGCGAGCTGGTAACGCCACGTTGCTAAACATACACGATTCAACCAACTTGCAAGCTACTGAAAAACACATGTGAAGCGGTCGTTTGGCACACGGTTTGATGCGTGCGCGGGTATACAAGGATGCCGAGGCGGCGCTTCCTATAATCCGCCGCCTCCTCCCAACGCGCCCGCGGGTGCGCCCTGCCGGCTCATGATCGACAAGCCCCGCTCTGCTGCACCCAGTCCTTCGCCCGCCGGCACACCCACCTCCCGTCCCCTCTCCGGCCTGAGCTCCCGCCTCGGTCGCTGGGCCTTGTGGGCTCTGGGCGTCGTGGCAGGCGGCATCGCGGCCGTGTGCCTGCTGCTGGCCTTGGGTCTGGCCCTGGCCTATCCCAACCTGCCCGACATCAGTGGTCTGACGGACTATCGACCCAAGCTGCCCATGCGCGTGCTGTCCACTGACGGTGTGCTGCTGGGCGAGTTTGGCGAGGAGCGCCGCAACTACCTGCCAATCCGCGAGATTCCCAAGGTCATGCAGGAGGCCGTGCTGGCCATCGAGGACGCACGCTTCTATCAGCATGGCGGCGTCGACTACCTGGGCATCATCCGCGCGGGCTTGGCCAACGTGGGCGAGTCGCGCAGCCAGGGCGCGTCAACCATCACGATGCAGGTGGCGCGCAACTTCTACCTGTCCACGGAAAAGACCTTCACGCGCAAGATCTACGAGATTCTGCTGGCGCTGAAGATCGAGTCGGCGCTGTCCAAGGAAAAGATCCTCGAGATCTACATGAACCAGATCTTCCTGGGCCACCGCGCGCATGGCTTCGCGGCAGCCAGCGAGATCTACTTCGGCAAGACGTTGGACAAGCTCAGCATCGCCGAGGCTGCGATGCTGGCCGGCCTGCCCAAGGCGCCGTCGGCCTACAACCCCATCAACAACCCGCGCCGCGCGAACATCCGTCAGCAATACATCATCGAGCGGATGTATGAGACGGGCTACATCACCGAGGAGCAGCGGGACGAAGCCAAGGCCGAGAAGCTGCGCATCCGCCCGGTGCAGGAGTCGGTATCGCATGCCGAGTTCGTCGCCGAGGCGGCGCGCCAGCTGATCTTCAGCCAGTATGGCGACGAAGCCTATTCGCGGGGGCTGAACGTCTATCTGACGCTGAACAGCGCCGAGCAGAACACGGCCTACCGCGCGCTGCGCCGTGGCATCCTCGACTACGAGAAGCGCCAGGTCTACCGCGGCCCCGAGGCCTATGCCGATCTGCCGAGCGACGCCAAGGAACTGGACGCGCGCATCGCGCTGGTGCTGGCCGACCACCCTGCCAATGACGAGCTGCTTGCCGCCGTCGTGCTGGAGGCCGATCCCAAGAAGGTGACGGCGGTGCTGCAAAGCGGCGACGTGATCGCCATCATCGGCGAAGGTCTCAAGCCTGCCACCTCCGGCCTGTCCGACAAGGGCAATCCCAAGACCCGCATCCGCCGAGGCGCCGTCATCCGCGTCGTCAAGGGCGCCAAGCAGAAGGACGGCGGCGAGTGGACCGTCACCCAACTGCCCGAGGTCGAGGGCGCCTTCGTGTCCCTGGACCCGAAGACCGGCCAGGTGCACGCCATGGTCGGCGGCTTCGACTACAACAAGAACAAGTTCAACCATGTGACCCAGGCCTGGCGTCAACCGGGTTCGAGCTTCAAGCCCTTCATCTACTCGGCGGCGCTGGAGAAGGGCTTCACGCCGGCCACCATCGTCAACGATGCGCCGCTGTTCTTCGACGCCGGCACGACCGGCAGCCAGCCCTGGGAGCCCAAGAACTACGACGGCAAGTTCGAAGGCCCGATGCCGCTGCGCACGGCGCTGGCCAAATCCAAGAACATGGTCTCCATTCGCGTGCTGCACTCCATCGGCGTGCGCTACGCGCAGGACTGGATCACGCGCTTCGGCTTCGAGGCCGAGAAGCACCCCGCCTATCTGACCATGGCCCTGGGCGCCGGCTCGGTGACGCCCATGCAGATGGCCCAGGGCTATGCGGTGTTCGCCAACGGCGGCTATCGCGTCAGCCCGCAGCTCATCGCCAGGATCACCGACAACAAGGGCCGGTTGCTCTACGAAGCCCTGCCCGTCACGCTGACCGACGACACCCGCGCCATCGAGCCACGCAACGCCTTCCTGATGAGCAGCCTGCTGCAGGAGGTCACGCGCAGCGGCACCGCAGCCCGCGCCCAGGCGACGCTGAAGCGTCCCGACATCTATGGCAAGACCGGCACGACCAATGATTCGATGGATGCCTGGTTCGCCGGCTACCAGAAGGATCTCGTCGCCATCGTCTGGATTGGCTATGACCAGCCGCGCAAGCTCGGCGACCGCGAGACGGGCGGAGGCTTGAGCCTGCCGGTCTGGATCGAGTACATGGGCTTTGCGCTGAAGAACAAGCCCGTCGACGAAATCACGCCGCCGGAAGGCATCGTCAACGTCAATGGCGAGTGGTTCTACGAGGAATACACAACCGGCAACGGCGTGCGTGAACTGTCCAGCGAACCCGCGGCGGTACCTGGCGCGGCGACCGAGGACGAGAAGAAGTCCATCCTGGACCTCTTCAAGAGATAGCGGCTCAGGTGCTGAACGCCAGCGCCTGGCCTGCCTGCTCGCTTGCGCAGCGCGACAGGCGCGCGAGGAATTCCTGGTCTTCGCGGTCCACCCATTGCGAGCCGTCCCACTTGAAGTGATAGCCGCCCGAGCGCGCCGCAAGCCAGATCTCCTGCAGCGGGGGCTGGGTGTTCAGCACGATCTTGCTGCCTCCGGGCATGCTCAGCTCCAGCAGGCCACCGGTGCGATGGGTGTCGATGTCCACCACGTCGGCCTCGAGCCAGGCATCGATCTGCTCCTCGATGCGAGCGAGCAGGGCGTGGGCCTTGGCGTGGTAATCGGCGTCGGACAGGGGCATAAACTGGGCGGATGAAGAAGACTGCCGCCAGTTTAGGTGTCCTGCTGATCACCCTTACCGCCCTCATGGGTTGTGGGCAGAAGGGGCCGCTGACGCTGCCCAAGCCGGCCGGCGCGGCCTCTGCTCCGGCGTCTGGCCCTGCGCGCTAGTCCCGGCCTTCTTCCACCGCGTGGCAGGCCACGCGCACGCCCTTGATCTCCAGCAGCGCCGGCCGCTCGGTCTTGCAGCGCACATTGGCCAGCGGGCAGCGTGGGTGGAAACTGCAGCCGCTCGGCGGATTCAGCGGGTTGGGCACCTCGCCCTGCACCGGCGTGCGGGCGCGGCCGCTCATGTGGATGTCGGGGATCGCGTCCAGCAGCATGCGCGTGTAGGGATGGCGCGGCCGCGCGAACAGCTCGGCCTTGTCGGCCACTTCGACGAGGCGGCCGAGATACATGACGCCGACCTGGTCGGCCACATGGCGCACGACGGCCAGGTTGTGCGAGATGAAGAGGTAGGTCAGGCCGCGTTCGCGCTGAAGATCCTTCATGATGTTGAGGACCTGAGCCTGCACAGACACGTCCAGCGCCGACGTCGGCTCATCGCAGACAAGGAATTCGGGTTGCGTCGCGAGCGCACGGGCGATGGAGATGCGCTGACGCTGGCCGCCGGAGAACTGGTGCGGGAATTTCTCGGCATCGGCCGGATTCAAGCCGACCGAGCTGAGCAGCTCACCGACGCGCTGCCTGGCCTCCGCGTCGCTTGGGATCAGGCCGTGCTCGCGCAGTGGCTCGGCGACGATATCCAGCACCTTCCAGCGCGGGTTCAACGACGCATAGGGATCCTGGAAGATCATCTGCATGCGCCGGCGCAGCTTCAGGGCGCCGGCACCGGCCAGCGTCTTGGCGATGTCCTCGCCGTCGAAGCTGACCGCGCCGCGCGTCGTCGCGTACAGCCCAACCAGCAGGCGTGCGACCGTGCTCTTGCCGCAGCCACTCTCGCCGACGAGAGCCAGCGTCTTGCCGCGCTCGATGCTGAAGGAGACACCGTCCACCGCATGCACAAAAGCCCTGGGCTTGCGCTCGACGACGCGGTTCAGCCAGGGGGGTGAAACGTCAAAGATCTTGGCAAGGTCCCGTACCTCGACGAGGGGCGTGCTCATCGCGGCACCTCCACGGCGACAGGCCGCCAGCATGCCGCAGTCGTCGCGCCAACCTGGACCAGTTCGGGCCGCTCGGCACGGCAACGCTCGACAACGCGAGGGCAGCGCGGGTTGAAGGCGCATCCCGGCGGGATCGCAGTGAGGCGCGGCATCGAGCCATCGATCTGCAGCAGGCGTTCGCGATCCTCGTCCATCGCCGGGATGGACCCCATCAGCCCGACGGTATAGGGGTGGGCCGGGTGGTGGATGACGTCGGCCACCGGGCCGATCTCGGCGATGCGGCCGGCGTACATGACGGCGACGCGGTCGCAGGTTTCGGCGATGACACCCATGTCGTGGGTGACCAGCATGACGGCCGCGCCCTGCTCGCGGCAGACCTTCCTCAGCAGCGCAATGATCTGCGCCTGGATTGAGACGTCCAGCGCCGTGGTCGGCTCGTCGGCGACGATGAGCTTGGGGTTGGCCGCCAGGGCCAGCGCGATGACGACACGCTGGCGCATGCCGCCGGAAAACTGGTGCGGGAAGTGATCGACCCGAGCCTCGGGCGCCGGAATGCCGGTGGACGCCAGCAGTTCGACGGCGCGGGCCCGGGCCTGGGCGGCGCTCAAATCCAGGTGGGTCGTGATCGTCTCGGTGAGTTGCCGGCCAACTGTGTAGAGCGGATTCAGCGACGTCAGCGGATCCTGGAAGACAGCGCCGATCTCCTTGCCGCGGATACGGCGCATCTGCTCGTAAGGCAGGTTGTCGATGCGCCGGCCCGCGAGCCTGATCTCGCCGGCGGCGATGCGGCCCGGCGGGTCCAGCAGGCCAATGATGGCCRCACCGGTCAGCGACTTGCCGGCGCCGGATTCGCCGACGACGCCAAGGATCTCACCGGGAGCGATCGAGAAAGAGATGTCGTCCAGCGCCAACAACGTGCCGCGGCGGGTCGGGAACTCCACCCGCAGGTGGCTGACTTCAAGCAAAGGGACAGTCATCGCAGACGGGGKTTGAGCGCGTCGCGCAGCCAGTCGCCCAGCAGGTTCACGCTGAGCGTGATCAGCACCAGCGTCAGGCTGGGCCAGGCGGTGATCCACCATTCGCCCGAGAACAGGTAGTCATTGCCGTTGCGGATCAGCGTGCCCAGGGACGGGCTGGTCGCCGGCACGCCGACGCCGAGAAAGGACAAGGTCGCTTCGGTGATGATGGCCGAGGCGACCTGGATGGTGGCCAACACCAGCACCGGCCCGAGCACATTGGGCAGCACATGGCGGCGCATGATGCGCAGCGAGCCGACGCCGATGACGCGGGCGGCCTGCACGTACTCCTTGTTGCGCTCCACCAGCGTCGAGCCGCGCACGGTGCGTGCGTACTGCACCCAGCCCGTCAGCGCAATCGCCAGCACGAGGACGACGAAGGCCAGCATGTCGGGCGCGTGCGGGAAGAGGCTGCGGCCGACGCCGCTGATCATCAGCGCGACGAGGATGGACGGGAAGGACAGCATCACATCGCAGATGCGCATGATGAAGGCGTCCGTGCGGCCGCCAACGAAGCCCGCCAGCAGGCCCAGGCTGACGCCGATCAGGATGGACAGCAGCACCGAGGCGATGCCGACGAGCAGCGAGATGCGCGCGCCGTACATCAGCGCGGACAGGATGTCGCGGCCCTGGCCGTCCGTGCCGAGCCGGTACCTGGCTTCGCCGCCATCGACCCAGGCCGGCGGCTTGAGCGAGTCCATCAGTTCCAGCGTCGCCAGGTCGAAAGGGTTGTGCGGCGCCACAAGCTCCGCAAACAGCGCGCAGACAAGGCAGACCAGCGCAATGGCGGCGGCCAGCATCGCGACCGGCGAGTTCCGAAAGGAATGCCAGACGTCGCCGTCGAAGAAGCCGCGCAGCGCGGATGCCGACGGGGTGGAGTTGGGATTGGCGTCGACTGCCATGGTCAATGTGCTTTGCCCTCAACGCGCAGGCGCGGATCGACGGCGAAATAGAGGAGGTCAACGCCCAGATTGATGACGACGAAGATCAGCGAGATCAGGCAGAGATAGGCGGCCATCACGGGGATGTCGGCGAACTGCACGGCCTGGATGAAGAGCAGGCCCATGCCGGGCCACTGGAAGACCTGCTCGGTGATGATGGCAAAGGCAATCAATGAGCCGAGTTGCAGGCCGGTGATCGTGATGACGGGCACCAGCGTGTTCTTCAGTGCATGGCCGAAGTAGACGCTGCGGTCCGTCAGGCCGCGAGCGCGGGCAAAGCGGATGTAGTCGGTGCGCAGCACCTCCAGCATCTCGGCGCGCACGAGCCGCATGATCAGCGTCAGCTGGAAGGCCGACAGCGTGAAGGCCGGCAAGACGAGGTGCAGCAGGCCGTCGCGCGTCAGCAGGCCCGAGGTCCACGCTCCCAGGGCAACGACTTCGCCGCGGCCGAAGCTCGGCAGCCATTTGAGTTCGACCGCGAAGATCCAGATCAGCACGATGCCGATGACGAAATTGGGCAGGCTGACACCGAACAGCGTGCCCGTCATCAGCAGTTGCGCGCTTGCCTTGCCGCGGCGCAGCGCCGCATAGACGCCCAGCGGAATGCCCAGGCCGAGCGCAATCAGGCCGGCGACGAGAGCGAGCTCCAGCGTCGCCGGGAAGCGTTCGACGATGAGGCTTGAAACCTTGCGGCCCTGGCGCAGGCTGATGCCGAATTCGCCCTGGGCCGCGTTGACCGCGAAGCGCGCGAATTGCACGGGAAAGGGCTGATCCAGGCCCAGATCCTTGCGCAAGGCGATGCGCTGCTCCTCGGTCGCATCCTGGCCCAGCAGATTCGTGACCGGGTCGCCCACGTACTGAAACAGCATGAAGGCGATGAAGGCGACCGTCAGCATGACGACGAGAGCCTGGACAAGGCGGCGAAGGATGAAGACCAGCATGAAGACTTTGAAGCGAGCGCGTCTTTGCGCGGCGCGAAGGCGGGATCATGGCGAAGTGCGGGGGCCGGGGCTTCCCGGGAAAGCCCTAGCTCCGCGAGCCTGAACCGCCAATGAAAACGGGCCGCTTTCGCGGCCCGTCGAGACGCCTCGCGAGGCCGAAGCCCCGCATCGGCATCAGAAGCGGTGACGCAGACCGACCATCGCGCCGCCACGCTTGCCAGCGCCGTTCAGGAACAGCACCTCGCCCTTGAGCTTGGTGTAGTCCATTTCCAGATAGGCGTCGGTGCGCTTGGAGAACGCGTAGTCGAGGACGACGGCGAAGAAGTTAGCCTTGGACTTGGTGTTGGCGTTCGTCGAGAAACCGCCAGGCGCCGCTGCAAAGGCCGCACTGAACGGGCCCAGGTTCTGGACCGTGCCGTAGTGCGTTTGTTCGGTCAGCCAGGCATTCGCGCCGATGTTCAGCTGAGGCGTCAACTGATAGGTCGCGCCGAACATGATCATGGTGCGCTTCTTGATGTCAGCCGCATCGCCATTGAAGATGTTCGCGCCCAAGATACCGCCGGTATAGGCTGTACGCGTCGCCAGGGCGATATTGGCCGGGCCGCCGGCGGCGGTCGAGGCCGCGAAAGCTGCGGGGCTGCTCAGGCTCAACAGCGTGAAGGGGTTTTCGAACTTGTTCTCGCCCCACGACGCATGCAGGTAGAGCGGGCCATTCGTGTACGAGCCGCCGAGGACGGTCGCCTTGATCTTCTTGCCGGTCTGCTCGGTCGCCTGCAGATATGCGGCGCCCGCGCCGAACTTACCGTCGTTGTAGCGAACCAAGCCGCCGACGGTCTTGTTCGGGAAAGCCGCGGCAGCGCCCGATTGACCTTCACCGGCGCTCACCTGGACTTCGGCATAGAAGCTGCCAAACTGGGCCAGGTACTTGACCATGTTGTCCTGACGCGCGGCCATGGACATGCCGATTTCGGGCTTGTACGCCTCGATATACGGCGAGTAGCGGAAGGATGCGAAGGTCGACGTGTAGACGTCGAACAGGATGTTGTATTGACGACCGAGGCGGATCTGGCCCAGGTCACTGGACTGCAGGCCAACCCAGGCTTGACGCCAGAAATCGGAAGTAGAGGCGGCAGCGCCGGTATCCGAACTGAGGCGATGCTCCATGTTCACCAGAGCCTTGAGACCGCCGCCCATGTCTTCCACGACATTCACGCCCAGACGGCTTTGCGACATGCCGCCAGGGATCAACTGCTTTGGTGCAGCTCCAGGATTGACGTTGGTGGTGTAACGCGCGGCAGCGTCCACGATGCCGTACAGGGTCACGGTGGACTGGGCCCAAGCGGAAGAGGTGCAAGCGGCCAGAGCGGCAACTGCCAGAGTGGCTTTTTTCATCAAGGTTGTCTCCTGCGAAGAAAAGTGAACTTTTTGATTCTCAGTGATGCGCCCTGCCATAACGCGAGCTCTGTTGTTGATTTCCCACAGCAATTCCCCTGTCCCGCATGGGACAAAAGAAAAGCCGCCCGAAGGCGGCTTGGCTGATTTCGCTGCGGCCGAGAGGCCGCTCGACATCAGAAGCTGTGACGAACGCCGACGTCGTAGCCGGTGGACTTCAGGCCGTTGGAGGTCGCTGCAGGAGCGCCGCCGACGGCGAAACGTGCAGCGCCGCTGTTCTTCAGTTGCGAGAACGTCGTGTACAGGGCGGTGCGCTTGGACAGGTTGTAGATGTAGCCAGCCGCGAACAGCTTTGCATCGCCGATAGCGGTGTAGCCCGCAGCTGCCGTCTCGGCGGCGCCATTGGCCTCGGCGTTTGTATAACCAGCCCACAGCTGACCCTGACCCAGCGGAGCCGTGACGGACGCGGTCCAGATCTTCTGCTCGCGGCCGAGGTACTTGGTTTGCGTGTACGACAGCGACGGGCGAACCACACCGAAGTCGTAAGCCGCACCGACCGAGGCCAGCTTGAACTTGCTGCTGTCACCCGCGTTGGACGTGCTGGCATAGGCGCCCGACACGTGCAGGGGACCCTGCTTATAGCCCAGACGAACGGACTGGCCCTTGTTCGTGTCCACGCCTTCACCAGCCGAGATGTCCACACCGCCGTAGAAGCCGCCGAGATTGGCCGGCAGGGAATACGAGGCGAGGTTGTCAGCACGGCCGAAAGACGTGCCGTTGCCGCTGCCCAGGTTGCTGTACAGCACGCTGACGCTGCCCAGGCCGGTGAATGCGGTCGGGTCGAAGTCTTCGACGTGCAGGCGCGAGACGGTCTTGTTGCGGCCGAGGCGCACTTCACCGAAGTCGCCGCTCAGGCTGACCGTGGCGCGGCGACCCCAGAAGGCGCTACCGCCACCAGCGACACCGGTGTCGGTATCGACTTGGGATTCCAGCCAGAAGCCAGCCTTCAGGCCGCCGCCCAGATCTTCGGTGCCACGCACGCCGAAACGGCTGGTGTTCAGACCGCTGGAGTCCAACTTCTTCACCGTGAGACCGCCGGTCTTGACGTACTTCAGGTCGGCATCAATGACGCCAAACAGAGTGACGGACGATTGCGCGACGGCAGCGCCGCCGGTCAGACCGAGGACGGCCAAGGCAATCAGAGCTTTCTTCATTCGATACTCCTAGGTATTCATCCGAGTCGCCGAGCGAACAGGCCACAGCGACTTACCTCCTATGAGGAAGTGCGCGTATTCCACTACAGGTTTGAGATGCTGGGGAATTCACGGATATGAAATTATGTGTTGTCGTTGCCGATCCACAACGCCGCCCCAGATTCACCATTTCTTCATCGAAACATTGCTTAACTGAATGCAACCTCGAGCAAGCAATTCACATCGTCGTGATCTGGACTTTCGGGACAGGTTGATCAGCGCGCTCGACGCCGGGCTTCGCACCGTGTTCGTGCCCACCCGCGCCACCCGCCAGTCGCCGTCGGCGGCCCAGTCGCCGGTCGAGTTGGCTGCGGCAGACCAGCAGCACGCGGCAGCGCTGATGCGCGTCAATCACGTCGGTGAAATCTGCGCCCAGGCGCTTTACCAGTCACAGGCGCTGTTCAGCCGCAACGAGCAGCTGCGGCGGCACTTCGAACAAGCCGCCCAGGAAGAACTGGATCACCTCGCCTGGACGGCCGACCGGATCGCCGAACTGGATGGCCATACCAGCCACCTCGCGCCGCTCTGGTGGGCCGGTGCCTTCGCCTGGGGCAGCCTGGCTGGGCTGGCCGGCGATCAATGGAGCCTTGGCTTCGTCGTCGAAACGGAGCGCCAGGTCGAAGCCCACTTGGCCTCGCATCTTCAACGCCTGCCTGAGGCCGACGCGCCATCCCGCGCCATCGTCGACCAAATGCGGCGCGAGGAAGCCGAGCATGCCGACGCGGCCGTTGCCGCCGGCGCGCGGCCATTGCCCGCGCCCATTGCGGAGCTGATGCGCGCGGCAGCCAAGGTCATGACGACCGTGGCTCACCACATCTGATCAGACCTGGCTCAAACTTCAGTGACCTCGAAAGAGGTACTGATGGCCGAGGTCTTGGCCAGCATGGCTGTCGCCGAACAGTATTTCTCGTGCGACAGCGCCACTGCGCGCTCGACGATCTCAGGCTTCAGCCCCTTGCCGCTGACGATGAAGTGAAAGTGGATGGCTGTGAAGACCTTGGGATCGCTGGTGGCGCGCTCGGCCTTCAGCGTCACCTTGCAGCCACGCACATCATGGCGGCCGCGTTTGAGGATGAGCACCACGTCATAGGCCGTGCAGCCGCCCGTGCCCGCCAGCACGGTTTCCATGGGCCGCGGCGCCAGGTTGCGCCCGCCACCGTCCGGCGCGCCGTCCATGCTCAGCACATGACCGCTGCCGGTCTCGGCCACGAAGCTCATGCCACTCGGGCCCTCAGGACCCAGCCAACTGACGGTGCATTCCATGGTCATCTAGAGTCAAAGCTCCAATTCGTTCACGAAAAATATTGCAGCGCAGCATAACTCGGCGTTAAACTGCCACTCAAGCGAAAACGTTTTCGCACCGATTGTCTCCTCCACCGCCTCCATGGTGGATTCAACCCGAGCTTGCAAAAGCTCGGGTTTTTTTTCGCCGAAGGCAGGCAAGCGGCGCCCCATGAGGGTCTCCCCTATCATGCGGCGCCGCAACAAGACATCATGGAGAGACGATGAGCCCCGCCCGGCCGCCCGTAGGGGCTCAACTCCCGCCCGGCGGGACAGCGCGCAGCGCGAAGGGTGCCGCAGGGACCTCTCCCTCGCGCCGACGCCAGCCCCCCGCCAAGGCGCCGTCCAGCACGTCATCTCAGGTGCCCGCGATGCTGCCGCCCGGCAGCAGCTATCTGCAGCGAATCCTGAACGCCCGGGTCTACGAAGTCGCCCGCGAGACCCATCTCCACGCCGCCGCCAAGCTATCCAAGCGCCTGTCCAACAAGGTCTGGCTCAAACGCGAGGACGAGCAGGACGTCTTCAGCTTCAAGCTGCGCGGCGCCTATAACAAGATGGCGCATCTGTCGGCCGAGCAACGCGCGGCCGGCGTCATCTGTGCTTCGGCAGGCAACCACGCCCAGGGCGTGGCGCTGTCGGCGAAAAAGCTCGGCTGCCGCGCCGTCATCGTGATGCCGGTGACCACGCCCCAGGTCAAGGTCGAGGCGGTGCGCGGCCACGGCGGCGAAGTCGTGCTGTTCGGCGAGAGCTTCACCGACGCCTATGGTCACGCCAAGGAACTGGAGAGTGCGCAAGGCCTGACCTTCGTCCACCCCTTTGACGACCCCGACGTCATCGCCGGCCAGGGCACCATCGCCATGGAGCTGCTGCGCCAGCATCCCGGCCCCATCGACGCGATCTTCGTCGCCATCGGCGGCGGCGGCCTCATCTCCGGCGTTGCTGCCTACGTCAAAGCGCTGCGTCCGGAGATCAAGATCATCGGCGTGCAGACCACCGACTCTGACGCCATGCTGCGCTCGGTGAAGGCCGGCAAGCGCGTGACGCTCAGTGACGTCGGCCTGTTCGCCGACGGTACCGCCGTCAAGCTGGTGGGCGAGGAAACCTTCCGCATCGCCCGCGAGCTGGTTGACGACTACATCGTCGTCGACACCGACGCCGTCTGCGCGGCCATCAAGGATGTCTTCGAGGACACGCGTTCCATCCTTGAGCCCTCAGGGGCGATGAGCGTCGCCGCCGTCAAGCAATACGCCGCGACGACTGGCGCCAAGGGCGAAACGCTGGTCGCCATCACCTGCGGCGCCAACATGAACTTCGACCGCCTGCGCTTCGTCGCCGAGCGGGCCGAGGTCGGCGAGCACCGCGAGGCGTTGTTTGCCGTCACCATCCCCGAGGCGCGCGGCAGCTTCAAGCGCTTCTGCGAACTGCTCGGACCGCGCAGCGTCACCGAGTTCAACTACCGCATCGCAGGCGCGGACGTCGCCCATATCTTCGTCGGCATCGCCATCTCCAAGCCCGACGACGCTGCCAAGCTGGCCCGCACCTTCAGCAAGGCCGGCTTCGAGACGCTGGACCTGACCAACGACGAACTCGCGAAGCAGCACATCCGCCACATGGTGGGTGGGCGCAGCGAACTGGCACGCGACGAGCGCCTCTATCGCTTCGTCTTTCCAGAACGGCCGGGCGCGCTGACGCGCTTCCTGTCCAGCATGCACCCCGACTGGAACATCAGCCTTTTCCACTACCGCAACCAGGGCGCCGACTACGGCCGCATCCTGGTCGGCATCCAGGTTCCCAGGGGCGATGCGGCAGCTTTGCGAGAGTTCCTCAACGGCTTGAACTACCCCTTCGAAGACGAAACCTCCAATCCGGTCTATCGCTTGTTCCTCGGTTGAGTTGAAATGCGGGGTCTGACAACGCCTGCGCCATGACCGTTGCCCAACAGTCGCTGATCTCCCCCACCGCCAATCCCGAGCTGGAAAAAGCCCTGCGTGACCGCGTCGATCGACGCTCGGCCATCGCTGGCGGCCTCGGCGAACTGGAACCACTGGCCGTCCGCCTCGGGCTCGTGCAGAACAGCCTGACGCCGCGCTTTCGCGACCCGGTGCTCGGTCTTTTCGCTTCCGATCACGGCATCGTCGTCGACGGCGTCGGCGCCCAATGGGGCCGCGCCACCAGGGACCAGGTGCAGATGGCCCTGCATGCCCAGTTGCCGGTGTCAGTCTTTGCCCGGCTGCAGGGCCTGCACCTGACCGTCGTCGACTGCGGCGTCGCCGAGAACCTGCCCCCTCACGCCCGGCTGCTGGCGCGCAAGGTCGCCCATGGCACGCGCAACGCGCGCACCGCGCATGCGATGAGCGTCGAGCAGGCCCACGCCGGCGTGCGCGTCGGCATGGAGATCGCCGACAACCTGCCCGGCAATGTGCTGGCCTGCGCCTCCATGGGCCAGGGCTCGCCCGAATGCGCCGCCCTGGTGCTGGCGCGGCTGTCCGACCAACCGGTGCGCGACTTCATCGTCTCTGGCCCGACCATGCGCCAGGACGATCTCGTCCATCTGCTCGACGTGCTGCAAGGCGCCCTGGCCCGCCATCGCGACGCCAAGGACCCCATGGACATCATCGCGGCCTTCGGTGGCCACGAGATCGCCGTCATGGTTGGCGCCATGCTCGTCGCGGCCAGCAAGCGCAGCCTCATCATCGTGGACGGCATCGCCGCCTGCGCGGCCCTCAAGCTCGCGTCGCTGATCTGCGCGCCGGTGACCGACTACGCGGTGTTCTGCCGCAGCCATGTGCACCGCGGCCTGGATGAAGCGCTGGCCCTGTTCCATGCCTCCGCCTTGCTTGAACTGGGCATGGACAGCGCCGACGGCACCGGCGCGGCCCTGGCCTGGCCGATGATCCGCGCCGCCGCCGCTCTGCTGACCGATCTGCACGAGGTCGCCGAAGCCCGCGTCGCGGCCCGCCCCGACCCCAGCGCCCACGTCCCGACGCTGGGCGCCTAGCGCCGGCTAAGCTGGCTCAGCGCTGCTGCTCCTCGCGCGTCGGTGGCGAGGCCTGATTTGCCGGCGCCGCGCCATAGACCGAAGGCATGGTGGCCGGCACGGGCGGCGGCACATTGCCGCGCAGCGGCAGGCCCTGTGCATGGGGCGCGGCATTATTGGGATTGCCACTCGGACTGCCGTTCGGATTGCCGCCCAGTACCACCGGAGATGGCGCTGCCGGCGGCAGCGCGCCCGTGGCCGCAGCGGCCGGCGGGCTGATCTGCAAGACCTGGCTGGGCGCCTGGCCGATGCGGCCCAGGCTGGCGCTGCGCACGTCCACGCGCAGCAGGCGCAACTCGCCGTCGACCACTGCGCCGACGCGCACCGTGCGCGCCACGCCGTCCACCTCGATCAGCGCGACGCCCTCGCCGGCCTCGGCCGCCTTCGCGTTCCTGGGCGCGACAACACCCAGCAGGCGCAGCCGCGTCGATACCGCGACCTCGGGCTCGGGCACGGCCTCGGGCGCCGTCACGCCGAGCAGCCGGCTCAGGTCGACCGCGCCGCCACGCCCCTCACCGGCCGGCAGCACCGAAGCCGGCATGGCCAGCGGCCGTGCGAGCAGTTGCAGGCTCCAGTAAGCCACCGAGCCGCCGAGCAGCAGCCACACCGTAAACGCCATCGTTCGAGCAAGCATGGCCCATTATGATGGCCCGCTCACCGCAGCTCAGCGCTTCCACGCCCCCAGACATGCGTCGCTCCTCCCTCACCGGCTCCGTTGCCCGCGGCTTCACGCTGATCGAACTGTTGGTCGTGCTCGTCATCATCGGCGTGCTCGCGGCCCTCGTCGTGCCCAACGTGCTGGACCGCGCCGAAGACGCTCGCGTCACCGCCGCCCGCACCGACGTCAACAACCTGATGCAGGCGCTCAAGATCTACAAGCTGGACAACCAGCGCTATCCGAGCTCGGAGCAGGGCCTGGACGCCCTCGTGCACAAGCCCACGGCCGGCAACCCGCCGCCGAACTGGAAGCCCTATCTGGAGAAGCTGCCCAACGACCCCTGGGGCCACCCCTACCAGTACGCCAATCCCGGCGTGAAGGGCGAGGTTGATATCTATAGCTTTGGCGCCGACGGCCGCGCCGGCGGCGAGGGCCGTGACGCGGACATCGGTTCCTGGCAGTAAGTCCAGGGGCTTCACGCTCATCGAGCTGCTGGTCGTCGTCGCACTGATCGCGATCACCAGCGCCACGATCACGCTGGCGCTGCGCGACCCCGCCGAGCTGCAGCTGCAGCGCGAAGCCCAGCGCCTGGCCGCACTGCTGGAGACGGCGCGTGCCGAGAGCCGCGCGTCGGGCCTGGACGTGCGCTGGATCCCCAAGGGCATCAAGACCGGTGACGACTTCCGCTTCGAAGGCCTGCCCCGCACCATCCAGCTGCCGACGCGCTGGCTCGGCGAGCCGGTGGCCGTGCTGATCGAGAACGCGACCGCCACCAACCCTGGCCTGAGGCTCGGCCCCGAACCCGTCATCCCCGCCCAGCGCCTGCGCCTGCAGCTCGGCAGCCAGCAACTCGTGCTGGCCACCGACGGCCTGGCCGCCTTCGACATCGTCACGCCGCAATGAATCCCGTGCATGACCAGCGCGGCTTCACGTTGATCGAGGTCCTCGTCGCCCTGGTCATCGTCGCCATTGCGCTGGGCGCCGGCATCAAGGCTGCCGGGGCGCTGACCAACAACGCCGAGCGCCTGGCCCAGGTCAGCGCGGGCCAATGGTGTGCCGAGAACCTGTTGACCGAATTGCGCTTGACGCAGCAGTTTCCCGACATCGGCGAATCGCCCTTCAGCTGCGAGCAGCTCGGCCGCAGCTATGGCGGCAAGCTCAGGGTCAGCCCGACGCCCAACCCACTGTTCCGCCGCGTCGACGCCGACGTCACCGACGACCAGGGCCGCCCCGTGCTCAGCCTGAGCACCATCATGGGCAAGTTCTGATGAAGGTGCGCGGCTTCACCCTCGTCGAGGTGCTCGTCGCCCTGGTCGTCATGGCGACGATGGCGGCCATGGCTTGGCGCGGCATCGACGCCCTCGTGAGAAGCCGCGAGATCGCCCAGGCCCACCTGGCCCAGACCGCCCGGCTGCAGACCGTGCTGGCGCAGTGGGAGGTCGACCTGCACGCCTTGCAGGACAGCCACAGCACCGTGCAACCCATCGCTTTCGACGGCGGCAACCTCGTGCTGACCCGCCAGGCACCGACCGGTTTGCAGGTCGTCGTCTGGACCCTGCGCGAAGGCAGCCTATGGCGATGGGAAAGCCCGGCGCAGCGTACCGTGCAGGACCTCGAAGACCAGCGCCAGCGCGGCCTGCAGCAACTGGACCAGCGCAACCCGGCCCTACGCGCATTCGACGGCGTGGCCGGCTGGCAGTTCTATTGCTACTGGGGCAATGCCTGGAGCAACTGCCAGTCCACCGGCGGCAACGGCAACGACAACGCCGGCCCCGTCAACCCCAAGACGCCGACCCAGCCGCCCGCCGGCCTGCGCGTGGCCATGCAGTTCGCCGAGGGCAGCGGCCTGACTGGCACGCTGACGCGCGAGCTGGAGGTGACCGTTCGATGAAGACTCGTCAGAGCGGCGCCGCCTTGCTGACGGCCATGATCATCGTCACGCTGATTGCCAGCCTCGCCGCCGGCATGGTCTGGCAGCAGTACCGCGCAGTGCAGATCGAAGCCGCCGACCGCGCCCGCGCGCAGAGCGCCTGGATCCTGCAGGGCGCGCTGGACTGGGCCCGCCTGATCCTGAAAGAGGACGCCCGAGGCAACAGCCAGCAGCGGAAGAAGATCGACCACCTCGGCGAGCCCTGGGCCGTGCCGCTGGCCGAGGCGCGGCTGTCCACCTTCCTGGCTGCCGACCGAACGGCGGCCAGCGACGACGACGGCCCCGAGGCCTTCCTGTCCGGCACCATCGAGGACGCGCAGAGCCGCTACAACCTGCGCGCACTGCTTGGCGGTGCAAAGGTGCCGGAGTTGGAGCAGCGCGTGCTGGAGCGGCTGTGCAGCCAGGTCAACGCGGCGCCCGGCGCGGCTGCCGTCATCGTCACCGGCCTGCGGAGCGCTTTCCCGGCGCCGGCCAGCGCCGCCAGCGGGCCCGGCGTGCCTGCGAGCGATGCGGCCATCAGCGAGTCCGGCCCCCTGCAGCCGGCCGGCCTGGACCAGCTCGCCTGGCTGGGCCTGGACGCCGACACCCTCAAGCGCCTGCAGCCCTATGTGGTGCTGCTGCCCAAGCCCACGCCGGTCAACTTGAACACCGCGCCGCGCGAAGTCATCGCAGCGCTGTTCGAAGGCGTCGACCTCGCCTCGGCCGAGCGCCTGGTGCAGGGCCGCAAGGCCCAGCCGCTACAGAACGTCGACGACGCCAAGAATTTCCTGCCCGCCGCTGTCGACCTCAGCGGCAACCGGGCGTCGGTGGATTCGTCCTACTTCATCGTCACCGGCCGGCTGCGCCTTGACGAGCGTCAGCTCGAACAGCGCTCGCTGATCTTTCGCAACAACCTGAGCATGGACGTCCTCGCCCGCGAGCGCATCAACCAGCTGCTGGATCAGTGATTCCTTGAACTCGAACCCGGCTACAGACTTTCACCGGCGGCTTGGCGCCCGGGCCGGGAAGGCAGCCGCCCCTCCTAGAATGCGCCGCCCCTGATCTCCCAATGAGCACCCTGCTGCTGTTCCTGCCCCCACGGACGCGCCTGCGCGCCCTGGGCAAAGCCGCGTCCGCCGCGGCCGAGCTGCCGCGCGCCAACGCGGTGCGCGAGTACGACTACGCACTGACGCCGGATGGCCGCCAGATCACCGCCGAGGGCCGTGCCGCGCCGGGTGGCTTGCCGGCGGCGGACAGCGTCATCGCCGTCGTCAACGAGTCCGATGTGGCCTGGCGCCGCGTCGAACTGCCGCGCGCCGGCCGCCAGATGCGCGCTGCCCTGGCCGGCAAGCTTGAGGAGGCCCTGCTCGACGAGCCCGACACCCTGCACTTTGCGGTCGAGCCCGACGCCCTGGGCGGCGACACGGCCTGGATCGCCGTCACGTCGCGCCCCTGGCTGGCCGAGCATCTGGCCCAGCTCGAAGCGGCCCATATCTTCATCGATCGCGTCGCACCGCTGTCCTGGCCCGACGAATTGCCGCGCGGCCATTTCTTTGAAGCCAATGGCGCCGGCGTCGCCCTGCGCTGGAGCCATGTCGACGGCGTCGCCACCCTGCCGCTGGAAGGCGGCCTGGCGCGCCAGCTCTTCCCGCCTGGCCTCGTGCATGCCGCGCAGTGGACGGCCACGCCAGCTGTGGCGACAGTGGCCGAGCGCTGGCTGGGCACGACGGTCACCGTGCAGACGCCGACGCAGCGGGGGCTGGCCGTCGTCGACAACGCCTGGGATTTCCGCCAGTTCGACCTCGCGCCCCGCGCCCGTGGCGTGCGCGCCCTGCGCCTTCTCAGCCGCGGGCTGATGCGCAAGCCCTGGCAGCCCGTGCGCTACGGCCTGGCCGGCCTGGCCATCGTTCAGCTGCTGGGCCTCAACCTGTGGGCCTGGCACCAGCATCGCGAGGTGGCGGCGCGACGCGAGGCGGTCACGACAACGCTGACCGGCGCTTTCCCGCAGGTGCGTGCCATCCTCGACGCGCCGGTGCAGATGCAAAAGCAGCTCGACCTGCTGCGCGCCAGCGCCGGCAGCGTCGGCGAGCAGGACCTCGAAGCCCTGCTCGCGGCCGCTGCCATGGCCTGGCCGGCCGACCGCCCGCCGACTGATGCGCTGGCCTTCGAGCCCGGCCGCCTCACGGTGTCGGCACAGGGCTGGGCCCAGCCCCAGATCGACAATTTCCGCAATCAGCTGCGCAGCGAAGGCTGGCAGCTGGACGCCAGCGAGGGCAAGCTGACCATCAGCCGCACCAACGCGCAAGGACGCCCCTGATGGCCCGCTTCAATTCCAGCGCCGGCGACGGCCTCTCCGCCCAACTCGGCCAGGCCAAGGCCCAGGCGCTCGCGCACTGGCAAGCCCTGGGCGAACGCGAACGCTTAGCCGTGGGTGCCATCGGCCTGCTGCTCGGCCTGCTGCTGGCCTGGAGCGTGCTGCTCGCGCCGGCCCTGCGAACGCTGAAGACAGCGCCCACCGAACTGGACCGGCTGGAGCTGCAACTGCAGCAGATGCAGGCCCAGGCCCAGGAGGCCCAGGCGCTGCGCGCGGCGCCGCCGGTGCCGCCCGACCAGGCCCAGGCCGCATTGAAGGCCTCCGTCGAACACCTGGGCGCCGCAGCCCGCCTGAACCTCACGGGCGACCGCGCCGTCGTCACGCTCACCGGCGTCGCACCCGAGCTGCTGCAGGGCTGGCTGGGCGAGGTGCGCTCGGCAGCGCGGGCCCGGCCCGTCGAAGCTCAGCTGACGCGCGGCCCCAAGGGCTATGCCGGCACGCTGGTGCTGAGCCTGGGAGGCGCCTGATGGCCTTGTTCAAGAAGCGCAGCGGCCACACGACGCAGCAAATGTCGGACTCGGTGCTGGGCAGCGGCAGCTATGGCGGCCGTGCGGTGCGCCACCGCACGCCCCGGCGCTGGGCCGTGGGCGGCGCCCTGATCGGCATCCTCGCCGCGCTCATCGTCTTTGCGCCGGCGAGCTGGCTGGCACGCGCGCTGGCCTCGGCCAGCAACGACCACCTGCTCATCGTCGACACGCGCGGCAGCGTCTGGAATGGCTCGGGCGTGCTGGTGCTGACCGGTGGCACCGGCAGCCGTGATGCCTCGGCCCTGCCCGGCCGGCTGTACTGGCGCATGGCCGTCAAAGGCCTGGGCCTGCAGCTCGCGGCGCGCCAGGACTGCTGCATCAACGGCGACCTGCTGCTGGGCGTCAAGCCGGGCCTGGGCCGCATGGAGATCAGCGTCGACAACCAGGCCGACTGGCTGGCCCGCCTGCCCGCCGGCCTGCTGGCGGGCCTGGGCACGCCGTGGAACACGCTGCAGCTGGGTGGCTCGCTGCGCCTGTCGGCCCGCGAGCTGAGGCTCGAATCGGTGCAGGGCCGCTGGCGCCAGTTCGGCGAGCTGCAGCTGGACCTGCTCAACCTGTCCTCGCGCGTGTCCACGGTTGCGCCACTGGGCAGCTACCGTTTCACCGTGACGGCCGACACGGCCAATCCCGGCGTCAGCACGCTGCGCCTGTCCACGCTGGAGGGCGCACTGCAGCTTTCGGGCGTCGGCACACTGAACAGCGGTGGCAAGAGCCGCTTCACTGGTGAGGCCGGCGCCGCGCCGGGCCGCGAGGAAGCACTGAACAATCTGCTGAACATCATCGGGCGCCGCCAAGGGGCCCGCTCCGTCCTGACGATCGGATGATCATGAATTTCCAACGCACCGCCGTCGCTTCGGCTACCGCGCTCTCCGTGCTGCTGACGTCCGCAGGCAGCGCGTTCGCCCAGCCCGACAGCGCCACAGTGCAGCGCGGCCGGCCAGGCTCGGGCAAAGGCCCCGCCGTACGCGCCAGCTCGCCGGTCACACTGAACTTCGTCAACGCCGACATCGAGGCCGTCACCCGCGCCATCGGCGTCATGCTGGACCGCCAGATCATCATCGACCCGCGCGTCAAGGGCACGATCACGGTCTACAGCGAGCAGCCGGTGTCGGTGCGCGAGGCTTACCTCAACTACCTCGCAGCGCTGCGCGGCCTGGGCTTCACCGTCGTCGAGACGGCCGGCCTCTTGAAGGTACTGCCCGAGCCCGACGCCAAGCTGCAGGCCGGCTCGGTGGCCGTCGAGACCAGCGCAGTGCGTGGCGACCAGATCCTGACGCAGATCTTCCGCATCCAGCACGAGAACGCGAACAACCTCGTCGCCGTGCTGCGCCCGCTGATCAGCCCCAACAACACCATCAATGCCAACCCGGGCAATAACAGCCTGATCATCACCGACTACGCCGACAACCTGCAGCGCATCGCCAAGATCATCGCGGCGATGGACACGCCGGGCACCAGCGACATTGAGATCGTGCCGCTGAAGAATGCCGTCGCGGCCGACCTGGCACCGCTGGTGCAGCGCCTGGCCGATGGCGGTGCGGCCGTCGGCGGGGCCGTGCCCGGCCAGAGCAGCAGCGCCGTCAACGTGCTCGTCGACCCGCGCTCCAACGGCCTCATCCTGCGCGCCAGCAACCCGGCGCGCCTGGCCGCGGTGCGTTCGATGGTCGACAAGCTCGACCAGCCCAGCGGCGATGGCGGCGGCAACAACATCCGCGTCGTCTACCTGAAGAACGCCGACGCCACCAAGCTGGCCACCGTGCTGCGTGCGGCTTTCGGCGCTGCCTCGTCGAGCAGCAGCAGTGGCGGCAGTTCCTCCGGCACGTCCAGCCTCAGTGGCAGCGGCTCGCTGACTGGCGCCTCGCCCTCGCTGACCGGCGGCAACGCCGCCAACAGCAACACCGGCGGCATGAGCTCGACCGCCGCGACGACGCCGCTGACGCAGTCAGCCGGCCCTTCCACCGGCGGCTTCGTGCAGGCCGACCCGTCGACCAACTCACTGATCATCACGGCTGCCGAGCCGCTGTACCGGCAGGTGCGCGCCGTTATCGAGCAGCTCGATTCGCGCCGCGCCCAGATCTACGTCGAGTCGCTGATCGTCAAGATCGACAACACCAAGGCGGCCCAGTTCGGCGTGCAGTGGCAGAACCTGTTCGGCAGCAAGGGCGACAACACCATCACCGGCGCGGGCACCAACTTCGGCTCAGGCCTGTCCAACATCATCAACGGCACCGTGGCTGTCGCCGGCGGTCGCAGCGGCGTGGCCTCGGCCCTGGGCTCGGGCTCGGCGCCCACCGGCCTGAACATCGGCATCCTGAGAAAGGTCGGCGACTTCTACACGCTCGGCGCGGTGGCCAATTTCTTCGAAAGCCAGAGCGGCGCCAACGTGCTGTCCACGCCCAACCTCGTGGCGCTGGACAACGAGGAGGCCCGCATCGTCATCGGCCAGAACGTGCCCTTCGTGACCGGCTCCTACGCCAGCAGCGGCGGGTCGACTGGCGGCACCGTCAACCCCTTCACGACGGTGGACCGCAAGGACGTGGGTCTGACGCTGAAGATCAAGAGCCAGATCGGCGAAGGCGGCACCGTGCGCATGGTGGTCTACCAGGAGAACTCCTCCGTGGTGCCCGGCTCCAACAGCACCACCGGCCCGACGCTGGACAAGAGCGCCATCGAGACCAGCGTCGTCGTCGATGACGGCGACATCATCGTGCTCGGCGGCCTGCTGAAGGATGAGTACACCGACGGCGACGACGGCGTGCCCGGGCTGTCCAAGATCCCGCTGATCGGCAACCTCTTCAGCAGCAAGAACCGCAAGCGCGTAAAGACCAACCTGATGGTCTTCCTGCGCCCCGTCGTCATGCGCAACGCCGACAGCGCCAACCAGCTGACGCTGGACCGCTACGAAAGCATCCGCGGCGTGCAGCAGAGCAGTCAGCCGCAGAAGAGCCTGGTTCTGCCCGACACCGGCGCGCCGGTGCTGCCCGAGCCCAAGACTTCGCCGCCGAACAAGGCGCTGCCGCAGCCGTCACTGCAGCCGCCGCAGCAGCAGCAATCGCCGCAGTAATCGCCACAGTAAGCGATCGATCCATGGCCGCCACCCGCCACCCCCTGCCCTACGCCTTCGCCAAGGCCAACACCGTGCTGCTGGAGGACGACGGCAGCACGCTGACGCTGTGGGCACCGCCCGAGGTCGGCTGGGCCACGCTGTCCGAGGTGCAGCGCCAGTACGCGGTGGACCGGCTCGAATCCGAAGCCGTCACGTCGCTGGCCGAGCGCATCAACGCCGCCTATGCCGGCAGTGAATCGAGCGCAGCCGTCGTCGTCGGCGAGGTCGAGAGCGCGGTGGACCTGTCGCGCATGATGCAGGACCTGCCGGCCGTGGAAGACCTGCTCGAAGCGGCCAACGACGCGCCCATCATCCGCATGCTGAACGCCCTGCTGACCCAGGCGGCCAAGGACGGCGCGAGCGACATCCACATCGAACCCTATGAGCGCGCCTCGTCGGTGCGCTTTCGCGTCGACGGCACGCTGCGCGAAGTGGTGCAGCCCAACCGTGGCCTGCACGCCGCGCTGATCTCGCGGCTGAAGATCATGGCCGAGCTCGACATCGCCGAGAAGCGCCTGCCGCAGGACGGCCGCATCTCGCTGCGCATCGGCGGCCGCGCCATCGACGTGCGCGTGTCCACCCTGCCCTCGGCGCACGGCGAACGCGCGGTGCTGCGCCTGCTGGACAAGAGCGAATCCAAGTTCACGCTCGAGGGCCTGGGCATGGACGGCAACGTGCTGACCGCCTTCAAGAAGTTGGTGCAGCAGCCCCACGGCATCGTGCTGGTCACCGGCCCGACCGGCTCGGGCAAGACGACCTCGCTGTACGCCTCGCTGCAGACCGTCGACACCAGCACGACCAATGTGCTGACCGTCGAGGACCCGATCGAGTACGAGCTGCCCGGCATCGGCCAGACCCAGGTCAACAGCAAGATCGACCTGACCTTCGCCAAGGCCCTGCGCGCCATCCTGCGCCAGGACCCGGACGTCATCATGATCGGCGAAATCCGCGACTACGAGACCGCGCAGATCGCCATCCAGGCCTCGCTGACCGGCCACTTGGTGCTGGCCACGCTGCACACGAACGACGCGCCCAGCGCCGTCACGCGCCTGACCGACATGGGTGTCGAGCCCTTCCTGCTGAGCAGCTCGCTGCTCGGCGTGCTGGCCCAGCGCCTGGTGCGGCGCCTGTGCCCCGTCTGCAAGCGCCAGGACGACCATGGCCGCTGGCACCCCGTCGGTTGCGATGCCTGCGGCCACACGGGCTACAAGGGCCGCACAGGCGTGTATGAGCTGATGGTGGCCGACGAAGCCGTGCGCAGCCTCATCCACAACCGAGCGCCGGAGAGCCAGCTGCAGGCCGCCGCCGAGGCCAACGGCCTGCGCTCCATGCGCGAGGACGGTGAAAGGTTGATCGACGCCGGTGTGACGTCGCTCGAAGAAGTGCTGCGCGTGACGCGCGAATAGGCTGACCCAACGTGCCGGCCTACAAATACGAAGCCCTCACCGATGCCGGCCGCCAGAGCAGCGGCCTGATCGAGGCCGACAACCCGCGTGCGGCGCGTGCCATGGTGCGCGCACAAGGCCTGACGCCACTGTCGATCGAGATGGTGCAGCAGCACGGCACCCAGGAAGGCAGCCGCTTCACCCGCCGCGTCTTCAGCACGACGGCACTGGCCGTCTGGACGCGCCAGCTCGCCGGCCTGGTCGGCTCCAGCCTGCCCATCGAGCGTGCGCTGACGGCCCTGGCCGATGAGAGTGAAGACACCAAGCAGCGCGAGCTGATCTCGCAACTGAAAGCCGAGGTCAATGCCGGCTCGACCTTCGCGCGGGCGCTGGGCCTGGCACCTCGTGAGTTCGACGAGGTCTATCGCGGCGTCGTGGCTGCCGGCGAACAGAGCGGCGCGCTGGGCCAGGTGCTGGAGAAGCTCGCCGACGACCTCGAGGAGCGCCAGGACCTGAAGGCCAAGCTCATCGGCGCCATGGCCTACCCGGCTATCGTCTCCTTCATCTCGGTGCTGATCGTCATCTTCCTCGTCACCTACGTGGTGCCGCAGATCGCGACCGTGTTCACCAGTTCCAAGCGCGCCCTGCCCGCGTTGACGGTCGCGATGCTCGCCGTCAGCGACTTCGTGCGCAGCTGGGGCTGGGCCATGCTCGCCGTCCTCGTCGCCGGCGGCGTGGCGCTGCGCTTCGCGTTGAAGGCGCCGGCCTTCCGGCTGCGCTTCGACGCGGGCATCCTCGGCCTGCCCCTGGTCGGGCGACTGGCGCGCGGCTACAACGCCGCTCGCTTTGCCGGCACGCTGGCCATGCTGGCCGGTGCCGGCGTGCCCATCCTGAAGGCGCTGCAGGCGGCGGCCGAGACCCTGTCCAACCGCGCCATGCAGGCCGATGCGCTGGACGCCCTCGTGCAGGTTCGCGAAGGCGCGCCGCTCGGCTCGGCCCTGGCCGGCAAGAAGCGCTTCCCTGGCATCCTGGCGATGTTCGCCCGCCTGGGCGAGCAGACCGGCCAACTGCCCGAGATGCTGGGCCGCGCGGCGCGCCAGTTGGGCGTCGAGGTGCAGCGCCGCTCGATGGCTGCTGCCACGCTGCTCGAACCGCTGCTCATCGTGGCGATGGGCGCGGTGGTGCTGCTGATCGTGCTGGCGGTACTGCTGCCTATCATCCAGCTGAACACCTGGGTGAAATAGACCACCCCCTACCGCAGCGAAGCTGCGGCCCCCTCAAGGGGGCTGAGCCCGGACACAAACAGTCCTGAGGACTGTTTGTGCCTGGCGAAGGACAAGGCCTCTGGCCTTGGCAACCGCTGGTGGCCCGGCAAAGCCGGTTCCACGACGGTCGCTGGGTAAGGCACTACACGGCCGCGAGGCGTCGTTCGGCGAGCTTGGCGATGCGCGTCAACCCGAAGCACATGACGAAGTAGCAACCCGCCAGCGTCAGGTAGATTTCCACCGGCTTGACCAGCACCTGGGCGTTGATCTGGTTGGCGATGAAGGACAGCTCGGAGAGGCCGATGATGGTGCCCAGCGACGTCTCCTTGATGGTTGCGACGAACTGGTTGATCAGCGAGGGCAGCATGTGGCGCAAGGCCTGGGGCAGCAGCACCGAACGCAGCGCCTGGCCGCGCGTCATGCCCAGTGACATCGACGCCTGCAGCTGGCCGCGTGGCAAGGCCTGCAGGCCGGCATGCACGATCTCGGCAAGGTAAGCAGCGTCAAAGACGATCAGCGCGACCAGCATGGTGCTGAACTGGTCGGTCTTGTGGCCGGTCACCGTGGGCAGGAAGAAATAGGCCCAGAACACCACCATCAGCAGCGGCGTGCCACGCACCCCCCAGACCCAGCCGGTCACCGGCAGGCGCAGCCAGCGATTCGGGCTGAAGCGGGCCAGGCCCAGCAGCACGCCCAGCGGCAGCGCGAGCACCAGGCCCAGCGTGGCCAGGATCACCGTCAACGCCAGGCCACCGAGCGGGCCGTGCGGGTACTGGCCGACGAGGAAGTAGAGCCAGTAGGTATCGACGAGTTCACTCATCGCCGTGCCCCCTGAGGCGACACCACGTGCTGCGCCCATTGCGCCAGCCCCGTCAGCACCAGTGACACCGACAGATAGGCCACCGTGACGAGGGCAAAGGTCTCGAAGCCGCGAAAGCTCGCCGACTCGACGCGCTGGGCCTGCGTCATCAGCTCGGCCGCGCCGATGACGGTGGCGATGCTGGTGTTCTTCCAGAGGTTGAGCGTCTGTGACAGCAGCGGTGGCAGCGTGATGCGCAGGGCCTGCGGCAGCACGACCAGGCGCATGCCGGCGAGGAAGCTGAAGCCCAGGGCCATGGCCGCATCCAGCTGGGCGCCGGGCACGGCACGCACCCCGGAGCGGATGTCCTCGCTCATGTAGGCGGCCGTGTACAGCGTCAGCGCGGCCCAGGCGCTGAAGACCTCGATATTGCCGGCGTAGACCTTTTCCTTGATGCCGGCGGGCAGCAGCTCCGGCGCGCCAAAGTACCAGAACAGCATGTGCACCAGCAGCGGCACGCAGCGCACGGCCTCGACATAGCCTTCTCCGATGACGCGCAACGCGCGCCACGGTGACAGGCGCAGCAACGCGATGAAGACAGCCAAAGGCAGCGCGGTCAGCAGCGTCAGGCCGGTCAGCAGCAGCGACAGGCGCAGGCCTTGCAGCAGCCAGGTGAGGTAGTCGCCCTGCAGCAGCGGGGCAAAGGAAAGGACGGGCATTGGGGGGCTCACCAGAAACGAGGCAGCCGCCGGCCCTCGTGAGGCGGCGGCTGCAATCAGACAGACCGACGAATCAGCTTTCGACCTTGTCGCTGTCGATCTTGAAGGTGCGCTTGGGGAACTTCAGACGCGTGTCCGGGCCATACCACTTGACGAACAGCTTGTCGGCTTCGCCACCCTTCTCCAGGCCGCTCAGCGCCGCATCGACCTCGGCCTTCAGGCGCTTCTCGCCCTTGCGAATGCCGATGGCCAGGGGCTCGACGCTGATGTTCTGTTCCAGGATGCGGTACTGCGCCGACGCCGCGCCGAGCTTGGCGTGCTGATCCAGCAGCGAGACCTCATCGTTGACAAAGGCCACGCCCTTGCCCTGCTGCAGCGCCTGGAAGGCCTGCGGGCCGGTGTCGAAGGTGACGACGTCGACCTGAGGTACGGCCTTGCGAATATTGGGCTCCTGCGTGCCGCCTTTGATGGTGACGACCTTCTTGCCGGCGAGCGCGGCTACGTTCTGGATACCGCTGTCGGCTTTGACGAGGACCTTCTGGCCGGTGACGAAGGTGGTCAGCGAGAAGTCGATGACGGCCTCGCGCTCCTTGTTGTGCGTGAGGGAGGCAGCCAGCAGGTCGACATGGCCTTGCTGTAGCTCGGGGATGCGCGCAGCGACGGCGAGCTGCTTGATCTGCAGCTTGACGCCCAGCCGGGTGGCGATGGCGCGGGCCAGATCGACCTCGTAGCCAATGATTTCGCGCGTCTTGGGGTCGATGAAGCTGTTGGGCTCGTCGGTGCCGAGCACGCCGACCACGAGCTCGCCCTTCTTCTTGATGTCGTCGAGCTGGTCGGCGTGGGCGACCTGCACTGCAAAGAGGCCGGCAGCGACCAAGGCCTGGGTGATTACGCGGCGGGAGAGAGTCATCTGGATTCCTGGAGAACAAGTGGTCGCATGCTAGGAATCACATAAGCCGCCGTGAACGATGCTTTTCGCATTTGCTTGTGCGGCGGGGCGCGGTCGAAAACCGCGCAAGCTCATGCGAAAAACGGGATTGCGCGCGAAGCCTCCCTTCGTATCCTGCGAGGTCTAGCCCAAATTGGCCGCGCCCGACCCGCGGCCCGACTCGTCATGAACGCTCGACTCCCGCTCGAGGCCCGGCCCGCCGTGCTGGACCTCATCGGCAACACGCCGCTGTTGCCGGTGCTGCGCCTGGACACCGGCCCCTGCCAGCTCTTCCTCAAGCTCGAATCCCAGAACCCCGGCGGCTCCATCAAGGACCGCATCGGCCTGGCCATGATCGAGACGGCCGAGCGCGAGGGCTTGCTCAAACCCGGTGGCACGGTGGTGGAAGCCACCGCCGGCAATACCGGCCTGGGCCTGGCCCTGGTGGCGCGTGCCAAGGGCTACCAGGTGGCGCTGGTGGTGCCCGACAAGATGTCCGCCGAGAAAGTGCTGCAACTCAAGGCTCTCGGTGCCCGCGTGCACCTGACACGCTCCGACGTCGGCAAGGGCCACCCGGCCTACTACCAGGACGTGGCCGCCCGCCTGGTGCGCGAAATCCCCGGCGCCTGGTATGCCGACCAGTTCAACAACCCCGCCAACCCGCTGGCCCACGAGACGACGACGGCGCCCGAGATCTGGCAGCAGATGGGCCACGACGTCGACGCCATCGTCTGCGGCGTCGGCTCGGGCGGCACCATCACCGGCCTCGGTCGTTTCTTCCAGCGCGTGCGCCCCGGCATCGAGATGGTGCTGGCCGATCCGGTCGGCTCCATCCTGAAGGACTACATCGACACCGGCAAATTCGGTGACGCCGGCTCGTGGGCGGTGGAAGGCATCGGCGAGGACTTCATCCCGCCCATCGCCGACCTCAGGCCGGTACGCACGGCCTACAGCATCAGCGACACCGACAGCTTCGCCACCGCGCGCGAGCTCTACCGCGCCGAGGGCATCCTGGCCGGCTCGTCAACCGGCACGCTGCTGGCGGCGGCGCTGCGCTACTGCCGCGAGCAGACTACGCCGAAGCGCGTCGTCACCTTCGTCTGCGACACCGGCACGCGCTACCTGTCCAAGGTCTACAACGACCATTGGATGTTCGACCAGGGCCTGCTGACGCGCCCGCGCCTGGGCGACCTGCGCGACCTGATCTCGCGCCCGGTGACCAGCGGCGGCGTCGTGTCGGTCGGGCCGGACGACACGCTGCAGACCGCCTTCTCGCGCATGCGCCAGGCCGATGTGTCGCAATTGCCGGTGCTCGACGGCGACCGCCTCGTCGGGCTGCTGGACGAGTCCGACCTGCTGGCCCGGCTACATGCCGACCCGGCCGCGTTTGGCGCCCTGGTGCAGAGCGCGATGAATACCGACGTCATCACGCTGGCGCCCAGCGCGTCGCTCACCGAACTGAACGAGCAGTTGCGCCGCGGCCTCGTGGCCGTCATTGCGGACGACGCCGGCTTCCACGGCCTCGTCACCCGCTTCGACCTCATCAACCATCTGCGCAAGGAGATCGCGCGATGAGCGATCAACTCGACTTCAACACCCGCGTCATCCATGCCGGCCAGGAGCCGGACGCCGTGACCGGCGCCGTCATGCCGCCCATCTCGGTCAGCTCCACCTACCGCCAGCACGGCCCCGGCGAGCACACCGGCTATGAGTACGGCCGCACCCACAACCCGACCCGCCAGGCCTGGGAGCGCGCCGTCGCCGACCTCGAAGGCGGCGCCCAGGCCTATGCCTTCGCATCCGGGCTGGCGGCCATGGCCACGGTGCTCGACACCCTGCCCGCTGGCGCCCATATCGTCGCCGGTGACGACCTCTACGGCGGCAGCTATCGCCTGTTCGAGCGGGTGCGCAAGCACAGCGCCGGCCTGCGCGTGACCTATGTGGACAGCCGCGACACCGAGGCCGTGCGCGCCGCGCTGCAGCCCGACACGAAGCTGATCTGGATCGAGACGCCCAGCAACCCGCTGCTGCGCCTGAGCGACCTGGCAGCCATAGCCCGCGTCGCCCGCGAGCACGGCGCGCTGGCCGTGGCGGACAACACCTTCGCCAGCCCCTGGGCCCAGCGCCCGCTGGAACTGGGCTTCGACCTCGTGGTGCACTCGGCGACCAAATACCTCAACGGCCACAGCGACGTCATCGGCGGCATTGCGGTCGTGGGTGGAGAGCCGCGCCAGGCCGAGCTGCGCGAGAAGCTCGAGTTCCTGCACAACGCCGTCGGCTCGGTGGCCGGGCCCTTCGACAGCTTCCTCGCGCTGCGTGGCCTCAAGACGCTGGCATTGCGCATGGAGAGGCACAACGCCAGCGCCGCCGAATTGGCCACCTGGCTGGCCGCGCAGCCCCAGGTCGAGCGCGTGCTCTACCCCGGCCTGGAAAGCCACCCGCAGCACGCCCTGGCCAAGCGCCAGATGCGCGGCGGCGGCGGCATGATCAGCGTCGCGCTGAAGGCCGACCTGGCCGGTGCGCGCCGCTTTCTGCAGCGCGTAGAGCTGTTCACGCTGGCCGAGAGCCTGGGTGGCGTCGAGAGCCTGATCTCGCTGCCCGCCTTGATGACCCACGCCTCCATTCCGCCCGAGACGCGGGCGCGGCTGGGCATCACGGACTCGCTGGTGCGCCTGTCCGTAGGCATCGAGGCCACGGACGACCTGCGGCGCGACCTCGCCACCGCGCTGGCCGTGATCTAGCGGTAGAAGTAGTAGGTCGCCGTGTAGGTGACGCGCACGACCTGGCCGGCCGCCGTGCAGGCCTCGGCGGGCGCGACGCCACCGACCGTCGTGACGCGCTGGATGCTCTTCGTCGTGCTGAAGACGCCGCTGCCGCCGTTGCTCTTGGCCGCGAGCAGCAGCCAGGGGATGGCTTTCGCGTCCGGGCCCGGGTCACGGGCCTTGATCTCGCCGACGACCGTGCTGCCATCCAGGCCCTCCCAGGTCGGGCCGGCGTAGTGCTTGCCCAGCGACTGGCCCGCGCGATCGCGCAACGTGGCCTCGGGGGCCTTGAAGACCCAGGCCGTGCCGCTGCCGTCGGCCTTGGCCTGGCATTCGTAGATCTGCACGCCGCTGGCCAGCGCTTCCAGGTGCAGCGCCTGGCCGGCCGGCGGCTGCAGCGCAGCGGGTACCTGGGGCGGCTTCGGCGCGCTGGCGCAGGCGGCGAGGATGGGCAGCAGGGCAAAGGCGGCAGCGCGCATGGGCTGGTCTTTCGAGTTGAAAACGCGGCGAGTCTAGGAAGACGGGACAGGGGCGTCGAGCCCTATCATCGATCGCCATGCCAGCCACTCTCTCCGGTCAACTCGTCGTCGCGATCTCCTCACGCGCACTCTTCGATTTCGAGGCCGAGAACGAGGTCTTCGAGGCCGGCGACGACCATGCCTACATGGCCCTGCAGCAGCAGCGCCTGGACGAACCGGCGCCGCCCGGCGTGGCCTTCTCGCTGGTGGAGAAACTGCTGGCCTTCAACGCCGGCGGTACGCCCCAGGTGGAGGTCGTCGTGCTGTCGCGCAACGACCCGATCTCGGGCATGCGTGTGTTCCGCTCGGCCAAGCACTACGGCCTGCCCATCGAGCGCGGCGTGTTCACGCGTGGCGCCTCGCCGTGGCGCTACCTGAAGCCGCTGTCGGCCCAGCTCTTTTTGTCCACCAACGAGGCCGATGTGCGCCAAGCCCTCGGCGCCGGCGTGGCCGCAGCGCGCGTGATGCCGCTGGCGGCGCGGGCCTCGGCAGCGCATCCCAAGGAATTGCGCATTGCCTTCGACGGCGACGCGGTGCTGTTCTCCGACGAAGCGGAGCAGGTGTTCCAGCGCGATGGCCTGGCGGCCTTTCGCGAGCATGAACTGCAGCGCGCCCACCTGCCGCTACAGGCCGGGCCCTTCAAGCCGATGCTGGAGGCGCTGCACCGGCTGCAGCATTCACACGCCAACGGCATGAAGGTACGCACGGCCCTCGTCACTGCGCGCAGCGCACCGGCTCACGAGCGCGCCATCCGCACGCTGATGGACTGGCAGATCGAGGTCGACGAGGCCATGTTTCTCGGCGGCCTGGCCAAGGGGGAATTCCTGCGCGAGTTCGAGCCCGACTTCTTCTTCGACGATCAGGTCGGCCATGTCACGAGTGCGGCCGCCCACGTGCCCGCGGGTCACGTGACCGCCGGCATCGCCGCAGGCTGACCTCCTCCCCCTAGCTTGTGCATGCCGGCGTGACCGGATCGCGCGGATTTGCGCGTCTGTGCATGTAGGGGCCGCTTGTGTGTGCCCCGGGGAGCATGCCGTGCCAAATCTGTGGATTCCTCATGCGAGCCGCCCGGCTTGCGGCCTGCCGCGTCTGCGGCGCCAGCCGCCACAGGTCTTCGGCTTCTACTGGGAGATGCTGCACGACCGCTCCGGCGACGTCGTGGGCGATGGCTTCAGCCGCTGCGCCTTCCCGCAGTTGCTGATGCGCCCGGGCTACAGCTACCGCATCACACCGCTGCGCAGCGACCTGCGCCAGGAGGCTGTATGGCCGTCCTGATCAGCGCACTGCTGGACACCGACGCGATGGCCTTTGCCACCGAGCCTGCCATGCTGGGCGTCAGCGCGCGGCTGGAGCAGGCACTGACCACGCACCTGGACGACGCCGCCGGCAGTGTCGACATCCCGCTCCAAGCCCTCGTCGGCGATGCCGACAGCCTCATCATGGCCCAGATGCTGTTGGCCCAGCTGCCGCCCGGGCTGGCTTGCCTGGGTGCGCGGGATACGGCTGACGGGATGCACGAAGGCGACGATGCGCTGTCGACTTGCGCATCGGGCCGCGGCATACAGGCGGTGTTCTACCGCTTCGACCTGGCGTTGCTGCRCAGCCGCCTGCGGCCGCTCAAGGCAGCAGGCTGAGCCCGAAGCTGCGCTCGACACACCAGAGCAGGGCCAGCGCGGCGACAGCGCTGGATCCACCGGGCACGATCCAGCGCCGGTAGATGGTCGCCGAGCGCAGCATCAGGGCCAGTGGCAGCAGCAGCGCGACGACGGCAAGCTGTCCCAGCTCGACGCCGAGGTTGAAGCCCAGCAGCGGCAGCACCAGTTCGCTGCCGCGCAGGCCCAGGTCCTTCAGCGGCCCGGCAAAGCCGACGCCGTGCACGAGGCCGAAGAGGCCGACCATGCTCCAGCGCGGCCCAGGCACAAAGGGCCGCAGGTTGTCGAGCGCGGCGAGCAGCACGGTCAGCGCGATCAGCGATTCGACGACGGTGGTCGGCGGGTCGATGGCGCCGCTGGCCGCCAGCGCCAGGGTGATGGAGTGGGCCAGAGTGAAGGCGGTGACAAGCTTGAGCGTCTCGGCCAGCGCGGCGCGGCCGCTGGCACGGGGCGCCCAGCCCTTGCCCTCGCGCCGCCAGACGGCGACGAGCAGCAGCGTGACGAGGAAAAGCACATGGTCCAGCCCGCTGGCGATATGGGCCATGCCCTCGACGACGAAGCCACCGAAGCCGCGGCTGTCCAGCGCCAGACGTTGTGGGCCGGCGCCGGGCGTCAGCACCAGCGGCTCGCCCGCCGCGCCGACGAGGCGGGCCAGGCCACGGTGGGCGGTGTCGGTGCTGGCAAAGAGGCTGTAGTCGATGTCGAGCTCATGCACGGCGGCGCGGCAGAGCCAGTGGCTGATGAGCACGGCGTGCATGCCGTCGCTGTGCTGATCGAGCTGGGGCTTGGGACGGTCCTGCGGCGTGCAGGCCGCGCCATCGGCGGTGAAGCGCAGGCCGGCCATGGCCAGCGCTTCGATGTCGGGCCAGCGCCGGCGCACCTCGCCCCAGCTCAAGTTGCCGTCGCCATCGGCGTCCAGCGCCAGGTCGCGGTCCAGGTCGCGCAAGGCGATGTCCAGGCGCTGTTCGACCGCCGCACCTTCGACGCGGTAGACGAGATAGGCCTCGCTGGCCTGGTGGGCCTGGGCCACACCGCACAGCAGCAGCGCCAGCCACAACAAACAACGGATCACGGCGCGAAGCTCCGGTCAAAACGCCGATCAAGAGCGGCAAGGCGTGCATCCTGCCAGCCCTTGCCGCGCAGCACGCGCGCCAGTTCCTCACGCGTCGCATCGCCATCGCGCCCAGCGGCGAGGGCAGCGCGCAGCAGCAGCACCGCATCAACAGGCTCGCGTTGCATCGCCCAGTTCAGCTGAGCCAGGCGCAGGGCTTCGCGTGGCTGCTGCTCGACATCGAGGGCAAAGCGGGCCTGCTCGCGCGCATGCTTGCCCGATTCGCGGCGGTCGGCGGCGGCAAGGCGCTCGCGCATCAGGGCCGTCGGCGCCGACGCATCGCGGCCGAGCTGGCGCAAGGCGATGACCTGGCGCAACAGCAATGCATCGGCCTCGGCATCGGGGCTGCGTTCGACCAGCACGAGGGCCTCGGCCGCGCGCTGCCGGGCCAGCAGCCAGTCGGCCAGCGCGGCGCGCGTGTAGACCTCGTCCTCGCCGGCCAGCGCGGCACGGTAAAGGGCAGGCGCGGTGGCTTCGTTGCCGAGGCGTTCCGCCAGCTCGGCACGCATCAGTGCAAGCCAGGGCGCGATGGACCGGCCCGGGCTGAGCTGGGCCAGCGTTTGTGCCGCCGCTTGGCCCTGTCCCGACAGGCTGGCCAGCTCGGCCAGACAGGCAGTTGCCGGCAGTGCGGCCAGGGGTTGAAGCTGTTCGCACAAGGCGCGAGCCTCGGTTAGTTCGGCGCGCAGCTGATGCAACGCGGCCGCGTCGAGCAGGGCCTGGGCGCGATGCTCCGGCGCGAGATCTTCGCGCGCCAACAGGCGGTGCAGCTCGGCCAGGGCAGGCTCGAACTCGTGCCGCGCCTGCAGAACGCGGGCGCGCAGCAGCACGGCATCGGCGGGTGCATCGGCCTGGCGCCACCACGGCGCCAGCGCGGCCTGTGCCGCGCCGAGCTCGCGCGGGTCGCCATGCACGCGGGCGCGCTGCAGCGCCGCACGTGCAGTGGCTACGGCGAGCTGCAGCTGTGCTGGGTCGCGCGCCAAGGCCGCACGGCGCTGGCGCTCGGCCGCGTCGATGCGGTAAGGCAGGCGCTGCACGATCTCGGCGTCGTCCTTCGGGACGAAAGGTTCGGCCAAGACCGCCAGCGGGATTGCCAGCAGCAGCGCGAGCAGGTGCTTCACAGGCTCACGGGCTCTTCGGTTTCGCTGACCGACACCGCCACCGTCGGCAGCGTCAGCGCCTCCGTGGTCTCGTCATCGGTCTTCTGCGCCTTCAGGTAGCTCACCAGGGCGGCGGACGAGGCCACGGCGCTGTCGGGCACCGCGGTGGGGGCCGGCGGCGGTGGGGGCGGCGGGCTGATGATTTCAGTGTCGCTGTCACTGCCGCCGCAGGCGGCCAGCACGAGCACGGCGCCGGCGGCGACCGCGGCAGTCTTGCGGGTCAACATGGCGGCCCCTTTCACTTGGTGCCCGAGACAGGCGTGTTGAGGTAGGGGAAGCCGCTCAGCAAGGGCACGACGGCCTGATCGACCGCGTCATGCAGCTTGAAAGTCGTGGCACCCAGGGGCACCACGCTGGGCTTGCAGGCCGCGCCGAAGCCGAGCTTGTCGGTGTCGCCGTTGGCCACGCACAGGCCGCCCATGACGGCCACCAACGAGATGTCGACGACGTCGTCCTTGGGACGGCGGCCGTTCGGGTAGCCGGCGTTGTCGTTGCCTGCGGCGAGGATGTTGCCGACGATGCCCAAACGGTTTTGTTGAGCGAAGGGCACGGCAGCTATTGCCGTATTGAGGCGCAGCATCTCGGAGGCCGTGACCGTCTTCTGCTGGTTGACACCCTTGATGCCGGTCAGGAAGGTGGTGACCAGGTCGTTGCGCGGGAAGTTGGTCGGCGCGGTGTTGGGCAGGGCCAGCGCGATCTCCAGCAAGGCTGGCAGCGTCGGGTTGGTCACGTAGTCGGCGAACTGGCCGTCGTCCTTGGGCTTGGAGGAGTTGAACTTGTCCTTGTCCTTGAGGCCGATAACGACTTCATTCACCAGGGGCATGCCCAGGCGCGAGACCTGCACCCAGGCGCCGCCGGCCTTCTCGCTGGCCTGATGGCCCGAGCCCGGCTTGGGATCGAGCAGGCGGCCCTGGCGCAGGCTGGCCGTGGTCCAGCCGCCGATGACATCGTCGGTCGCGGATTTCAGGCAGTCCTTGTGCACCTCCAGCGCCAGCGTGGTGACGTTCTTGTCGTCGATGGTGTTGGGCGCGGCATTGATCAGCGACGGGTCGGTGATGACGGAGACCGGCGCGTTGACCAGGTCGAAGATGGTGCCGAGGTTGACGGCAAACGGGTCCTGGCGCTGGCCGACGAAGACCTTGGCCGGCGTGCTGCAGCCGGGGATGGTGATGGGGTAGACATGCTTGGCCGCATAGCTCGCATAGTCGGCGATGGTCTTCTTGCCGATGTTGTCGACCGGCTTGTCGAAGCTGGCCGCACCGCTGGTGGCATGGACCACCGCCTGGGCCGTGCCGCTGCGGCGGTCGCCGCGCACCACGGTCAGCGTGTAGCTCTCGTTGACCTGCAGGTTGGCGTCCTTGACGTTGGCCACCGCGCCCGACTGGATCAACGGGATGCCGACCATCTTGCCGCCGACGCTTAAAGACGTGCCGGCACCGCTGTTGGACAGCGTGTTCTTGAAGCGGAACTGGAAGGTCAGGTGTCCCTTGGCATCGCCAACGTTGTCGACGTGGATCTCGTAGAGCGCGTTGGGGTCCATCGAGAAATAGTTCGGGCCGCCATAGCCGTCCTGCAGCGGCTGGTAGTTGGCGATCAGCGTCACGTAGCCGGCRCGGCCGGTCTCGTAGCTGTTGAACATGTAGAAGTCCGTCGCGTCGACCTTGGGCACGGTCGTGATGAAGGGCGCTTCGCGGTGGCTGGAAGCCTGGGCGCCAACGGCCAGGCAGAGCAGCGCTGCGCCCACGGCGCTGCGGGTGAGACGAGCTTTCATCGGGGGCATCCTGTATGGCAATGCCGTCTTGGCATCTGAGCGCTGTTACGCGCTCAGAGGCTCTACGGATTCACCCGATGTGACGAATCGCCCTCCATTCCCCTAACAACACAATGGCGACCCTCATCAGGAGAGCCCCATGCCCCGCTTCCGTCTCGCCGCGCTCGCTGCGGTCCTGTGCGCCACGAGCGCCTGGGCCGGCACCAGCGGCTTCTATCGCCAGCCCACACTGGGTGGCGATGCCGTCTATCTCGTCGCCGAGGGCGACCTCTGGCGCGTCGGCACGCAGGGCGGCGAAGCCCAGCGGCTGACCACGCACAGCGGCCAGGAGACCCAGCCCGCCGTGTCGCCCGATGGGCAATGGCTGGCCTTCACGGCGCAGTACGACGGCGGCACCGAGATCTACCTGATGCCGGTGGCCGGCGGCCCGCCGAAGCGCCTGACCTGGGAAGGCGGCGGCATGCGCGTCTGGGGCTTCACGGCCGCCGGCGAAGTCCTCTACACCGGCTTGGACGCCCGTCCCGGCAGTCAGCTCTTCGCCATCGACGTGAAGACTGGCCAGCGCCGCCAGCTGCCCGTCGGCCAGGCCAGCGACGCCGCGCTGAGCGCCGATGGCAAGACGCTCTATTTCACGCGCAGCGGCCTGCGCAGCGACAACGCCCGACAGTACCGCGGCGGCGCCATCGCGCGGCTGTGGGCGCTGGACTTGACGGACAAGGCCGAAGCAAAACCGCTGATCGCCGAGGGCAACAACGATCGCCGTCCCCTGCCCTACCGCGTCAGTGGCGCGGAGCGCGTCGCCTTCCTGTCGGACCGCGAAGGCACGGTCAACATCTGGTCGGTCAATGCCCAAGGCGGTGACATGCGCCAGCACACCACGCACAAGGGCTGGGACATCCGCCACGCATCCATCGACGGCAGCCGTGTCGTCTATGCGGTGGGCGCGGACCTCTACCTCGTCGACCTCGCGCAGAGCGCGGGCGCGAAGAAGCTCGACATCAGCCTGGGCGGCGACTTCGACCAGCAGCGCGAGCGCTGGATCAAGAAGCCGCAGGACTTCCTGACCGACACATCCTTCGCTCCCAATGGCGAGCGCGTGCTGCTGGCCGCGCGCGGTCACCTCGCGACGCAGGGCGTGCAGCAGCTGCGCCGCGCTGAGCTGCCGCAGCCGGCCGACGGCAGCTGCAAGAAGGGTGAATTCAGCAGCGACAGCAAGAGCGTCTTTGCCGTCTGCGACTTCAGCGGCGAGACCGAGATCTGGCGCTTCGCGGCCAATGGCACGGGTCAACCCGAACGCATCACCAGCGGCGCAACGACGCAGCGCCGCGACCTGCTCCCTTCGCCCGACGGCCGCTGGCTGGCGCATACCGACAAGGAAGGCGGCATCTGGCTGACCGACCTGAAGGCCAAGACAACACGCGAGATCGCTCGCAGCGCCCTTGGCGACGCGCCGCAGCTGCAGGGCTGGAGTCCCGATGGCCAGGCCCTGGCCTGGACGCTGTCGCTGCGCCATGCCGACCGCAGCCAGCTGCAGCTCTACAGCACGGCCGATGGCCGCACCCACACGCTGACCAGTGACCGCTACGACAGCGACAGCGCCACCTTCAGCCCGGACGGGCAATGGCTGTACTTCGCGTCCAACCGCAACTTCGCGACGACGGGCAATGGCAGCACATGGGGCGACCGCAACACCGGGCCGTTCTTCGGCTTTCGCGCCAAGCTCTACGCGCTGGCCCTGCAGCCGGGCCTGCGCTCGCCGTTCGCGGCCAAGGACGAGCTGGAGTCGGTCACCGAGAAGAAGGCCGACGAGCAGCGCGCCGAGGACAAGAAGGCCACCGACAAGGAGCCGACCGAGCGCAAGCCTGATCCAAAGGACGACAAGAAGCCAGCCGCCGAGAAGAAGGGCAAGCCCGCCATCGTTTTCGAAGGCCTGGCCGAGCGCCTCCACGAGCTGCCCGTGACCGCCGGCAGCTACCGCGCGCTGCGCGCGGATGGCAAGCGCCTGTGGTTCCTGGATCGTGATCTGGACGGAAAAAGCCAGCTCAAGTCGGTTGGCATCGACAACCAGGGCGGCTCGGCCGAGATCCTGGCCAGCGACGTGCGCAACTACGACATCAGCGCCGACGGCAAGAAGCTGATGCTGGTGCGCAACCAGCCCGCGGGTGCGGCGCCGGAAATCCTCGTCGTCGACGCGGCGCCCAAGCTGCCGGCTGAACTCGCCAAGCTGCAAGTGCGCTGGACCGACTGGCAGATCGCCACGCAACCGCGCGCCGAGTGGAAGCAGATGTTTGCCGACGCCTGGCGCATGCACCGCGACCACTTCTACGACAAGGCCATGCACGGCGTCGACTGGGTGGCCGTGCGCGCCAAGTACGAGCCGCTGGTGGATCGCGTGACCGACCGCTTCGAGCTCGCCGAGCTGATGGCGCAGATGGTCAGCGAACTGGGCGCCCTRCACAGCCAGATCGGCGCCGGCGACACGCGGCTCGCGCCCGACGAGCCTGGCCTCGCGGGCCTCGGTGGGCGCTTCTCACGCGCACCGGAGGGCTGGCGCATCGATGCGATCTATGCGCATGAGCAGGAGTTGCCATCCGAGGCACCGCCGCTGGCCGCGCCCGGTCTCAACCTGCAAGTGGGTGACGTCATCACGACCGTCAATGGCCGCCCCAGCGCCAGCGCGCCGCACATCCTGGAGCTGCTGCGCGGCCAGGCCGGCCGCCAGGTGCTGCTGGAGGTGAAACAGGCCAGCGGCAAGACGGTGCAGCGCATCGTCACGCCGGTGGCGCAGACGCGCGAAAACCAGCTGCGCTACAACGACTGGCGCGTCAGCCGCGCCCGCGCCGTGGAGCAGTCGGCCCAGGGCCGCATCGGCTACGTGCATCTGCGCGCGATGGGCGCGGCCGACATCGCCGATTTCGTGCGCGAGTTCTACGCCGCCAGCGACCGCGACGGCCTCATCATCGACGTGCGCTACAACAATGGCGGCAACATCGACAGCTGGATCCTGGAAAAGCTGCTGCGCCGCGCCTGGGCCTTCTGGCAACCGCGCTCGCCAGGCGGCGCACCGGTCTACGCCAATATGCAGAACGTGTACCGCGGCCACACGGTGGTGCTGATGAACGAGGACACCTACAGCGACGGCGAGACCTTCGCCGAGGGCTTCAAGCGCCTCAAGCTGGGCCCCGTCATTGGCAAGCGCAGCTCGGGGGCGGGCGCGTGGCTGTCGGACCAGAACCGCCTGATCGACAACGGCATCATGCGGGCCGCCGAGACGGGGCAGATCGACGCCGAGGGCCGCTTCCTGATCGAGGGCATCGGCGTGACGCCGGACATCGAGGTCGACAACCCGCCGCGGGCGACGGCGATGGGCCAGGACGCGCAGCTGGATGCGGCGCTGGCCGAGCTGAAGCGCCGGATTGCCGAGCAGCCGGTCCAGGTGGTGAAGCCGGGACCGTATCTGCGGCCGGTCAAGCCGTGAAAGCAAAGGGAGGCCGCGGCCTCCCTTTTTCATGGGCTTGAGAGATCAAGCGGCGCGGACGAAGCGATGCACCGCCGTGGCCCGGGCCGCGAAGGCACCGCTGAACAGGCCCAGGATCGCGCTCACCGCGGCGATGAACCAGAGCTCCTGCAGCACATGGGCGCCCATGCCGTTGGCGAAGCCCAGGCCGAACTTGGTCATGAAGATGCCGAGCATCAGGCCCAGCGGCACCCAGCTGCCGGGCATGCGCACGGCGGCGCCTTCCCTTGCCAGGCCGCGCGGTGCAAACAGCGGGCCGCCGAGAAAGACGACCGCGGCAAAGGCCAGCGCCCAAGCCAGCACCGGAACGAGGCTCGCGCCGAACGCCGCCGTGACGCCGTACAGCGACAGCGCCAGCATGGCGAGAGCCACCTTGGCCAGCGTGCCGGGCCGGACAACACGGTCACGCGATTGGCGATAGCCCAGGATCACCAGGACAGCCAGGACGGCGAAGGGCCAGACGGGGAGGGAGGCATTCATTTGCGGCAGTCGTTGGGGTTGCGATGCCCCGGACTGTGCAGATGCCATCGCAGCCCGGCGAACGGCTTGCGACGAACGGACAGGACGCGTCGGGAATCGCCAGCGAGCGGCGGCGAACGGGCGGCTCGCCCGCCCCCTAGCTCAGCAGGACCCGCGCGAACTTGCGCTTGCCCACCTGCAGCACATGCTCGCCGGCGTCAAGCTTCAGCCCCTTGTCGGCGATGACTTCGCCGGCCCGGCGCACGCCGCCCTGCTCGACCATGCGCAGGCCTTCGCCTGTCGATGCGACAAGGCCGGCCCCCTTCAACACCTGGGCGATGCCCATGGGCGCGCCGCTCAACTGAACTTCAGGAATCTCGTCAGGAATGCCACCGCGGGCGCGATTGTTGAAGTCGGCTTCGGCCGCGTCCGCCGCCGCCGCGCTGTGGAAGCGCGCCGTGATCTCCTTGGCCAGCATGACCTTGGCGTCCTTCGGGTTGCGGCCATCCTCGACCTCGGCCTTCAGCGCGGCGATCTCGGCCAGGGACTTGAAGGACAGCAGCTCGAACCACTTCCACATCTGTACGTCGCTGATCGACAGAATCTTGGCGAACATCGTGTTCGGCGCCTCCGTGATGCCGATGTAGTTGTTCTTTGACTTGGACATCTTCTCGACGCCGTCCAGGCCCTCCAGCAGCGGCATGGTCAGGATGCACTGCGGCTCCTGGCCGTATTCCTGCTGCAGGTGGCGGCCCATCAGCAGGTTGAACTTCTGGTCGGTGCCACCCAGCTCCAGGTCGCTCTTCAGCGCCACCGAGTCGTAGCCCTGCATCAGCGGGTAGAGGAACTCGTGCACCGAGATCGGCGTCTGGGCCGCGAAGCGCTTGGTGAAGTCGTCGCGCTCCATCATGCGGGCGACCGTGTACTTGCTCGCCAGCTGGATCATGCCGGCCGCGCCCAGCGGCTCGCTCCACTCGGAGTTGTAGCGAATCTCGGTGCGCGCCGGGTCCAGCACCAGCCTGGCCTGGGCGTAGTAGGTCTCGGCGTTGGCCTGGATCTGTTCCTTGGTCAGCGGCGGGCGGGTGGCGTTGCGGCCGGACGGATCGCCAATCAGCGAGGTGAAGTCGCCGATCAGGAAGATGACTTGGTGACCCAGGTCCTGCAATTGGCGCATCTTGTTCAAGACAACTGTGTGACCGACGTGGATGTCGGGCGCCGTCGGGTCCAGGCCCAGCTTGATGCGCAGCGGCACGCCCGTGGCGGCGGAGCGGGCCAGCTTCTTCGTCCACTCGGCCTCCGGCAGCAGCTCGTCCACGCCGCGGCGCGTGACGGCCAGGGCTTCGAGGACAGCATCGGTGATGGGGAATTGCGGAGCGTCGGACATGGCGCATCGGCGCCCGGCAGCAAACCGGGCGAAACGTTAAGTTATTGATCCATCGGGGTTAACCGGCATGCCAGGTAGGACAAAGCCGTTAGAATTCACCCTTCGTTTGGGGGTGTTGTTTCAACACAACCAATCCAGGGATTTTAAGGGCCGCCCACGAGCGGCCTCAGCGCTGAACCGGCTCGGCCGGGATTGCCCCAGCGACAACCCCGGGAATACCGAGAGTGACAGCGAGAGTGACTGTTAAGAACCGCCTGAAGCAAGTCCAAGCCAGCCTGCAGCATGCCGAGGCCTTTGCCGCCCGGCATCCGCGTGCGCTGACGGCCACCGTCGTCGGCCTGCTGAGTTGCTTCGCCGTGACCGCCTTCGGCATCGCGCCGCTGGCCCCTGACGCCGCCGAGCTGCCCAAGCGCACGTTGGTCGAGACCCTGGCCACGCCCGATGTGGAGAGTCAGCTCGAGGAGCTGGCCACGCACGCCGTCGGCCTGACCCGCGCCGAAGCCACCCGCTCCAGCGATACCCCTGACAGCCTGCTCAAGCGTGCCGGCGCCTTCGATCCGGCCGCCGCGGCCTTCCTGCGCACCGACCCGCTGGGCCGGCGCGTGCTGCAGGGCCGCGCCGGCAAGATGGTCCACCTGACAGCCGACGCCTCCGGCCAGGTGCAGAAGATCGTTATGCGCTTCCCGGCCGAAAAGGTCGAGCAGCAAGCAAGTCATTTCACCCGGTTGACGATCGAGCGCGTCGGCGCCCGCTTCACCGCCCGCACCGAAACGGCACCGCTGCAGACCCAGGTGGCCTTGGGCAGCGGCACCATCCGCACCTCGCTGTTCGCCGCTACCGACGACGCCAACATCCCCGACGCCATCGCTTCGCAGATGGCCGACATGTTCTCGGGCGACATCGACTTCCACCGCGAGCTGCGCAAGGGCGACCGCTTCAGCATCGTCTACGAGACGCTGACCGCCGACGGCGAGCCGGTCCCGTGGGACGGCGGCGTCGGCCGCCTGCTGGCTGGCGAGTTCACGAACAACGGCCGCACCTATTCGGCCGTCTATTTCAAGGACAACGCCACCGGCAAGAGCAGCTTCTTCGGCTTTGACGGTACGAGCAAGCGTCGCGCCTTCCTGGCCAGCCCGATGGAGTTCTCGCGCATCACCAGCGGCTTCGCGATGCGCTTCCATCCCATCATGCAGACTTGGCGCCAGCACAACGGTGTCGACTACGGTGCGCCGACCGGCACGGCCGTGCGGTCGGTGGGCGATGGCACGGTCGAAATGGCCGGCTGGCAGAACGGCTTTGGCAATGTCGTGCACGTGCGCCACGCCGGCGACCGCAGCACGGTCTACGCTCACCTGAGCCGCATTGACGTCAAGAAGGGCCAGCGCATCGAACAGGGCATGAAGCTCGGTGCCGTCGGCTCGACCGGCWKGGCCACCGGCCCGCACCTGCACTTCGAGTTTCGCGTCGGCGGCCGCCACATGGACCCACGCACCATCGCTCGCGCCTCCGAGGCGATCACGCTGCCGAACTACGCCAAGTCGCAGTTCCTGCAGACCGTCGCCAGCGTCAAGACCCAACTGGCCGTGGCCGAGACCATGGATGGCGTCTCAGCCGCCGACTGAGCTCCGTCAGCTCTACATCGGGCTGATGTCGGGCACCTCGCTCGACGGCATTGATGGCGTCCTCTTCGACGCCGATGCGCTGGCCGTCACCGGCCATGTGCATGCCCCCTTCTCCCACGCGCTGCGCGACGAGTTGTTGGCACTGAACGCACCTGGCGGTAACGAGCTGCATCGCGCCGCCTTGGCTGCCAATGCGGTAGCCCGTGCCTATGCCGACGTCGTCTCGCAGTTGCTTGAAGCCACGGGCGTTCCACGCAAGCAGATTGCGGCGCTGGGCGCTCATGGCCAGACGGTGCGCCACCGCCCGGACGGCTTCGACGGCTACACGACGCAACTGCTGAACGGCGCCCTGCTGGCCGAGCAGGCCGGCATTGACGTCATCTGCGACCTGCGCAGCCGCGATGTGGCCGCGGGCGGCCAGGGCGCACCCCTGGTGCCGGCCTTCCACCGCGCCGTCTTCGGTGCAGCGCAGGCGGACGTGGCAGTGCTCAATCTCGGCGGCATCAGCAACCTCAGCCTGCTGCATGCCGACGGCCGCACCGGCGGCTTCGACTGCGGCCCGGCCAACTGCCTGATGGATGGCTGGATCGCCCGCCACCGCAGCCTGGCCTATGACGCCGACGGCGCCTGGGCCGCGACAGGCCGCGTGCTGCCCGAACTGCTTGAAGCGCTGCTGGCCGAACCCTGGTTCGCGTTGCCGCCGCCCAAGAGCACGGGGCGGGATCTTTTTCATCTGCGTTGGCTGGACGCGAAGCTGGCGCCGGGTCTCGCGCCGGAAGATGTGCAGGCGACGCTGCTGGAGCTCAGCGCCCGTTGCGTGGCCGACGCCCTGCACACCACCATGCCGCAGGCTAGTACTTTGACCGCCTGCGGCGGTGGCGCCTTGAACGGCGTGCTGATGGGCCGCCTGGCGGCGCTGCTGCCCGGCGTGGTCGTGCAGACCAGCGCCGCGCACGGCCTGCCGGTCGACCAGGTCGAAGCGGCGGCCTTCGCCTGGCTGGCCCGGTGCTTTGTCCAGCGCCGGCCGGGCAATCTGCCCGCCGTCACAGGCGCAGCAGGCACGCGCCTGCTGGGGGCGCTCTACCCCGCCTGACAGCGCGGGCTCAGCCCGGTTCGGGCGGGTCCTGCTGCTTGATCGCCAGCGCCACGTGGCTGTCGCCCGATTCGAGCTGGCCGAAGATGCCAGCCGAGGCCATCGTGATCAGGGCCATGCAGACAAAGGTGGCGCGAAAGGCCTGCAGCGTCTGCACACCGTCCATGCCGAAGTGCGCTGTGAAGGCCGCCAGCACCGCGCCCGCCGCGGCCACACCCATGCCCATGGCCAGCATCTGCACCATGGACAGCAGGCTGTTGCCGCTGCTCGCGTTGTCGGGCTCGAGATCCTTCAGCGTCAGCGTGTTCATCGCGGTGAACTGCATCGAGTTGACGGCGCCAAAGAGTGCCAGCTGCACGACAGTCACCACCAGCGGCTGCCCAGGGGTGGCGAAGCCGAAGCTCGCCATCGTCAGCCCGACCAGCAAGGTGTTGACGACCAGCACACGCCGGTAGCCGTGGCGCCGGATGAGCGGTGTCGTCACGCGCTTCATCGACATGCTGGCCAGGGCCACGGGCAACATCATCATGCCGGCCTGGGCGGGCGAATAGCCCATGGTCACCTGCAGCAGCAGCGGGATCAGGAAGGGCATGCAGGAGCTGCCCAGGCGCGAGAACAGATTGCCGAGCAGGCCGATGCGCAGCGCACCGATGCGAAACAGCCGGGGCGAAAACAGCGGGTCGGGCCGGCGCAGGGCATGCAGCCAGTAGGTCGTCAGGCTGGCCAGCCCGAAGATCATCAACATCAGTACCGAAGCCTGGCGCAAGCCCAGGCCCGACAGGCCGTCCAGCGCCAGCGAGACCGCGGCCATGCCGAAGGCCAGCAGCAGATAGCCCGTCAGATCAAAGCGCCCGACCGCGACCGGCGCAGGTGCTGGCATGTAGCGCAACGTGGCCAAGGCGCCGATGAGGCCGACCGGCAGGTTGATCAGAAAGATCCAGTGCCAGGACGCCGCCTGCACCAGCCAGCCGCCCAGCGTTGGGCCGATCAGCGGGCCGACCAAGCCGGGAATGGCAACGAAGCTCATCGCCTGCAGGAAGCGCTCGCGCGGGAAGGTGCGCAGCACGACCAGGCGTCCGACCGGCAGCAGCAGCGCGCCACCAGCGCCTTGCACGACACGCGCGGCGACCAGGGCGTCCAGGCTGGGCGCCAACGCGCACAGCACCGAGCCGATCACGAAGAGGACGATTGCGCCGACGTAGATGCGGCGCGTGCCGAAGCGGTCCGCCACCCAGCCCGTGGCCGGGATCAGCATGGCCATCGTCAGCGAATAGGCGACGACGACGGACTGCATGCGCAGCGGGCTTTCGCCCAGGCTGCGCGCCATTGCCGGCAGCGCCGTGTTGACGATGGTGGCGTCCAGCGTCTGCATGAAGAAGCCGAGGGCCACCAGCCACAGCAGCATGCGCTGCTTGCGTTCCTGATCCATGTCGGGAGACGGCAAGGGAGGTGCCATGGGTCGGCAATGAAAAAGCCGCCCGGAGGCGGCTTGTCAGCGAGGGTTGAGCGAAGGCTCAGACCGAGAAGGAGGAGCCGCAGCCGCAGGTCGTCGTGGCGTTCGGGTTCTTGATGACGAACTGGGCGCCCTGCAGGTCTTCCTTGTAGTCGATCTCGGCACCCATCAGGTATTGCAGGCTCATCGAGTCGATCAGCAGCGTGACGCCATTCTTCTGCATCTGCGTGTCGTCGTCGTTGACGGCCTCGTCGAAGGTGAAGCCGTACTGGAAGCCGGAGCAACCACCACCCTGCACGAAAACGCGCAGCTTCAGGTCCGGGTTGCCTTCCTCGGCCACCAAGTCGCGCACCTTGTCGGCGGCGCTGTCGGTGAACACCAGGGGCACGGGAATGTCGGTGACGGGGGTATCAAGCACGGCGCTCATGGCGAGGCTCCTGTGAATCTGTCCAGAGACGAATATGGGGATTGTCCGCGCAAAAACAAAAGGCCGCTCGAAGCGGCCTTTTGTGTCCAAGCGCAGAAATTAACGCTTGCTGAACTGCTTCCTGCGACGGGCGCCGTGCAGRCCGACCTTCTTACGCTCGACTTCACGCGCGTCACGCGTGACGAAGCCGGCGCGGCTCAGTTCGGGCTTCAGGGCTGCGTCGTAGTCGATCAGCGCGCGGGTGATGCCCAGGCGCAGGGCGCCGGCTTGACCCGATTCGCCACCACCGTGCACGTTCACCTTGATGTCGAAGGCTTCACCATTGTTCGTCAGCAGCAGGGGCTGCTTGGCGATCATGATGGACGTCTGACGACCAAAGTAAGCGTCGATGGCCTTGCCATTGACGATGATCTGGCCCGTGCCCTTCTTCATGAAGACGCGAGCGACCGACGACTTGCGACGGCCCGTACCGTAATTCCAGTTTCCGATCATGGCCGTTCCTTAGATCTCGAGAGCCTTGGGCTGCTGGGCGGTATGCGGGTGCGTCGGGCCTGCGTAGACCTTCAGCTTCTTGACCATGGCGTAACCGAGCGGGCCCTTGGGCAGCATGCCCTTGACGGCCTTTTCCAGCGCGCGGCCGGGGTGCTTGGCTTGCATGTCCTTGAACTTCGTGGCGTAGATGCCGCCGGGGAAGCCGCTGTGACGGTAGTACACCTTGTCGGTGGCCTTGTTGCCCGTGACACGGAGCTTTTCGGCATTGACGATGACGATGAAATCACCGGTATCCACGTGAGGCGTGTAAATGGCCTTGTGCTTGCCGCGCAAACGGAGTGCCACTTCGCTGGCAACACGTCCGAGCACCTTGTCGGTGGCGTCAATCACAAACCACTCGTGCGTCACCTCGGCCGGCTTGGCGCTGAAGGTCTTCATGAGTTGCTTTCGCTGCGCCGGCTTCAAACTGCTGAAACCGGCAATAGATGGCTGAACTTCGACCGGTCTCGGTGCTTGTGTCTGATGCACAGCCTCTCAACACGGCTCTTTCCCGCAGCCTTTTGACGGAAAAGCCCACGAGTGTAGCAGTGCGGCCGATGGTTTGAAAAGGACCGAGGCGTTAACCTTGCCATACCTTTGCAGTGCCCGCCATGCCCAAGCCCCCGTCCGCCGCCTCTCCTCCCCTCGCCGAAGCCGCGGCGGGCGAGGGCCATGAGCTGTCGGCCTTCGGCCTCGACCCGATTGCGCCGGCAGCCGCCCCGGCCGAACCGGCCGAACCGGCAGGCCCGCTGGCCAAGGCCCGGGCTGCATTGGAGCTCCTTTCCACCTGGGTGCCAATTCGCTCACTCGCGCGCCGCCACCGCCATCGCATCATTGACCACCTGCTGGCGCTGGAGCCGCAGGACCGTTACTTGCGCTTCGGGTACCCGGCTTCGGACGAGCAGATTCGCAAATACGCCCTCAGCATCGACTTTGCCCGCGACGAGGTGCTGGGCATCTTCAACCGCCGCCTGCACCTGATCGCCCTGGCCCATCTGGCCTATGGGCAACCGATGCCGGATGAGCCCAGCCGCACGATGGCCGAGTTCGGCGTCTCCGTGCTGCCGCAGTCGCGCGGCCGGGGCCTGGGACGGCGGCTTTTCGACGCCGCGGGCTTGCATGCCCGCAACCGGGGTATCGACACCCTGTTCATCCACGCACTGAGCGAAAACCGTCCCATGCTGCGCATTGCGGCAGCGGCTGGCGCCATCGTCGAGCGCGACGGCAGCGAATCCGCGGCCTATCTGCGCCTGCCACCCGAATCATTCAGCTCCCAGGTCGAGCAGGCACTGGAGCGGCATCTGGGCGAGCTGGATTTCCAGTTCAAGCGCCAGGCTCAAGTGCTGAGTGGATTTGTCGACAGCGTTGCCGAGGTCAAAGCCCATTTCGAATCTCCCGGCCGCGCCGCCAAGGAATAAATGACGGGCTAACGGCCGTTTTCCCAGGCATGCTCCCCCTCAGGCCCGGGGGAATCGGGACTAGCGAGTAATTCCTTTTAGGGACGTTGCGCTACATTGCCCGACCATTGCGCCGCGAGAAAACAAGGTCGGCGTCATCCGCCGAAATCCCTTCAGGGTATGCCGTACGCCATTTATTGGATCGCCGCGCTGGCTGTTTGCGTCCTGGGTCTGGCCATCAGCCTGATCTGGGCGCTGCGCCGACCTGCGTACGCCAATAAAGGCTTGCCGGCGGAGTGGTCACTCACGGCGCGGCCTGTATTCACGACCGACGAGCGCCGTGTCTTCCGGCTGCTGCGCGAGGCCCTGCCCCACCACGTCGTGCTGTCCAAGCTGCCGCTGGTGCGGTTTTGCCAGCCGACCGAGGCCAAGGAAGTGCGCTACTGGTTCGACCTGCTCGGCGCCTCGCATGTGACCTTCGCGGTCTGCAGCCCCAATGGTCGCGTGCTGGCCGCCATCGACCTCGAGGGCGAGCGCGGCGTTACGCCGCGCAGCCTGCAGATCAAGCATGCCGTGCTCTCCGCCTGCCGCGTGCGTTATTTGCGCTGCGCGATGGACCAGCTGCCCAGCGTCGCCGAGCTGCAGCTTTTGGTGCCCCAGAGCAGCAATTCACGCGGCCCGCTCCCCGCACCGGCAGCCACATCGACGCCGCCGCGCCGCCGCATGGGCAGCAGCGAGGACGAATTCGGCAGCGACTGGGGGCAGTTCTCCCAGCCTCTGCCGCTGTGGCAGGACGCTGGCGTCTTCAGTGGCGGCAATGACGGCTATGGGGACCGAGAGCGCGACCGCCATCCGCGCATGCCGGCCCAGCCCGCCGCGCCGCATCCACAGCGCCGTCTGTCCTCACGCAACCTCGACCCGGCGCGCTACAACCCGCGCAATCTGCCGGTGCTCGATGACGCCGACGAGGAGGCCATGATGGACGACATCGTCGGCGTCGTCGTCGATGCGCCGCGCTACGCCACCCAGCGTCCCCGTCGGAGTTGATTGCAACCGGCGACACTCGCCGGATGCATGACGCGACCCCTGATCTCAGTTTCGGCGACCTGACGCCGGAGTTCATGCTCGACGCCCTGGACGCCGCCGGCCTGCGTGCCGACGGCCGGCTGCTGCAGCTCAACTCCTTCGAGAACCGCGTGCTGATGCTGCACCTGGAGGACGGCGGCGCGGCTGTCGCCAAGTTCTACCGCCCGGCGCGCTGGAGCGATGCGCAGATCCTGGAAGAACACGATTTCGCCACCGAGCTCGCCGCCGCCGAGGTGCCCGTCGCGGCGCCGTGGACGCTGGAGGGCGGTTCCACCCTTTTCCACTATCAGGGCCAGCGCCTGGCCGTCACGCCGCGCCAGGGTGGGCGCGGGCCGGAGCTGGAAGACCCCGAAGTGCTGCGCTGGATCGGCCGGCTACTGGCTCGCCTGCACGGCGTCGGCCGCCAAAAGCCCTTTGCCGAACGCCTGGCCTGGGCCAGCGCCGCGCCCGCCCAGGCCGCACGCGATTGGCTGATGGGCAACGACGCCATCCCGCCCGAGATCGCACCCGCCTGGGACGAGGCCGCACGCCGCTGCATTGATGCCATCCAGGCCGCCTTTGACAGCCTGCCCGACTTGCAGTTGACACGCCTGCATGGCGACTGCCATCCCGGCAACATCCTCTGGACGCCTGACCGCGGGCCGCACTTCGTCGACCTCGACGACGCCGTCAATGGCCCGGTGGTGCAGGACCTGTGGATGCTGTTGCCCGGCGAGCCCGATGCTGCACGCAGCCTGCTCAACGCCGTGCTCGATGGCTACGAGCAGATCGCCGAATTCGATGATCGCGAACTGCGCCTGATCGAACCGTTGCGAACAATGCGCATGATCCACCACAGCGCCTGGCTGGCTCGCCGCTGGGGCGACCCGGCCTTCCCTCTCGCCTTCCCCTGGTTTGGCACGCCCAACTATTGGCTGGACCAAGTGGCCAAGCTGAGGGAACAGCTGGAAGCGATGCGGCCCAAGGGCAGCACCCCGACGCTGGCCCGTGACGAGGACGAGGTCAACTTCGATGGCGACGGCTTCGCCTGATTCGCTCAGGGCAGTGGGCTCGTCAACACCACGGCATAGCCATCGGGGTCGCGCAGCCAGAACTCCCAGTTGCCGTTCTGGCTCCAGCGCTTCGGCCTGACGACGTCGACATCCAGCGCTGTCGCCCGCTCCACGGCGGCGTCGAAGTCAGCCAGCTCGAACCACAGCAGCACGCCGTTGCCATAGGGGCGCAACTCGACGTCGCCAAGAGGCCCATGATCGTGATCGACCTCCCAGCGGTGCAACTGCAGCAGCAAATGGCCGTCGGGCGCGTTCAGGCGTTCGTATTCGTCGCCGCCGTGGCCGCTGTGGCACTCCAGCAAGCGCTGATACCAGCGGCTGCTGGCGGACACGTCATGGACGCAGATCAGCGGGGCGAGTTGCATGGCGGTTCTCCAGGAACGCCGTGAAATGCTAGCGCCAAGGTGGGGTCGATTGCCAAAAAATACTGGATGCACATACAGTCTTGTGATCTCATTCAAGCTCCGGATTCTTCCCCCGACCTGCCTGTTTCCTGGCCATGTTGTCCGCTTCTCTCGCCTCCTGCGTCCCTTGCGCTGCCTTGCGGCCCCCGCTCGTCCCCCTGCCGCTGGACGACGCCCGGCTGCAGGGGCGGCTGTGGCGCGGCAGCAGCCTGAGCACCGCCGCCGACCCGACGCTGGCCAGTGGCTTTGCGGCGCTGGACGCCGAGCTGCCCGGCGGCGGCTGGCCGCTGCGAGCCGTCACCGAGCTGCTGACGCCGCAGCCCGGCGTGCTGGAGTGGCGGCTGCTGGCGCCGGCGCTGAGCGGCTGGTGGGCGGCCCAGGCCCTGCCGGCGGCCGCTCCCGGCCGTCGCGGACGCGTGGTCACGTCGGCGCTGCGTTCGCTGCTGCTCATCAACCCGCCCCACACGCCCCATCTGCCGGGCCTGCAGGCCCTGGGCCTGCCACCCTCGGCACTGATCTGGGTGGAGGCCAGCACGCCGGCTCAAGCGCTCTGGGCCGCCGAGCAGGCCATCAAGTCGCGCGTGGCCGTGCTGGCCTGGCTGCCCGAGGCGCGGCCGGAGCAGATCCGGCGCCTGCAGGTCAATGCGCTGAGTTCCGATGCGCCGGCCTTCCTGATGCGGCCGGAGCGCGTGCAGCAGCAGTCCTCGGCCGCGCCGCTGCGCCTGATCGTGCAGCCGGGCGAGGGCTGGGACCTGGCCGTGCACCTGCTCAAGCGCCGCGGGCCCGCGCACGAGGGCTGGCTTGAACTGCCCGCCGTGCCCGGCGCGGTGGAACCGCTGCTGACTGCCGCCAAGCGCAAGCCCCTGCCTGCCCCCATGCCGGAGCCCGCGCCGGCTCCGGCCAGCCCTCCGATGGAGCGCCCTCATGCGCTGGCTCGCCCTGTGCTGCAGGCCTGATGCCCAAGGCAACGCCGGGCCGCCCCAAGTTGCCTTGACCCCCTCGGGGGGCGGGCAGGGCGCAGCCCTGCCCTGGGGGTCAACAGGTCATATTGGCGATGTTGACGCCCTCGGCTGGCTGGCGCTGAGCTTCACGCCGCGCGTTGCGCGGCTGGAGGAAGCGGTGGTGGCCGAGGTGTCGGCCAGCCTGCGGCTGTTCCGCGGCGCACGGGCGTTGCGGCAGCGGCTGCAGACGCAGGCAACACAAGCCGGCTTGGCCCTGGGCGACATGGCCTGGGCGCCGACAGCGCTGGGCGCCTTGGCACTGGCGCGTTGCAGCGACATCAATCCTGGCCGCCTGAGCGAGCGCCTGGACGCGCTGCCGTTATCGGCACTGAGCGCCGCCCAAGCCCATCACGCCATGCTGGCCCGCCTGGGCTGCACGCGCCTGGGCGAGCTGCGCCGGCTGCCTCGCCCGGCACTGGCCAAGCGCTTTGGCCCGGCGCTGCTGACGGCGCTGGACCAGGCCTATGGCGACCTGCCCGAGATGCACAGCTGGCTGACCCTGCCCGATCGCTTCGACGCCCGGCTGGAGCTGCCCTACCGCGTCGAGCACGCGCCCGTGCTGCTGCACTTTGCTGAAACCCTGCTGCGCCAGCTCTGCGCCTTCCTCGCCGCCCGCCATGCCGGTGTGCGTGCGCTGCGACTGGCCTGGCAGCACGACGCGATGCGCCCCCGCGACGTGGCCGACAGCGGCGAGCTGACCGTGGCCACGGCGGACACGACGCGCGATCTGAGGCGGCTTACAAGGCTGCTGTCCGAACACCTGGGCCGCATGACACTGGCCGCGCCAGCCGGCGAAATCCGCCTCAGCGCCGATACCGTGCTGCCGCTGGAGGAAGGCAGCAGCAGCCTGTTGCCCGGCCCCGCCGATCCGCAGGAGCGCACGACGACGAATGCGCTGCTGGAGCGGTTGTCGGTGCGCCTGGGCGCCGACCATGTGCGCGAAGGCCGGCTGCGCGAAGACCATCGGCTGGCCGAAATGCAGCGCTGGCAACCTTGGCCAGCACCGCCTTCCGTAGCTGTGCGCTCTCCACCAGGGCCGCAGCCGACCTGGCTCGTCGAGCCACCACAGCCACTGCGCTGCGATGCGCAGGAACAACCGCTGTACGCCGGGCCGCTGGCGCGAATCAGCGGCCCGCACCGCATCGAGGCCGGGTGGTGGGAGGGCCGCGGCGGCCTGCAGACGCGCGACTACTTCGTCTACCGCAGCGCCGCGCGCGGGTTGCTGTGGGTCTATCACGAGCGCCTGCCGGACGCGGCAACGGCCACATCGGGATGGTTCCTGCATGGGGTCTTCGCATGACGCCGCCGATGTCGGACCGCGACGAGCGGCTGGCGATGCTGCGCGAGCAGGGAATCGCCTCGGAAGCCGACCTGCGCCGCGCCGCCGATGGGTGGCAACGGGCCCAGCCCGGCTCGCGCACCGACGTGCCGCGGTATGCCGAGCTGCACTGCCTGTCGGCCTTCAGCTTCCTGCGTGGCGCGTCCGAGCCGGCCGAACTGGTGGAGCGTGCCTGCGACCTGGGCTACGAAGCGCTGGCCATCACCGACGAATGCTCGCTGGCGGGCGTCGTGCGCGCGCACAAGCAATTGCGGGAGATGCGCGAGGCAGCGCACCACGCCCTGAAAGAGGTTGCACGCGAGGCGGGCCAGACCGAAGACGACATTGCGCAACCGCAGCTGATGCAGTTGCTGATCGGCAGCGAGTTCCTTGTGCGCGACGACACCGGCACGCCGCGCTTCAAGCTCGTGCTGCTGGCGCAGAACCTCAACGGCTACGGCAATCTCAGCCAGTTCATCACCCGGCTGCGGCGTGCCAGCCCGGTCAAAGGCGAGTACACGCTGCACTGGCGCCAGATCTCACCCGAGAAACTGTCCGACTGCCTGGCCCTGCTCGTGCTGCCGCGCGAGGCCCCAGATGCCGAGCTGGCGCCGGCGGCGCATTGGGTGCTGCGCCATTTCGCCGGCCGCGCCTGGATCGCCGTCGAGCTGCTGCGCGAGGCCAGCGATGCGCTGTGGCTGCAGCGGCTGCAGGCGCTGTCCGAGGAGACGGCGCTGCCGCTGGTTGCAGCCGGTGACGTGCACTTCCACGTGCGCTCGCGCAAGGCGCTGCAGGACGTGATGACGGCCACGTGCCTGGGCCGCACGGTGGCCGAGTGCGGTTTCGACCTGCAGCCCAACGCCGAGCGCCATCTGCGCAGCCGCTACCGGATCTCGCAGATCTATCCGCAAGCGTTGATGCGAGAGACGACGCAGGTGGCGGCTCGCTGCACGTTCAGCCTCAACGAGATCAGCTACCGCTACCCCAGCGAGGTCGTGCCTGCCGGTCGCACGCCGCGCCAGCACCTGCGCGATCTGACCTATGCCGGTGCTTACAAGCGCTGGCCAGAAGCCAAGGGCGGTGTGCCCGACAAATTCAAGCGCCGCATCGAGGACGAACTGGAACTGATCGAGGAGCTGGCGTACGAACACTACTTCCTGACCGTTGCCGATGTGGTCGACTTCGCGCGCAGCATCGGCATCCTCTGCCAGGGTCGCGGCTCGGCCGCCAACAGCGTGGTCTGCTACTGCCTGCACGTCACATCGGTGGACCCCGACCGCAGCACGCTGCTGTTCGAGCGCTTCATCAGCCGCGAGCGCAACGAACCGCCGGACATCGACGTCGACTTCGAGCATGAGCGCCGCGAGGAGGTCATCCAGCACCTCTACAAGAAATACGGCCGCGACCGTGCCGCACTGACGGCCGTCGTCATCTGCTACCGGCCCAAAAGCGCGATCCGGGATGTCGGCAAGGCGCTGGGCTTCAGCGAGGCGCAGCTCGAAGTGATGAGCAATGACCACAGCGGCTGGTCCACCCAGGTGCTGCCCGAAGAACACCGCCTCGAGCTGCTGCAGCAGCTTGGCTTGCCGGACGACGATCCCCGGCTTCAGCAACTCATCACTCTGGGCCGCCAGCTCAACGGGCTGCCCCGCCACCTCTCCCAGCACGTGGGCGGCTTCGTGCTGACGCAAGGCTCGCTCGAGCGTCTCGTTCCCATCGAGAACGCGACGATGAAGGACCGCAGCGTCATCGAGTGGGACAAGGACGACATCGACGAGCTGAAGATGATGAAGGTCGACGTGCTGGCCTTGGGCATGCTCAGCGCCATCCGGCGTTGCTTCGATCTCGTCAACCCGATGCGCGGCACGGCCATCGACCTGACCATCCCCGACAACGACACCGCCACCTACGACATGATCTGCAAGGCCGACACCATCGGTGTGTTCCAGATCGAATCGCGAGCCCAGATGTCGATGCTGCCGCGGCTGAAGCCGCGCGACTACTACGACCTGGTCGTGGAAGTCGCCATCGTCCGCCCCGGGCCGATCGAGGGCGGCATGGTGCACCCCTATCTGAAGAACCGCGCATTGCCGGCAGACCAGGTGGAGTACCCCAGCGAGGCGCTGAAGGAAGCCCTGTGGCGTACCCGTGGTGTGCCCATCTTCCAGGAGCAGGTCATGCAGGTGGCCATGATTGCCGCGGGCTTCAGCRCCGGGGAGGCTGACCAGCTGCGCCGTGCCATGGCCGCGTGGAAGCGCCCCGGCGTGCTGGAGAAGTACTACGACAAGGTCGTCAAGGGCATGCGAGAACGAGGTTATGAGGACGCGTTTGCCGAGCGCATCTTCAGCCAGATCAAGGGCTTCTCCTCCTACGGCTTCCCCGAGTCCCATGCCGCCAGCTTCGCGCTGCTGACCTATGTCAGCTCCTGGCTCAAATGCCACGAGCCCGCAGCCTTCCTGTGCGCGCTGCTGAACTCGCAACCGCTGGGCTTCTACACGCCCAGCCAGCTCATTCAGGACGCGCGCCGGCATGAGGTCGAGGTGCGCGCCATCGACGTGAACCACAGCAACAAGGACAGCACGCTGGAGCCCCGACCGAGCGAGCACCAACCCGCCGTGCGGCTGGGCCTGCGCCTCGTCGGCGGCCTGGGCGACGAGGCGGCCGAGCGCATCGAGCAGGCTCGCGCTCGCGACGGCGAATTCGCCCACCCGCAGGACCTGGCCTTCCGAGCCCGCCTGACGCAGCAAGACATGCAACAGCTCGCCGCCGCCGATGCACTGACGTCGCTGGCCGGCCATCGCCGCCAGCAGGTCTGGCAGGCCTCGGCCCTGCATGCCATGCCGGAGCTGCTGCAGGGCAGCCTGCTGCCCGAGGACGACCTCGAACTGCCCGCCGCCGCCGAGGGCGAGGAGGTGCTGTGGGACTACGCCGCCACGGGCCTGACGCTACGCCGCCACCCGCTGGCCCTGCTGCGCCCACGCCTGTCCAAGCAAGGGCTGCTCAGCGCCCAGCAGCTCGACGCCGTCAAGAGCGGCCGCCGCGCCAAGGCCTGCGGCATCGTCACCGGGCGGCAGAAGCCGCAGACGGCCAAGGGCACCCTGTTCGTCACGCTGGAGGACGAGACCGGCAACGTGCAGGTCATCGTCTGGCCCAAGGTCTATGAAGAGCACCGCAGCACCATCCTCGGCGCACGGCTGCTGGCCGTGGAAGGCGTCTGGCAGCGCGGCGACGGCGATGTGCGCCACCTGCTGGCGCAGGGCTTCACCAACCTCAACCCGCTGCTGGGCCGGTTGCCGACGGAGAGTCGGGACTTCAAGTGAGCCCAACCCGGCAAGTCCCGCTTCCGAACACCGGGCCGCACATGGGCCCACCATGACCGCCACTTCGGGCCGCTGCCAAGTGCGCACTGCGCACTGGATGCAGCAGCCAGTAATGAGCGGAGGAGCGAAGCCCTGCGTCCTAATGGGCCCAATCGGTCAGAAATTTCAATCCACTCCCATAAGACGGGCGCACAGCCAGTATCTCATTCGCGACATACCCTTACGGAAATCTGCTCTAATTATTCTGAAAAATCAGTCCCCAATCCGGAGGGCCAGCGATGAAGACCCCGCAAAACCGTCGCATCCTGTTGGTGGATGACATGCCTGCAATCCACGAGGATTTTCGAAAGATCCTCATGCCGCAAGCGCCGGAACACGCGCAACTCAGCGCCGTGGAAGCAGCTTTGTTTGGCGAAGAGGACAGCGCGCTCCCCCAAATCGCCTTTGAACTCGATTCTGCCTATCAGGGGCAGGAGGGGCTTTCAAGATTAGAGGCCGCCCTCCACGAAAACAGGCCCTATGCCATGGCCTTCGTGGATATGCGCATGCCGCCCGGCTGGGATGGTGTGCAAACCATTGAACATCTATGGCAGCGCGACCCACGTTTGCAGGTCGTTATTTGCACGGCATATGCCGACGGTTCGTGGGCCGATATCTTGGCGCGCCTGGACGTGTCCGACCGTCTGCTGATCCTCAAAAAACCCTTTGATTCCATCGAGGTCTTCCAACTGGCCACGGCGCTCACCACCAAATGGCAAATGATGCAGGATGCGGCGGCGCACCGCACCCTTTTGGAAGACGCGGTACGGGAACGCACCAGTGAACTGCTCACCGTCAACGAATTTTTACAGAACGAGATAAGGGAGCGCAAGCATCTGGAAGGGCAATTGATCCAATCAGAAAAGCTGGCCTCCATCGGTCAGCTTGCGGCAGGTGTCGCGCATGAGATAAACAATCCGATCGGCTATATCTTCTCCAACCATGGCACCTTGGATGGATATATCGGAAAACTATTCGAGCTGATTGCCGCCTATGAACACGCAGAAACCAGCATCACGGCACCCGAGGTGATTGCAAATCTGCGCGCACTGCGTGAACGTGTGGAGTTGGACTTCTTGAAAGAAGACATTCCAGTGCTCATACGAGAATCCAAGCAAGGCATTGTGCGGGTGCGCCAGATCGTCCAGGATCTGAAGGACTTTTCCCGCATTGATTCGTCGCAAGACTGGGAATCAGCCGATCTGCACCAGGGCATCGATTCGACGCTGAACATCGTCGCCAGCGARATCAAGTACAAGGCCGATCTGGTCAAGGAATATGGCGCCATTCCCAATATTGAATGCCTGCCTTCACAGATCAATCAGGTGGTGATGAACCTTGTGGTCAATGCGACTCACGCCATTGGTGAAAAACGTGGCCGCATCGCCATTCGAACGGGAGCCGAAGGGGCGCACGTGTGGATGGAGGTGGCCGACACGGGCACTGGCATACCACCCGACACGCTCAAGCATATTTTCGAGCCCTTCTTCACCACCAAGCCCGTTGGCAAAGGCACGGGGCTCGGGCTATCGGTGTCCTACGGCATCGTGCAGAAACACCACGGCCGCATCGACGTGGAAAGTGTCGTGGGTCAAGGCACCACGTTTCGCGTCACGCTGCCCGTGCGACAGACAAAAACGCAAGCCGAAGTGCCAGTGTCCGATATCTGAAGCCACTTCATGCAAGGCAACCCATCATGAAAACATGGCCTGCCCCAAACAAGGGCCGTATTCTCGTCGTGGACAGCAATCCCGACACTCACGGCGCCTTTCGCAACATGTTGGTCGAAGATGCCCATGCGCAAGGGAAATTCGAACTGGACTGCGCCCGCGACACCCCCGACAGCCTTGCCCTTATGCAGCAGTCCCTGCTGGCCTCACAACCTTATACCTTGGTATTCATAGGCGCCTCTCAAACGAAGGCATGGACAGCGGTCGAAATAGCCCCTCAAATTTGGGCAATTGATCCCAGCGTTCAGATCGTGCTTTGCGCGGAGCGGCTCGATTCTTCTTCTGACTCGTTATTCGAAGCCATGGGAGCAACGAATAGCAGGTGGCTGACGCTTCAAATGCCTCTTGACCGCGTCGAAGTCATCCAGCTGTCACATTCCCTGACAGAGAAGTGGCATTTGCAACAGTTTGCCGAGGCGCATCAAGGCGTGAACTCGTCGGCAGAGACGACAGCGGCAGAGAGCCCAGTGGATGCGTCCCAGATCAATGAGCAAGATTTGCTGCGCACACTCCTGGACAACTCACCCGATCATATTTATTTCAAAGATATGCAGTCCCGTTTTCTCAAATGCAGCAAAGCCCAGGCGTTGCAATTCGGGGCCGCGTCGCCGGCGGCATTGGTAGGCAAGACAGATTTCGATTTTTTTTCCGAAGAGCATGCGCGCCCCGCCTATGAGGATGAACAGGAAATACTGCGCACAGGCCAACCGATGATTGGCAAAGCGGAGAAGGAAACCTGGAAGGATGGCCGCGCCGAGTCCTGGACGCTGAGTACCAAAATGCCGCTGCGCAACAGTGCAGGAGTCATCATCGGCACCTTCGGCATCTCCAAGGACATTACTGCGCTGAAGCAGTCGGAAGCAGCGCTGGCATATCACCACGATTTGCTGAGCACGCTGATGGAGAATTCGCCTGATTCCATCTTCTTCAAGGATTTGAAATCACGCTTCGTCAAAATAAGCCGTTCAGAGCTGCATAACCTGCTGCGACTATCGATCAGCCGCTACCGCGCAGTACATCCCGGCACGGATGAAGACGCACTCCCGCCGCATTTGGCCAACGTGGATGAGTTTGAAAAATATGTGATCGGCAAAACCGATGCAGACCTTTACGGCCAGGACAGGGCGAGTGAATTCAGCCATGATGAAGAAGAAATCCTCCGGACCGGAAAACCCATCGTCGAAAAGAGCGAGAAAACCGTCCATCCCGATGGGCGCGTTGTTTGGTATCTCACCACCAAAAGCCCCTGGAGAGACCGGCATGGTCAACTGATCGGGACCTTCGGAACGTCAAAAAACATATCCGAACTGAAGGAAGCCGAGCGAAAAATTGAAGAGGTGCAGGCCCAACTGCTGACTGCGGCACGCCTCGCCGGCATGGCAGAGATCGCAACCAACGTTTTGCACAACGTGGGCAACGTTCTCAACAGCGTCAACGTATCGGCCGACTTGATTGGCGCCCAGTTGCGGGCATCCAAGCTCAAGGGACTCGCCCGCTCCGTGGCTTTGATGGATGCGCATACCGAGGATTTGGGGCAGTTCCTGACGCAGGACAGCAAAGGCAAGCTGCTGCCCACCTATTTGCGTGAACTGGCTCGAACACTCGAGGGTGAGCACGAAGCCATAACGACTGAACTGGGCGCGCTGTGCGGCAGCGTGGAACATATCAAACAGGTCATCGCAACCCAGCAGTCATATGCAGGCACGCCGCGTGTTGTCGAATCCGCCAAGGTGGACGAACTGCTGGACGACGCGCTGCGCATGCACACGGTTGCGCTGACGCGTCACAAAGTGGATGTTGTAAAAAACTACCCGACCTTGCCCGCTCTCTTACTGGATCGGCATCGCGTGTTGCAGGTACTGGTGAACTTGATCAGCAACGCCAAACAAGCGTTGAGCGCGACCGCGGACAAACGCGCCTTCATTACGCTCGGTGCTGTTTTGATGGAAGGGCCTGTGCTGCGCATCACGGTGACGGACAACGGCGAAGGCATCGCGCCGGAGAATCTGACCCGCGTTTTCTCTCATGGTTTCACCACGCGCAAGAACGGGCATGGCTTTGGTTTGCACAGCTGCGTTCTGGCCGCACAGGAGATGGGCGGCAGCTTGAGCGTCCATAGCGATGGCCCTGGGCAAGGTGCGTCGTTCATCCTGGAGGTTCCCGTGGACGTACCCACGGGATCCGCGCGCTAGATGGCGAGACCGGCAATTGTCTGGCCCAAGGTCTGCACGTGCCGCCATGCGCTCAAGCAAGTAGAACGCGGTCGGTGTAAGTTGCGCCCGTCCTGGCCCGACCCAGCCTCAGCCCACAGACCCGAGAGCCCCTCATGCTGATCCGAACGACCGCCCTTCACGAGCCCCTGTCCAGCGAGATCACGCCCCGCCGGGTCTACCTGAACCGCCGCACGGCCCTGGCCGGCCTTGGCCTGGCAACCGCGTCACCGCTGGCTCTGGCCCAGGCCCAGGCCGCGCCAGGTGGCGGCAAGCTGCCCAAGCTGCCGGGCGCCCGCTCGGCCGTGGCCGGTGCGATGGTGATGGAGAAAGTCACCAGCTACGCCGATGCAACCTCGTACAACAACTTCTACGAATTCGGCACCGACAAGGCCGACCCCGCCGAGCGCGCCCACACGCTCAAGCCCCGGCCATGGACGGTCAGCGTCGAAGGCGAATGCGCCAAGCCCGGCCGCTACGACCTCGACGCGCTGCTCAAGCTCAGCGCCATGGAAGAGCGCATCTACCGGCTGCGCTGCGTCGAAGGCTGGAGCATGGTGATCCCGTGGGTGGGCTACTCGCTGTCAGAGCTCATCAAGAAAGCAGAGCCCACCGGCAAGGCGAAGTTCGTCGAATTCACGACGCTGGCCGATCGCGCGCAGATGCCCGGGCTGCGCTCGTCGGTGCTGGACTGGCCCTACCTCGAAGGCCTGCGCATGGATGAAGCCATGCACCCGCTGGCGCTGCTGACCTTCGGCATGTATGGCGAGGTGCTGCCCAACCAGAATGGCGCGCCGGTGCGCATCGTGCTGCCCTGGAAGTACGGCTTCAAATCGGCCAAGAGCATCGTCAAGATCCGCTTCGTCGAGAAGCAGCCGCGCAGCAGCTGGGAAGAGAGCGCACCCCAGGAATACGGCTTCTATTCCAACGTGAATCCCACCGTGGCCCATCCGCGCTGGAGCCAGCTCAGCGAGCGCCGCATTGGCGAAGACGGCCTGTTCGCCAAGAAGCGGCCGTCCTTGATGTTCAACGGCTATGAAGCGCAAGTGGGCCAGCTCTATGCGGGCATGGATCTGAAGCGCAATTTCTGATGCGGCGTGCGTTGACGGCGGCGCTGCTCAGCCGCGGCGCCAAACCGGCGCTTTTCCTGCTGTGCCTTACGCCGCTGGCGTGGCTGGTCTTCGGCGCCGTAGCCAACCGGCTCGGTGCCAACCCGGCCGAAGCCATCATCCGCGGCCTGGGCGACTGGACGTTGCGCGGCCTGTGGCTGACGCTGGCCATCACGCCGTTGCGCGAGCTGACGGGCCTGGCCGCACTGGTGCGCTTTCGGCGCACGCTGGGCGTGTTCACCTTCAGCTACGCCTCACTGCACCTGCTGGCCTATGGCTGGCTGGACATGGGGCTGGATTTCTCCGACATCGCCCGCGACATCGCCAAGCGGCCCTTCATCCTGATGGGCTTCACCGCCTGGCTGCTGATGGCGCCGCTGGCGGCAACGAGCTTCAACAAGGCCATCAAGGCCCTCGGCGCCAAGCGCTGGCAGGCGGTGCACAAGACGATCTACGCCATCTCCGTCATCGCGCTGCTGCACTTCATCTGGATGCGCGCCGGCAAGCACAACTTCGCCGAGCCGGCCGTCTACGGCGTGATCCTTGCCGCGCTGCTGGGGTGGCGCCTCTTCAAACGCCTGAACACGAAAAAGGCGCGACTGGGATAATTCGTGGTTCTGCCCGAACCACCCCATGCCCAACCCCACCTCCATCGACGTCGCCATCCTCGGCGGCGGCCCCGCCGGCTGCAGCGCCGCGTCCTGGCTGGGCCAGATGGGCATGACGGCCCTGCTCGTCGAGCGCGAATCCCGCCTGTGCGCCGCGCTGGCCGGCCTGAACTTCGCCCAGGACTGGGTGCTGGGCGAGCCCGCCGCCCGCCTGGCTGCTTTGGGCGAGCACTACGCCGCCCAGGCCCAGGCCACGCCGGGCATGACGCTGCGCCTGGGCACCCGGGCCGAGTCCGCCCGCCACACGCCCGCAGGCTGGACCCTGCAACTGGCCACCGGCGAGCATGTGCAGGCCCGCGCCCTGCTCGTCGCCACCGGCCTGCGCTTGTTGCGCCCGGCGCGCTACTTCGCCGTGCCGCATGAGCGCGTACTGGACGCCTCCCAATTGACCGCCCGCCGCGAGGCCCTGCCGCCGGGGCGCGTGCTGCTGCTGGGCGCTGGCGACAACGCCGCAGAGAACGCCCTTTTCCTGGCCGAGCGCGGCCATGAGGTGACTGTCTGGTCGCGCGGCAGCTGGCGCGCCCAGATCCACCTGGCCGAGCGGGCGACCGCCCACCCCCGCATCACGGTGCAACTGGCCACGCCACTGCCCGAGGCCCTGCTGCCGGACGACCGCGGCGTCACCGTCGGCGCCGAACGTTTCGACTTTGTCGCCGCACTGCTGGGCTTCGAGCCCGAGCCTTCCGCCTTTGCGCTGTTGGACGAGGCCTCGCGCCAACGCGCCTTCGTCGCCGGTGACGCCAGCCGTCGCTGGCATCCCTGCGTGCAGACGGCGCTGGCCGATGGCGTGCAGGCGGCCAAGCAGATCGAACTGGCGCTGCGCCCGCAGGTCGCCGCCGCGCCGCAGCGCTATAACAACCGCCAGGTCATCCATCTGCAGGGCCTGCGTTTTCGCGCCAACCTCGGCGTGCTCGATTTCGAACGCACCGGGCCCCAGCCCATCCAGGTTGATGCCGAGGTCAACCTCGGTGCCATGCCTGTCGTCGCGCGCGACGCGGACATCGGCCATGTGCTGGACTACCGCCGCGTGCGCACGGCCATCATCGACGAATGCACCGCCGAGCACACCGACCTCGTCGAGGCCCTGCTCGGCAAGCTCTGCAACCGCCTGATGAGCCTGCCCGGCGTCGTCGGCGTGCGCCTGAAACTGACCAAGCTCGAAATCTTTCCCGACTGCGAAGTCGCAATCAGCACCGAACTGGGTGCATGGTGAACAACATGTCCGAACTTGATTTGCCCCCACGCTCGCACGGCGAGCTGCCCCCCGAGGGGGCTGTCAGCGGTTTCGGGCGGCCGGGCACCGCTGACGTCCTCGATTTCGCCGAACAAGCCGCTGCCGACAAGAAGGCCGCGTTTGAGATCAACAAGCTGTCCAAGCGCCTGCACCGCCAGGTCGGCCAGGCCGTCACCGACTTCAACATGATCGAAGACGGCGACAAGGTCATGGTCTGCCTGTCGGGCGGCAAGGACAGCTACGCCATGCTGGACATCCTGCTCAACCTGCAGCAGCGCGCGCCGATCAAGTTCAGCCTCGTCGCCGTCAACCTCGACCAGAAGCAGCCCGGCTTCCCCGAGGAGGTGCTGCCCAACTACCTGCGTTCGCGCGGCGTGGACTTCCACATCGAGAACCAGGACACCTATTCCATCGTCAAGAAGCTCATCCCCGTGGGCAAGACGACGTGCAGCCTGTGCTCGCGCCTGCGCCGCGGCATCCTGTACCGCGTGGCCGGCGAACTGGGCGCCACCAAGATCGCGCTGGGCCATCACCGCGACGACATGGTCACGACGCTGTTCCTGAACATGTTCTTCGGCAGCCGCATGAAGGGCATGCCGGCCAAGCTGGTCAGCGACGACGGCAAGAACGTCGTCATCCGCCCGCTGGCCTATGTGAAGGAGCCCGACCTCGTGCGCTGGGCCGAACACCGCGAGTTCCCCATCATTCCGTGCAACCTGTGCGGAAGCCAGGACAACCTGCAGCGCGTGCAGGTCAAGGCCATGATCAACGAGTGGGAAAAGCGCTACCCCGGCCGTATCGACAACATCTTCACGGCCATGGGCAACGTCGTGCCCTCGCACATGATGGACAAGAAGCTCTTCCCGTTCGAGACCATGAAGGCCACGGGCCGGGCCGAGCCCGACGGCGACATCGCCTTCGACGACGATGAAAGCTGCGCGACACCCGCGCAGGCTTCAGTCATCACGCTGCAACGCTGATTTACACGCGGGCAATCTGAGCGGGTCAGAATGACGGCATCTCGTTGATGGAGGTGCCGTCATGAACCGCCGCCTGATCCTCGCCACCCTTGCCGCTGCCTCGGTCGCTGCCTTCACCGGCTGCGCCGGCCCGTACACGGTCTCCGCTGACGTCTCCAGTTATGGCAATTGGCCGGCCGACCGCAAGCCCGGCAGCTATGCCTTCGACCGCCTGCCCTCGCAGCAGCAGAGCGAGGAAGCCGCCAAGCGCCAGGCCACGCTGGAAGACGCCGCCAAGGCCGCGTTGGAAAAGGCCGGCTTCAGGCCTGCCGCCGATGCGAAGAGCGCTGACGTGCTCGTCACGCTGGGCGCCCGCGTCACCGCCTACGACCCCGTGCCCTGGGATGACCCGCTGTGGTGGCGCTGGCGCGGCCGCCTCATTTCGCCGCGCTATGGCTATGTGCCAGGCTGGAGCGGCTTTGGCTGGCGTCACGATCCGTTCTTCGATCGCCGCTACGACCGCGCCGTGGCCCTGCTGATGCGTGACCGCGCCAGCGGCGAGGCCCTGTTCGAGACCCATGCCAGCAACGAGGGCGTGACCATGGGCAGCGACGCCCTGCTGACGCCGCTGTTCGACGCGGCCATGGCCGAGTTCCCCAAGGTCAACCCGAAATCGCATCGCGTCTCCGTGCAAGCCGTCCGCTAGCGGCGAGGACAGCAGGGAACAGCGCCCCGCCTGCCCATAATCGCGGCTTCGTTCAAACGTAGTCGCAAGGCAGGCATGGCGCTCAACATCGTGATCATGGCGGCGGGCAAGGGCACCCGCATGAAGTCCGCAACGCCCAAGGTGTTGCACAAGCTCGCCGGCCGCTCATTGCTGGCTCATGTGCTGAAGAGCTGCGAGCCCCTGGCCGCCAGCGCGCGCATCGTCATCACCGGGCATGGCGCCGACCAGGTCGAGGCGGCCGTCTCGGCTGACGGCATCTCCTTCGTGCGCCAGATGCCCCAGCTCGGCACCGGCCACGCCATCCAGCAGGTCGTGCCGGCGCTGTTGGGTGAAGGCACCACGCTGATCCTGAACGGCGACGTGCCCCTGATCGAAACCACCACGGCCAAGGCTCTCATCGACGCCTGCGCCGGCCACGCCCTGGTGCTGCTGACGGTCGACCTCGCCGATCCCACCGGCTACGGCCGCATCATCCGCGACCCCGATGACGGCGGCGTGCTCGCCATCGTCGAGCACAAGGACGCCACGCCTGAGCAGCGCCTCGTCCACGAGGGCTACAGCGGCATGATGGCCGCGCCCACTGCAGCGCTCAAGCGCTGGGTCGGCCAGCTGACCAACAACAATGCCCAGGGCGAGTACTACCTGACCGACATCGTCGCGATGGCCGTCGCCGAGGGCCTGCCCGTGCTGGGCATCAAGGCCCACAGCGAGATCGAGGTGCTGGGCGTCAACGACCCCGTGCAGCTCTCCCAGCTCGAACGCGCCTTCCAGGTCCGCCAGGCGGAAGGCCTGATGCGCGCCGGCGTGCGCCTGGCCGACCCGGCCCGCTTCGACCTGCGCGGCACGCTGACGCACGGCCAGGACGTCGAGATCGACGTGAACTGCGTCTTCGAGGGCGAGGTGAGCCTGGGCGATGGCGTGCGCGTTGGCGCCAACTGCGTGATCCGCAACGTGACCATCGCCGCCGGCGCACGCATCCACGAGTTCACCCACATCGACGGTGAAGCAGCGGGCGCCAGCGTTGGCGAGGGTGCGCTGATCGGCCCCTTCGCCCGCCTGCGGCCCGGCGCACAACTGGGCGCCGAGGTGCACATCGGCAACTTCGTCGAGGTCAAGAACTCGACGCTGGCCAAGGGCGCCAAGGCCAACCACCTGGCCTATCTGGGCGACGCCACCGTGGGCGAGCGTGTCAACTATGGCGCGGGTTCGATCACGGCCAACTACGACGGCGCCAACAAGCACCGCACAACGATCGGCGATGACGTTCATGTCGGCTCCAACTGCGTGCTGGTGGCGCCCATCAAGATCGGCAATGGCGCCACCATTGGCGGTGGTTCCACCATCACCAAGGACGTTACTCCCGGTGACCTCGCTGTCGCCCGCGGCAAACAAGTTGCATTGACTGGCTGGACCCGTCCCACGAAGAAGCGTTGAATAGTGACTTAGTTCCGGCGATTGCTTCACGCCGCTCGAGGTGAGGGGGCACTTGCCGGGCCGGCCCGCCGTTAGGATGGCCCTGTCTCACGAACACCGCAGTACCCATGGCCCACGAACTCGACTTTGCCGCGCTCTCGCTTGACGATGCCGTCCCGGCGGATCTGGGTGCCTATGAGATCGCCCAGGCCTATCGTGAACGCGATGAGGCTGAAGCTCGGAATCGCGCCCTTGAACTCAAGGCCCAGGCCTGCGACAACGCGGCCGAAGCCTGCTGGTATCTGGCCCGCAGCCTGGGTGCCGCGCGCGACCTGCCGCAGGACGGTGAAGCCAGCCTGGAACTGCTGTTCCAGCTCATCGGCGCCCTGGCTGACCTGCCCACCGAGATTGCCGCGGCGCCGCTGCCAGCAGTCACTGGCGGCCGGGACGACGGCATCAGCGAACTCTGCCAGCAGCTCGAGGCCGCCCGCGAGTTGACCGAGGAAGCGCTGATTGATGCCGAACTGGCGCCCGCCCGCAGCCAGCACTGCCACTGAACCCAGCCCCACAACGCAAACGCAAAAGGCGCCCCGAAGGGCGCCTTTGTCATTGGCGCGGATCGCTTATTGCTGGCTTGTCGGCGCCTGGCTCACCACCGCTGCCGGCGGCACCGTCAAGCGGTTGTCGACGGCCTTCACGCCACCCGTTGAGGACGCGACGACAGTGGCCCGCTCACGGGTCTGGGTGTCGGGTGCCTGGCCTTCCAGCTTCACGACGCCATGGTCGGTGCTGACAACGATGGGCACAGCGGCCAGCGTTGAATCGGCGGAGAGAGCTATGCGCACCTTGGCCGTGATGCCGCTGTCCTCGGCTGTCGGCAGGAGCTGCTGCGGAGGTTGCGGCTGCGCTTGAGCCTGGGCTTGAGGCGACGTGCCAGGCGCCATCGAGCCGGCGACCGTGTCAGGCACAGCAGGCGTTGCCGAGGCCAGTGGCGGCGTAGCGGGCGGCATGGTTTGGGGCGTCGTCGCCGTGGCCGGGCCGGCCGCGGTGGGCGGCATCACGATGGGCGCCGAGCCAGGCGGTACGCTAAGCGGCTGGGCGTTCGCTGGCGCGGCGGCCACGGTCGTCGGTGGCGGCAGGGTTGCAGCCGGGCTGGTCGGCGCGCCGCGCAACACCATGTCGGGTCGCGCCGCGGGCGCCGGCGCCTGAGCCACCACAGCGGGGGCGTCAGCGGCCGGCCGGGTCGTCGTCACCGGCGGGCCCAGACGAGTGGTCGCTGCAGGCTCAGCAGGCGCTGGCGCAGCAGCGACGGTGGTCGTCGTGCTGTCCTCTGCCTGTGACGCGGCCGGTGTCTCCGGCGCCGGGGTGGCGGCGGCAACTTCGGTCTGTGGCTCGGCGCTGCCAACCACGATGGCGGGCGGCGCGACAGGTGCCTCGCTCGGCCGGTTCATGGCCCAGATGGCCACAGCGGCGATGAGGGCGGCGCCGGCACCGGCGGGGATCATCCAGTTCATCTGCCGGTCACGCTGCAGCGATGCGGTGGCGGGCTGGGGTCGGGCGTGAACCGGCTCGACACGCGGCGTTTCGGCATGAAGCGGCGTCGTCGCCGACACCTTGGCCCCAACGCCGGTCGGCTTGAATCGCGCCGCGCCGACGGGGGGGACCTTGGCGGCGTGCAGAGGCGCGGAGCCACCGGCCTTCAGCGCGTCGGGCAGATGCTCGGGCTTGGTCTCCTCCAGGTGGTTGGCCCAGCCCTCGGCGTGCATCGATTTCGGGAATTTCATGTCGGCCTCCGGTCGTCGTTGTCGACGTTTGCGATGGAGCCGACTGTGAGGTGACCTGGCGGCACGCCATGCCGGTGCAAGCTCCTTCGCCTTGTAGGACAAAGGGCTTGGGGTGTATGTACTTGTGACCGCTGTGAGGGCGCGGCTTAAAAACCCCGCACCGGCAACGTGCCGTCACGCTGCAGCCAGTTGCGCGGTGAATAGCGGCTGGCCGCGTCCGTCACATGCAGCGTGTAGGCATGGCGCGATTTATCGGAGCGGTTGGCCGCCGAGTAATGCGGCAACAGGCCATGGAAGACGACCAGCGAGCCCGCCTCGACCTCCAGCGGAATGGCTTGCCGGGAGTCCGCCGCGGGCCAGGGCGTCGCGTCGATCTGCTCCATCCAGGCCTTGCGGCCCTCGCGCACAAAGCGCTCGCGCAGCACGCCGCGCTCGCCCTTGTGGCCGCCGGGCTCGGTCCACAGGCAGCCGTTGTGCAGCGTCGCATCCTCCAGCGCGAACCAGAAGGTGGTCACCGTGATGGGGTCGCTCTCGAAGAAGCTGGCATCCTGGTGCCAGCGCACCTCACCGCCGATGCCGGGCTGCTTGAAGATGAACATGCTCTGCCAGACCTGCGGCTGCTTCAGCCCGAGCTCGGCCGCCACGCCGCGCAGCGCCTGGCCTTTGGAAAAGGCGCTGAAGACCGGGTCGAGGTCGTGCATCGCATGACCGATCTTGTTGATGGCAAGGGCCTTGTCGACGCGCAGCCGGCCCTCGGCATCGAAGGCCTCCTCCTCGAAGAAGCAGCGCATCTGGTCGCCGCTGTCGAGAAAGTAATCGTCGACATGGCGCTGCTGCTCTTCGGTGGTGAAGACGGGGCGCTGCTCGCCGGGATCGAAGGCATCGACGATGTCAAGGGCGCGCTGGCGCAGCGCGGCGATGTCGGCGGCCGTCTTGAAGCCGGGGATGACGAGATAGCCTTGTTCGGCGTACACGGAGGCGAGGTCGGCGGAGTTCGTCATGAGCTTGTAGGAAGGAGTTGTGCGGATTGTGTGACCAGTGCGGGGCGCCCACAGTGCGGCCACGTCAACACCCCGGGAGACTCCCGATGAAAGTGCTCAAGGTCCTGCTGATCGCCATCGTCGCGCTGCTGGTGTTGTGCGTGGGCGGCGGGCTGATGCTGTCGCCGAAGTACACGCTCTCGCGTACGGTGAAGATCAACGCCGCGCCGGACAAGATCTACGCCCTCGTTGCCGATCCGCGCAGCTGGAAAGCCTGGAGCGCCTGGAACCAGCGCGATCCGGCCATGGCCATCGAATACAGCGGCCCCGCCTCGGGCGCCGGCGCCGTCTGGGCCTGGAAGAGCAAGAGCCAGGGCGATGGTCGCATGACCTTCACGACGGCCGAGGCGCCCAAGCGCCTGGGCTATGAGCTCTATTTCCCCGACTTCGGCACCACCTCGACCGGCGATTTCCGCCTCGAGACCAACGGCGGTGCCACCCAGGTGACGTGGTCGATGGACGGCGACATGGGCAGCAACCCGGTCTACCGCTGGATGGGCCTGTTCATGGACAAGATGGTCGGGCCGGATTTCGACGCGGGGCTGGCGAACCTGAAGGCGCTGGCCGAGAAGTAGGGCCTGTTAGCCCTGCGGCGATGGGCCGCGAAGGCCCGCCGCAAGGGGCCAATCTAGACGCAGCGTGCAGCCCGCACTCATGTGCGGGCCAGGGCTGCAACAACGAGTGGCCMCTTGCGGCGGGCCTTCCCGAAGGGTTGTGGCCAGAAGGGCCGCATGCTGTGTTGCAAATCCTCGCTGGGTATCAACCCAGCTTGCGGTTTGCTGTCGTGCCTGCGGCCCTTCTGGCCACAACGCGACCCATCGCCGCAGGGCTAACAGGCCCAACGAACAATCCCGCGGCCCCCAGCAGGATGGCCGCCGCGCCCAGCCACTGCAGCGGCGCCAGTTCGTGCCCCAGGGCCAGCCAGTCCACGAGGATGGCGACCACCGGGTAGAGGAATGACAGGCCGCCCTGCAGGGCCGTCGGCAGGCGCTGCACGCCGGCATACATCAGCGCGTACATCAGCCCGGTGTGCACGACGCCCAGCACCACCAGCGGCATCCAGCCCAGTGCCGTCTGCGGCAAATGGCCGAAGTCGGCAAAGGGCGCCAGCATCAGCAGGCCCACGGCGACCTGGATCAGAGCGATCAGCGGGGCGGACATGCCGCTCAAGCGCTTGGCGACAACGGCCGCCACCGCCCACAGCGCCGCGGCACCCAGGGCCATCGCCACGCCCAGCCCGAAGTTGCCGCCGACATAGCCGGCGCTCGGCCGTGCCTGCACGATGAGCACCATGCCCACAAAGGCCAGGGCCACCCAGGCCAGCCGCGCCAGGCTGAGCCGCTCGCCGAAGAACACCACGCCCAGGCCCATCAGCAAAAAGGGCTGCAGGTTGTAGACCGCCGTGGCCACGGCCACCGAGGCCCGGCCGTAGGCGCCGAACAGCAGCACCCAGTTCAGCACGATGGCCACGCCCCCCAGCACGGCCAGCCCGAGCTCCCGCGCGCTCGGCCGGCGCCACAGACCCAGCACCGTGCAGATCAGCGCCAACGTCAGCAACCCGAAGCCGCAGCGCCAGAACACGACGTCCAGCGGCGCCAGGCCGGACAGCAGCACGAAGTAACCGATCGAGCCCAGCAGGCTCATCGCACTGCCCATCTCGAGGGCGCCACGGGTGGTGGGAGACACGGTGCTTCCTTGCAATGACGAGGAATGCCATTGTTTCAAGGTCAGCCCGGCCGATATATGCATTAAAGACGGCAATCTGATGCTTCGGCAGAATCAACGACGGCACTTATCCATTCGAACCTAATCATGATCGACGACATCGACCGCCTGCTGCTGGCCGCCCTGGCCGCCGACGCCCGTGCGCCGCTGAAGGACCTGGCCGAGGCGATTGGGCTGTCGCCGCCCGCCACCTCGGAGCGGCTGGCGCGCCTGCGCGAACGCGGCGTGATCCGCGCCTTCACCATCGACATCGACCCACTGGCCCTGGGCTTCACGCTGCAGGCCATCGTGCGCGTGCGACCCATGCCCGGTGCGCTGGCCCAGGTGCAGCAGCGCATCGAGGACATGCCCGAGGCGCTGGAGTGCGACAAGGTCACCGGCGACGACTGCTTCGTGCTGCGCCTGGCGCTGCGCGACATCGGACACCTCGACCAGGCCCTGGACAGGCTGGCCGATTGCGCCCAGACCAGCTCCAGCATCGTCAAGGCGCAGACACTGCGCCGCCGCGTGCCGACGCTGAAGCTGAGTCAGGACCGAGCGTAGTGCCTGCGCACTGCGCGACGCCTGACGAAGGACTGGCAGCCTGCAAGCTGCCAGGCATGGACGGCTGACTTCCCCAATCGGCAGCCGCCTTCCCCCTTAAAGGGGTGGAAGCTGGCGCGGCACGGATTGACCCCGATCCGGCCGCGGCGCAACGTCCGTTCGCCCCGCCTCCAGGAAAGGATTGCCATGATCTCCCTCCTCCACCGCGCACGGCTCTGGCTCGCTGCGCTGCTGTTCGCCCCCACGCTGCTGCTGGCCGCGCCCTACGAGGTGATCGGTTCCATCGGTACCAACCAGACCGGCGGCCCCTTCATCACCAATCTCGRCAATGGCACGTCACGCTGGGTCACGCCGCTCGACTGGACCAACAACAACGCCTTCGCGACAGGCCCGCTGTTCTTCATCGCGACGTCGCAATGGGTCAACGGCCAGCCGGTCGACGCAAACGCAATGCAATGGGACAACGCCGGCGGCCTGTTCCGCCAGGGCAATCTCACGGCCGAGGCCGACAACGAGGACCGCTTCATCAAGCTCACCGACACCGACATCAGCTTCGCGGCGCTGAACCCGGTGTTCGGCGTGGGTGCCGGCGACAGCCTCGCGGCCTTCGCCCTGGGCTCGTTCAACCCCGGCCAGACCCTCGGGGCCGACATCAACTTCGTGCTCACCGACTCCGTCAACACCATGTGGTTCAACGGTTTCATCGTCCAACAGAAGCTRCCCTTGCCGGGAAGCCTGCCACTGGTGCTGGCCGGCTTTCTCGCGCTGTCGATGACGCGCCGCACCAGGCGTTGACCCCGTCAGCTCGGCTCCCAGGCGAGCGCAAGGGCCAGGGCCGCCTCCGTGACGGCCCGCCCCAGCGGCGTGGCCGGGTCGGGGCGGCGCAGCCGCGGCTGGCTGCCGCTCAGGTCCAGGCTGCCGACGACGGTGCCCTGGTGCAGCATCTCGTAGCCCGTGGCCACTGTTTGCGGCTGCGCGCTGCCTTCGTGGAGATGCACTGAGCGCAGCCCCACCGTCAGCTCGCCGCGGCGGTAGGCACCTTCGCGGCTGAGCTTGCCGCGGCGCATCTGGCCTTCGCCGATCTGCAGCATGGCGGCTGGCGCGCTGCCCCAGCGGCAGCTCAGCACCCAGGGCTTGCTGTCCGTCAGGCGGCCATTGGCGCTGGACTCCGATGTCCAGGCCTCGCAGACAGTCGAGCTTTCGCCCCCCGGCCCCTGCCAGCTGAAGTTCAGCGGCGTGCGCAGACTGGCGGGCAAAGGCTCGAACAAGGCCAGCCGCTCGGCGCCGCGCTCGTAGCGCACGCGCTGGCCGCTCAGCGAGAACTCGCCCTTGCGTCCCCAGGCCGGCTTGCCGAAGCTCTCCTCCGCCACGCCCGCTACCGACGGCGCCTGAGCCATGTGCGCGTCACGCCCGTCCCGCCCGCGTGCCTCACGCCCGTCGCGCACCGCGGCACAGCCCGCGAGCAGCAAGGCCAGCAGAGTCGGAACGGAAACGCTCAAAAGGCGATGGCGCATGGGCTGGGACTTCGGTCGTGGTAAAGGCCTCGACTCTAGAGCCGGGTGAGCCCGACAGCTGTTACCCGGCGTTGCTTCCGTTAATCACCCTGCCGACTGTCGGCCGGCATTGCAGCTGACCGCCCCGCCCCTGCCGCCGGTCGCAGCCCGTGCCGCCGCCACGCATCTCCTCGGCCACACTCCGGCGGATGCGTTACATCACCCCACCGCGCCTGGCGCTCGCCGCCCTCGCCGGCCTCGCCGAAATCCTGCATCTTGGCTGGGAGGCCCTTCATGGCGGCATCGTCAGTCACCATCTGCTGCAGCGTCCCGATCTGCCGGGCCTGTCCAACGCCTGGGGCTTGCTGCTGTTGCCGGCCCTGGCCGCCTGGGCGGCTGGTCGATTGCCGCGCCGCCCGGCAACGATGCAGGACTGGGCGCCAATCGCGCTGGGTTTCGCGCTGCCCCTGCTGACCGGCGCAGCACTGTCGCTGGCCTTCAGCCTCCAGCTCCAGGCGCTGACCGAGGCGATCTTCTTCGGCCTGCTGCTGCTTGCGGTGCTGCTGCCGGCCCATCGCCCGGAAAGCTTGTTCGGCTTCGCGCTCGGCATGAGCTGGACGTTTGGCGCCGTGCTGCCAACGCTGGTCGGCGGCATCATCGCCGGCCTGTCTTGGCTGGTGCGCGGCACGGCCCGCTGGGCCTGGCATGCCGTGAGGCCGGCATGATCAGCGTGAGCTCGCGCGAACTGCGCATCTCCGGGCTTTGCTACCTCGCCATCATTGCGCTCGGGCTGTGGAGCGAAGCCTTCGTGCGCGGCAGCCTCGTCGTTGCCGGCGATGCCGCCGCGACGGCCGAGCGCATCGCCGCCCACCCGCAGTTGTGGCGCCTGGGCCTGGGCGCAGACCTGCTGATGCAGGTGCTTGATCTGCCGGTCATCGTCATGCTGTGGCGGCTGCTGCGGCCCATCAACGAGCCGCTGGCATTGACCGCGACCGGCCTGAACCTAGTGCAGACGGCCGTGCTCGTCGCCAACCGTGTGCAACTGCTCGCGGCACTGGACCTGCTGACGGGGCCCGCCACCGTGGCCGCCTTCCCGCCGGGCCAGCGCGAGGCGTTGGCGATGCTGGCCGTGCAACTGCACAGCCAGGGCTTCGGCATCGGCTTGATCTTCTTCGGCTTCGCCTGCGTCATCCGCGGCGCCTTGATCGCCCGCAGCAGCGTGGTGCCAAGACTGCTGGGCTGGTTGCTGCTGCTGGCGGGCCTGGCCTATCTGCTCAACAGCTTCGCGCTGCTGCTGGCACCGGCGTTCGCCAGGCAGCTGTTCCCGGCCGTCATGCTGCCGGTCCTGGTGGGCGAGCTGGCGTTTGCGCTGTGGCTGACCGCGGGCAAACACCGACTTGTGAAGGTCACGGCCAACCCCACGTCCAGCGCATCCACACTGCCCTCACCCCCATGAGCGATCCCGCGATCCCCACCCTTTACGACTGGCTGGGCGGCCTGCCCGCGCTGCAACGGCTGACCGAGCGCTTCTATCAGCGGGTCAAGGACGACGCATTGCTCGCGCCCGTCTTTGCCCACATGAACGGCGAGCATCCGGCTCATGTGGCCGCCTTCCTCGCCGAGGTGCTGGGCGGGCCGGCCACCTATTCGGCCGAGCATGGCGGCCATCCGCACATGGTGCGCCAGCATCTCGACCGCCATCTGAGCCAGGAACAGCGCCGCGCCTGGGTCGCACTGCTGCTGGACACGGCCGATCAGCTCGGCATGCCCGATGACCCCGAGTTCCGCTCCGCGCTGGTGGGCTACCTTGAATGGGGCTCGCGTCTGGCTGTTCTCAATTCACAACCTGGCGTGACGGTGGACGCCGACGCGACCATGCCCAAATGGGGTTGGGGCGAGGTCAAGGGGCCGTATCAGGGCTGATGCGCAAGCACCCCATCGCGTGCTGAAATCGTGCCACTTCAGGAGCTCGCATGAAACGCGTGATCGGCATCGGCGGCATCTTCTTCAAATCGCCCGACCCCAAGGCCCTGGCCGAGTGGTACGGCAAGCACCTCGGCCTGCCCGTCGAGGCCTGGGGCGGCGTCACCTTCCCCTGGACGACGCCCGACAACCCGGGCGGCGCGGGTGGCACCAACTGGTGCCCCTTCAAGGCCGACACCGGCTACTTTGCGCCGAGCACCGCGGCTTTCATGATCAATTTCCGCGTCGCCGACCTGCACGGCCTGCTCGCGGCCCTGCGCGTGGAAGGCTGCAACGTCGTCGGCGAACCGCAGGACTCGGAGTACGGCAAGTTCGGCTGGGTCATGGACCCCGATGGCAACAAGGTCGAGCTCTGGGAGCCGCCGGCCGGGCAATGAGGCCGCTGGTCGCTACTGGTTGATCGGCGGCGCCGACGGCGCGGGCTCGGACGCAGCCTCATCGACGCGCGGCGGGGCCGGTGGCAGGCCGATGCGCGCGATCGCCATGTCGCCGGCGAACTCCGAGTAGAACCAGTTGCCGTCCTGCTGCACCAGGCCCTCGTCCGGCGGTGCCAGCTGGGTGCTGGGTTGGCCCTTCAAGGCCACGGCCATGGTCGCGACCCAGACCGGCAGGGCCAGTCCACCACCGGTTTCGCGCTCACCCAGGGACTTGGGCTGGGGATAGCCGATCCAGACGGCACCGGCCCGCGTGGCCTGGAAACCGCAGAACCAGGCGTCGACGGCGTCATTGGTCGTGCCGGTCTTGCCATAGAGGTCCCAGCGGCCGAGCAGGCTGCTGGCCCGCGCGCCCGTGCCTTCGCGCGCGACGGCGGCGAGCAGTTGCGAGGTCATGAAGGCATTGCGCGGGCTGACAGCCGTCCTCATCTTTGGCGGCTCGGCCTTCCACAGCACGGCGCCTTGCGCGTCCTGCACGCGGTCGATGAGCCAGGCCGTCGGCAGCTGGCCGGCGTTGGCGAAGGCGGCGTAACCCTGGGCCATCTGCAGCGGCGTCACGGAGCCGGTGCCCAGGGCGATGGTCAGGTTCAGCGGCTGCTTGTCCTCGTCCAGGCCGAAGCGCGCCGCCCAGGCGCGAGCGCGCTGCGGGCCCAGGGCCTGCACCAGGTGGATGGTGACCATGTTCTTGGAGCGGGCCAGGCCCTGGCGCAGCGTCAGCGCCTCCTCGTACTGGCCGTCGTAGTTGCGCGGTGACCAGTCGCCAACCTCGACGGGCTGGTCGCTGACCAGGGTGCCGGCCCAGGCCCCCTGGTCGATGATGGCCGAGTAGATGAAGGGCTTGAAGGCCGAGCCCGGCTGGCGCCAGGCCTGGGTGGCGGAGTTGAACTGGTTGCGGGCGAAGTCGAAGCCGCCCACCAGGGCGCGGATGGCGCCGGTGGCCGGGTCCAGCGTGACGACGGCGCCTTCGGCCTGCGGTGTCTGGCTGAGCTGCCACTGCTTGCCGGACTCCATCACCCGCAGCACGGCACCGCGCTTGAGGCTCTGCAGCGGGCGCAGCGCCTGGCCCTTCAAGCTGATCTTCTCGCCGTCGGCCATCACCAGCTCGGCCGCGCTCTTGTCGACCTTGAGCAGCACGGCGGTGCGCAGCTCGCCGAGGTCGGCGTGGGCGTCGAAGGCGGCCTCCAGGGCATCGTCGAAGTCTTCGCCTTCAGGCAGCTCGACGGTCGCCTCGGGGCCGCGGAAAGGCTGGCGGCGCTCCAGCTCGAACAGCGCATGGCGCAGCGCCTCTTGCGCAGCCGCCTGCTCGGCATAGCGCAGCGTCGTGTAGACGGTCAGGCCGCGCGTGTAGGCCTCCTCGCCAAAGCGCGTCACCATCTCGGCACGCACCTGCTCGGCGGCATGGTCGGCGACGCCGGAGAGGCGCTTGGGCCGGCGCACGTCCAGCGGCTTCTCGCGCGCGGTGTCGGCCTGGGCCTGCGTGATCTGGCCCACCGCCACGAGGCGTCCCAGCACGACAGCCTGGCGACGCTTGGTGCGCTCAGGGTAGAGAACCGGGTTGAGGCGGTTGGGGTCCTTGGGCAGGCCGACGAGCACGGCAATCTCGCCGGTGTTGAGCTTGTCCAGCGGCTTGCCGAAATAGCGCTCGGCCGCGGCGCCAAAGCCATAGGCCTTGTTGCCCAGCGAGATCTGGTTCATGTAGATCTCGAGGATCTGATCCTTGCTCAGGTTTCTCTCGATCTTGATGGCCAGCAGTCCCTCCTGGGCCTTGCGCGCAAAGGTCTGCCGGTTGCTCAGGAAGATGTTGCGGGCCAGCTGCTGCGTGATGGTGGACGCGCCCTGCAGCCGCGTCGGGTGCAGGATGTTGTGCAGCATGGCGCGGCCGATGCCGCTGTAGTCGATGCCGGAGTGCACGTAGAAGTCGCTGTCTTCGACGGCCAGCAACGCGTCCTGCAGGGCTTTTGGGATGTCCTTCAGCGGCACGAAGCGCCGCCGCTCGGCGCCGAACTCGCCCAGCAGCTGGCCGTCCTCGCTGAGCACGCGCAGCGGCTGGTGGGGCTGGTAGTCGGTCAGCGCATCAAGGGCCGGCAGCTGCGCCCAGATCAGCGCCGCCACGATGGCACCCAGCAGCAGGATCGCCAACGGCACGCCCACGAGGGCGGCGAGCCAGGGGCGTTGGAGAAGGAACTTCAGCATGGCGCGCATCCTAGGGGGTGGCCACCTGGCTCTGGCGCGGGCTGCAAGCTGTTACTTGGCCGCCGCGATGGCACGCTGCAGGTGCTCGCGCTGCTCGCAACCGGCCGGGCAGAGCTTCTCCAGCACGGCCAGGCGCTCATGCGCCTTGGGCAGCTCGCCCTTCATCACATAGAGCTCGCCCAGGTATTCGTTGGCGCCGCGGTGGTTGGGGTCGATGCGCAGTGCCTGCAGGTACTGGGCCTCGGCCTCGGTGAACTGCGGCGTGGCCTGCTTGCGCAGCGTATAGCCCATCAGGTTGTGCCAGTCGGCATTGCCGGCCTGGGGCTCGGTGCGCAACGCGGCCAGGGCGCCTGCCCAGTCCTTGGCCGCGATGAGGCGGCGTGGCGTGGCCAGTGGATCGGCCGCGGCAGGCTTGATCTCCGGCGGTGGGCTCATGTCGGCGGCCCAGGCGGAGCTGGCCAGCAGCAAGGCGGTCAGGACGAAGCGGCGCATGGGCGTCTCCCGAAGTGATGCCGATTGGCAGGGCCGCCAGCTTAGCGCCCTCCGCTGCCACGACGGGGGCTGTCAGAAGTCATGGCGGCCTTGCGCCGTTCAAGCAGCTTGGAGGGCGAACAACTCGGCCGCGTTGCGCCAGGCGATGCGCTGAGCCACCTCAGACGGCAACTGCCCGAGCCAGCCGCGGTACTCGGCGAACAGGCCCTCGTAGTGCTGCAGACGCTGGGGGACCCAGGTGTCGGAGCCGATCAGGAAGCGCCCCGGGTGCTGTGTCATCAGTGCGCGCCAGTCGTCGCCAAGCTTGCCGTCAAACGTGATGCCCGGCCGGTAGGACAGCTCGCCGCGCAGACCCGCGTGCTTGGCTAGCAGCTCCTTCACGCGCGGCAAGGGCTCGCCGGAAATGCCAGTGTGGGCCCAGATCAGCGACATGCCGGGCGCGTGGCCAAGCAGCTTGTCGACCGCCACATCGTCCACGTGAGCCAGCACGGTCAGGCCGCGCTCGCGCGCCAGCTTCATCAGTGCGATGGCGGTCGGCCCATCGGCATTGGCGCTGTCGTAGAGATGGAACTCACCCAGGCCGCGGAAGGGCCCGGCCGGGCTGCCGCGCTTCAGCAGTTCCAGCACCATCAGCCGAATGCTGTCGTCGGCGAACCAGCCGGTGTAGTCGGCCCGGTCGCGGTACAGGCGGATGAAGGGCACCCATTGCGGCCCCGGCTCAGAGACGAGACGCAGCGTGCCGTCGTTGGGCCGGCTGTTGACCAACGCACCGCGCACGCCCGCGCGGGCCATGCGGCCCAGTACATCGGCCGGTGGATGCAGCGCCTGGGCGTCGTCGTTGTAGTGCAGATGAGCATCGAACAGCGGGCCGGCATAGGCCTGCGCCCATGCGGGAACCGGCAGGCCGGCCAGCAGCAATGCCCGGCGTCTGAGCATCAGACGGCTCGCTCGGCGGCAGCGATGAGTCGGCTGATGCGCGATACGGACAGGCCGAGCTGGCCCGCCAGATCCGTCATCGCGACGCCGCCCTCGGCATGGGCCAGCCACAGCGCCTGCTCACGGATGCCGCCGGCGCGCTTCAGCCACTCGCCAAAGCCCGTGCGGGCCACGCGACGGGGCGCAACGGCGGCGGCCCGCATGCGCGCGGCGAAGTCGGCGTCGCCGAGGAAGATCTGTTCACGCAGACGCCCGGGCCACAGCTGCAAGCCAGGCTCGGAGGCGACCAGGCGGGCATAGCGTTCGCCGGCCAGGCGATGCTGGGCCGGCGTCGTCGCCGGGCGCCCCAGCAGATGGCTGTGCAGGCCATCGACGTCCAGCCATTCGGGCGCGGCTTCCATGGCGGCCAGGGCGCGGAAGCTCGAGCCAGCCCAATCCGCCGCGCCACGCGCCAGGCGCAGGCGCACCGGGTTGAGGTCGACATAGCGGCAGGCATCCAGCAGATGGCGCTCGCGGTCGACCAGCACGGCATGGAAACGCCCCTGGAACAGCGAGCCGCTGAAGCCGTGGCGGCGCTGGTGATGCTGGGTGTAGACGCCGTTCACATGCCGCATCAGCTGCGACAGATTGGCGCGGCGCGTGAACAGCAGCAGGTGGTAATGGTCGGGCAGCAGGGCGTAGGCCAGGGCCTGGGCGTCGAAACGGTGCAGGGCCTGGGCCAGCAAGGCACGCATTTCGGCACGATCGGCTTCGTCGACAAAAGCCTGCTGCCCGCTCTCGAACGGGCAGTGGGCGCCGATCAGATAGACGGCGCCAGCGATCTCGAGTCGAGCAGGCCTTGCCATGCGCCACCTTAAGTCTCGCCGCCCGGAATGGCAAGATGGCGGCCTGCCGGTCTCCTCATTCGTCCGGCACGCCCCATGAAGACCCATCAAATCGAAATCCAGAAGTTCAAGGCCGCGTCCGCCAACCAGCACGGCCAGATCATGTTCAAGGTGGACGCCATGGTCACGCCCAAGACGCCCATCGACGGCATCGAGCCCAGCAGCGTCATCGTCATGACGGAGCAGAACGCCCGCGTGCTGATGGCCTTGCTGAAGGCACAGATCGCCGAAATCGACAACAAGAAGCCCAAGAGCCGCCACGGCCGCCACGGCTGAACTCGCGAGGCAAAGGACGACTCCCATGCAGTACCCCCAATACAACCCCGCCTCCGACAACCGGCCGCTGTCCGACGAGGAGCTCGACGACCTGGACGAGCTGCTCTCGGTGCTGCCCACCGATAGCGCGATGAACATCGAGGCGCTGGACGGCTATCTGACTGGCCTGCTGCTGTCGCCGCAAAAGCTGGCCGACCTGCCTGGAGACGCCTGGCTGCCGGTGGTCTGGGGCGGCGACCAGGAGCCCGACCCCAAGCCCTTCGCCAGCGGCAAGCAGCGCAAAAAGGTCGTCATGGCGATGCTGCGGCATGTGCAATCCATCGCCATGGCCTGGACGCATGCGCCCAAGGCCTGGGAGCCCATCTTCAGCTTTGCCTCACTGGAGGGGGACAGCGAAGATGAAGACACCGAGTACGCCGACGCCGAAGACTGGGCTGCCGGCTTCCTGATGGCCGTGGACCTGGCGCCCGAGGCCTGGGGGCCGTTGTTCGACGGTGCCGGAACGGCCGAGCTGCTCGCGCCCATCGCCGCCCTGGGCGGTGAGGATGGCGCGCTGGCCGAAGGCTCGGCTGCCGAGCGCGACGAAGCCAGCCGCAAGATTCCTGACGCCATGCTGGCGTTGTGGGCTCTGCGCCAAGACGCCGACCAGAAAGCGTAACCATCCCCCCAACGCGGGTGGTTGCAGGTGGCCGCAAGCGTCGGTTTAGGTTAACTTCAGGCCATGCTCCAGACCCTGCTCGCAGCCACCGGCCTTGCCGTCTGCATCGCGATGGCGGTCCACATGGCCCTGCCCTACCGGCTGCAGGCGCGGGTGGATGYCGGCGTGGCCGCCCTGGCATCGTGGGTGGAGTTGCAGATCGCCCGCCTGACCGGTTGGCGCCGCCGCCAGCGCCAGACCCGAGCCGCCGCGCTGGAGGCCGAGCGCGTCATCCGCCGCGCCCGCGAGTCGGCCCTGCACGATGCGCGCGACAGTCGCACGGACGGCGAGTGGGACGGCAACGTCTATCGGCCCAAGAGCTTCGAGAAGCCCAAGAAGCCGCACTAGTCAGCTGACTGCTGCAGGCGCCACATTTCGGCGTAGCGGCCGTTCCTGGCCAGCAAGGTGTCGTGCCGGCCGCGCTCGATGATGCGGCCCTGCTCCAGCACGAGGATCTCGTGCGCGTCGACGACGGTGGACAGGCGGTGGGCGATGACCAGCACGGTCTTGTTCTGGCCCACGGACTCCAGTTCGGCCTGGATGGCTCGCTCGTTGGTCGAATCCAGTGCCGACGTGGCTTCATCAAAGATGAGGATGGGCGGGTTCTTCAGCAGCGTGCGCGCAATGGCCACGCGCTGCTTCTCGCCACCCGACAGCTTCAGGCCACGTTCGCCCACCATGGTGTCGTAGCCGAGCGGTGTCGCCGCGATGAAGGCATGGATATGCGCCGCACGCGCCGCGCCTTCCACCTCCTGCTGACTCGCGCCCGGCCGGCCGTAGGCGATGTTGTACGCCACGGTGTCGTTGAAGAGCACGGTGTCCTGCGGCACGATGCCGATGGCGCGGCGCAGGCTGGACTGCGTCACCGTACGGATGTCCTGGCCGTCGATGCGGATGGCACCCGAATCGATGTCGTAGAAGCGGTAGAGCAGCCGCGCCAGCGTGCTCTTGCCTGAGCCGCTGGGGCCGACGACGGCGACCTTCCTGCCCGCCGGGATCTCGAAGCTGACGCCGTGCAGGATGGGCCGCACGGGGTCGTAGGCGAAACGGACGTTGTCGAAGACGACACTGCCACCGCCCACGGCCAGCTCGGCGGCATCCGGCGCATCGGCGATCTCGCGCTCGCGGTCCAGCAGCACGAAGAGCTTCTCGATATCCGTCAGCGCCTGCTTGATCTCGCGGTAGATGACGCCGAGGAAGTTCAGCGGGATATAGAGCTGGATCATGAAGGCGTTGACCATGACCAGGTCGCCCAGGCTCATGCGGCCCGCCACGACGCCCTGGGTGGCTCGCCACAGCATCAGCACCAGCGCCGACGCGATGATGAGCTGCTGGCCGGTGTTCAGCATGGACAACGTGCGCTGGCTTTTCAGCTGCGCGCGGCGCAGCTTCTCCAGGCTCTCGTCATAGCGCGTGGCCTCGAAGGCCTCGTTGTTGAAGTACTTGACCGTCTCGTAGTTCAGCAGCGAGTCGATGGCCTTGCTGTGGGCCACCGAGTCCAGCTCGTTGAGCGTCTTGCGGAATTTGGTGCGCCACTCGGTGACGACGACGGTAAAGCCGATATAGATCACCAACGCCGCCACCGTGATGCCGGCGAACCAGACGTCGAACTTSACGCCCAGCASCGTCAGCACCAGCACGACCTCGATCAGCGTCGGCACGATGCTGTAGAGCGAATAGCTGATCAGCGAGTGCACAGCGCGCGTGCCGCGCTCGATGTCGCGCGTCATGCCGCCGGTCTGGCGTTCGAGGTGAAAGCGCAGCGACAGGTCGTGCAGATGCCGGAACACCTGCAGCGAGATGCTGCGCGACGTGCCCTCGGTGGCCTTGGCGAAGATCAGCTCACGCGCCTCGGCGAACAGCGACGTCGACAGCCGCAACGCGCCATAGGCCAGCAGCAGACCCAGCGGCACCACCATCAGGGCCTCGGGCTGGCCAGGCTTGAGGTTCAGGCTGTCGATCAGCTGCTTGAGCAGCAGGGGCACGCCGACATTGCAGAGCTTGGCGCCCACCATGAAGGTCAGCGCCAGTGCAACGCGCCAGCGGTAGCGCCACAGATAGGGCAGCAGGCGGCCGACGGTGCCCCAGTCGCCACGGGGAGCGCTGGCTGAGGCGGGTTCAGGGAGGCGGGCGGCAAGAGAACGCATGCCGGCATTGTCCGGTCGCGCGCCGGAAGGCGTGTTCCGCATGGGAACTGCCGGTGGACCCCTTGCGCCTTTGACGCAGCGCAATCGCGGTGCACCTTTCTACGCCTACGCTGGGCCCCTGGCGCCGAAAACCAGGGCTGGTTATCCGTCCCACCTGAGAGGCCAATATGCGCAACAACCAACCGGTGACCCCGAACGGGTACGCCCTGGCCTCCGACCAGACCCTCATTTCCATCACGGACCTGAAGGGGCGCATCACCTACTGCAACCCCAGCTTCGTGGCCGTCAGCGGCTACGCGCAGGCGGAGTTGCTGGGCCAGCCGCACAACATCGTGCGCCACCCGGACATGCCGGAGGAGGCCTTCCGCGACCTCTGGGCCACCATCGAGGGCGGACAACCCTGGACCGCACTCGTCAAGAACCGGCGCAAGAACGGCGACTACTACTGGGTGCGAGCCAACGCGACGCCGGTGCGAAACGGCGACCGCACGGTGGGGTATCTGTCGGTGCGCACCAAGCCCAGCGACGTCGAGGTACGCCGCTTCGAGCAGCTCTACGCCACCATGCGCGCTGAGGCGTCCGCAGGCCGCCGGACTCATGTGCTGCGGCGCGGCGTGGTCAAGCGCAACGACACAGTGGGCCGCCTGACAGACTGGCTGCGGCCCGAGTTGCGCGGCCAGATGGTTTTGCTGGCCGTGCTGGCCGCGGCCGGGCCGCTGCTCGCAGCCTGGGCCGGCGCGCCAGGCTGGGGCCTGGTACTGGCTGCCCTGGCCAGCACCGCCGCCGCCAGCTACGGCCTGCTCGCGAGCGGGATCGCCCCGCTGCGCCAGGTGATTGCCACCGCCAACCTGCTGGCAGGCGGCGATCTGACGCGGCACGTCGAGGTCAGCGGCCGGGGCGAGATCGGCGAGCTGCAACTGGCGCTGGCCCAACTGACCGTGTCCGTGCGCACCGTCGTTCGCGACGTGCGCGAGGAGGTCATCCACCTGGAGGACGGCGCCCGCGAGATCGCCGCCGGCAACCAGGACCTGTCTTCCCGCACCGAGTCCCAAGCCAGCAGCCTGGAGCAGACCGCCGCCGCGATGGACGAGATCAGCGGCACCGTGCGGCAGACCTCGGAGCTGGCCGGCGACGGTGCCCGCTTTGCGCGCGAGACCGCCGGTGTGGCCCAGCGCAGCCAGCAAGCCGTCCACGGCGTGACGGACACCATGCAGGAGATCACCGACTCGTCGCAGCGCATCGGCGACATCATCCAAGTCATCGAAGGCGTGGCCTTCCAGACCAACATCCTGGCCCTGAATGCCGCCGTCGAGGCGGCTCGCGCCGGCGAGCAGGGCCGCGGTTTCGCGGTGGTGGCCGCCGAGGTGCGCGCCCTCGCTCAGCGCACCGGCACGGCAGCCAAGGAGATCCGCGCCCTTATCGAGGAATCGCGCGGGCGCGTCGAGACCGGCAGCCACCGGGCCGGTGACGCACAGCTGCGCATGGACGAGGTGGCCTCCGCCGTGTCGCGCGTCAGCGACGTGCTGGTGCAGATCGACACCGCCGCGAGCGAGCAGGCCACCGGCGTCGCCCAGGTCGGCGAGGCCGTGCAGCAGATGGATGCCATCACGCAGCAGAACGCCGCGATGGTGGAGGAGCTGGCCGCTTCGGCCACAGCGCTGAACGGCCAGGTCAGCCGGGTGCGGGACTCCATCCGTGTCTTCCGCCTGAGCGACCAGGACAGGAGCCTGGCCGAGGCCGACGCGGCCAACTTGCGCAAGGCGCAGCGGGGTGACACGGCGCCTCGCGCCACGCCGGGCGCCGACAACCGGTAGCGCTTCTGAACGGCAGCTTGTACGGGACAATCCCGCCATGACTGAAAACGCCCCATCGACACCGCACGGCGGTGACCGCCAGCTCGTCCTGCGCGTCATGCCCATGCCGGCCGACGCCAACGCCAACGGCGACATCTTCGGCGGCTGGATCATGGCCCAGGTCGACATCGCCGGCTCGGTGCTGCCGGCCCGCATCTCGCGTGGCCGCGTCGCCACCGTCGCCGTCAACGAGTTCGTTTTCAAGCAGCCGGTGTCCATCGGCGACCTGCTGAGTTTTTACGCCACAGTCACCCGGGTGGGCCGCACCTCCGTCACCGTGCACGTGGAGGTGATGGCCGAGCGCGACCCGGAGAACCTGCACGTGGTCAAGGTGACCGAGGCCAACCTGACCTACGTGGCCATCGACCGCGAAGGCAAGTCGAGGCTGGTGGCACCCTGATCGGCCCGCGCCGATCCAGGGGTCACGGCGTCACGATCAGGTCGACCGCGTCGTAAGACAGAGCCGGGCTCAGGTAGGCCGCCCCCGACGTACCGCTGACGACATTGACGGTCACCGTGTTGGTGCCGGCCACCAGCGCGGTCGACGGAATGTCGAAGCTGTAGAGCCGGTTCACGCCGCGGTAGGTGCCCACCGTCAGGTTGCGCGAGCCCTTGGGCGGCGCGGTCGGGATGGCGGAGGTCCAGCTGCCGTTGTTGACGCTGATCTGCGGCCGGGCGCCGTTGAAGTCTTCCGTCGTTCCAATGCGCAGCGTCAGGTTCTGCACCTGGGCGCTGGTCAGCGTGAACTGGATGACGCGCGCGTTGTTGACGTCCTTCCATTGGTAGGCCGGAAAACCGCTGGCCGCGCTCGACGTGCCCACCACAAAGGTGGCCGGCACCCAACCGCTCATGCGCGCGTCCGACGGATGCATGGTCGTGAGCCTGGCGCCGTTCAGGAACTCGGCTGGCGTGCCGTCCCAGTTGCCGATGCGCCACAGCGCCGCCTTGGCTGAAGGGTCGGCGTTGATCGCCAGCGTGTTCAAGGTCGTCGTGCCGCCGGCCGTGACGGTCACGCTGCCGGTGTAGACCGCCAGCTCGTTCTTGTAGACCGTGAGCGTGTAGGTGCCCGGCCGCATGCCGGTGCTTTTGAAGAAGCCGTTGTTGGCGAGGTTGGCGCTGGCCCAGTACTGCGCCGTGCTGCTGGAGAAGCCCACCGTGTAGCTGTAGCTCGAATCGGTGCCCGACAGACCGACGCCGGCCACCGTGCCGCGGCCGGACGCAGCCACATAACCGTCCAGCGCCATCACCGAGAACCAGCTCGTATCCGGCGCCGACGGCGCACCGCCGGCGGTGAACATCAGCGTGTAGCTGTTCAACACCCCCATGCGGAAGGCCTCGGTCTGGCCCTCGCCATAGTTGACGATATAGGTCAGCTCGTTGTTGGTGGCGGTGATCTGGTTGAGCAGGCTGCGGTAGAAGGGCCCGCCGGAATTGCCTTCGTTGTTGTCCCGATAGAACCACAGCCCCACGCTGCCGGCGCTGTTGAGGCCGCCGAAGTACTGCCAGTCCTTCAGCCGCATGTTGGAGTAGTGCTTGGAGCGCGTTTGCCCCGCGCTGGAGGTGCTGCTGGAGAAACCGAACACGTCGCTCGCTTCGACCGTCGTGTCCGTGCCGCGCAGGTCCTGCGGCCAACTGCCGTTGCTAGCCAGGCCGCCGGGCAGGCCGGCCGGCCCTCCCTTGGAGAGCGCCGCGATGGGCACGCGCAGGATGAAGCGCACCAGGTTCAGCGTGTCGGGCTCCTCGGTGAAATAGGTGCCCATGTAGATGCGCGGCTCGCCGCTCTTGGCCATGTAGTAGTGCTTGAGCACGCCGCCGTTGGCGCTGAAGACGGTCACCGTGATCTTGACGTAGGTGCCGCCGCTGACCACGCCGCCGTTGGCGGTGGAGGCCGACGTGGCCGCACCGCTGCTGCTGATCATCTGGGCCTGCACGTCGACAGCCGAGACGTTGCTGTAGAGGTAATCAAAGCCGGAGTTCAGCTGCGAGCCACGGCTGGCGTCCGCGTACTGCACGCCGTTGTAGAGCAGGCTGGAAAGGTCGCCCTTGGACTGGGTGCTGACGCCGTTGTCATAGGCCATCACCTTGAACACCAGGCCGCCGCCGGTGTCCACCTGGTATTGCAGCTTGGCAGAACTGCCGCTGTCGTAGAGCGTGGTGAGGCTCAAGGCCGCCAATGCTGGCGTGGCCGTGGCCGTCGCCAAAAGCAGGCACGCTGCCGCGCCCAGCCGGCGCAAGCACCGGCGGAGGAAATCGATCCGCATGTTTTGTCTCCTATTGAGCCCGCCGTCTGCAGGTTCGCGCGGCCGGTGCTGCCGCGTTGCTGCGGCCGGGGCAGTCTAGGAACGGCCGGGCGGCCGCAACGCTCAACTTGGTGAGTGGATCGATAGCTGAGGTAACGACGCCACCACCCGATCGGCCAGCGCCTCGGCCCAGAGCGCATAGCCGCGCGGGCCGGGGTGGAAGCCGTCCTCGGCCATCAGCTCGACGGCATTGCGTTGCATGGCCTCGGGCAGATGCAGCACATGGCGTGATGCCTGGCCTTCGACCGCCGAACTCAGGGCCACGTTGAAGCGCGCTGCCTGGCGGCCGAAGAACCAGCGCAGAGGCTGGGGCAGCAGCGGGAATCGCTGCATGGGCGGCGCCGCGCAGTGCACGCTCAGGCGCACACCGGCGCGCTCGGTCGCAAGGGCGTGGATGCGGTCCAACGCCACCAACGCCTGCGCAGGCGCGATCTGGTCAACAACGTCGTTGACGCCCAGGGAGGTGATCAGCACATCGGCCTGCACCACGTCCGCCGCCTCGAACGCCGCGAGCGCCTGCTCGCTGCGATGGCCGCTGGTGGCGATGAGCTGCCAGCCCACCGGCTGCCCGAGGCGCGTTGCCAGAGCCTGAGCGAGCCGGCCGGCCAGTGCTTCGTCCTGATGCGCGGCACCGACTCCAGCGGCGGATGAGTCGCCGACGATCAGCAGCCGCAACGTCGAGCCTTCGGCCCAACGCGGGCCGGCCGCCTCGGGCAAACGCAGCGCCGTCGCACGGACTCGGCGCCCCTGCCAAATCAGCAGTGGGCCGAGTGCGATCTTTGAAAGCTTCAGGAGAATTTGGAAAAGTCCGGCACACGTTTCTGGAAGAAGGCCTGGAAAGCCTCCATCGCCTCGGGGCTGCGCAGGCGGGCACCGAAGATCTCGGCTTCACGCGTGATGGCGGCCTTGACGGCGTCGCGTTGCGCATCGCGGATCAGCTTCTTGCTGTCGCGCACCGCTCCTGGCGCGAGGTTGTTGAACCGTTCGGCGATGCGGCGTGCGTGGTTCAGCACTTCGGAACCCGGCAGCACGCGGTTGGCGATGCCGCATTCGACGGCCTGCTCACCGGTGAAGGGGTCGCCCAGCAGCAGCTTCTCGGCCGCGCGACGGTTGCCGATCAGCTGGGGCAGCACGACGCTGGAGGCGAATTCGGGCACCAGGCCCAAGGCCACGAAGGGCATGGCCAGGCGGGCGTCGTCGGCGACGAAGACGAAGTCGCAGTGCAGCAGCATGGTGGTACCGATGCCGATGGCCGCACCGGTCACGGCAGCGATCACGGGCTTGGTGCTGTCCACCAGTGCATGCATGAACTGGAAGGTCGGTGCATCTTCACCCCGCGTCGGGCCGGCCATGAAGTCTTCCAGGTCATTGCCCGACGTGAAGATGCCYGGCTGRCCGGTGATCAGCACGGCGCGCACGGCCGGATCGGCATCGGCCGCGCGCAGCGCATCAGCCATGGCTTGGTACATCGCCTGGGTGATCGCGTTCTTCTTCTCGGGGCGGGCGATCTCGAGGGTCGCGACGCCGTTGACGGTATAGCTTTTGATGGTCATGTCCGGGTCCTCAAGCGGTTGCTGTCCTGGCGTGGAACTGCGTCCAGTGATTGGCCAGGTGCATCAAATGGGCTCGCTCGTACTGCGGCTTGGTCAGCTCACCGTAGGCGAAATGAGGCCGCAGTGTGCCGTTGAATTGCGTGAAGGCGTCCATGGCATCCAGCAGGCGCTGCACCGAGGTCTTCAGCGCCTGGGACGCATCCAGCGCCGGCGCGCCGGGAATGGGCTCGTCCAGGCTGTGGCTCATCGCACCGCGCGCATTGAACACCGCGAAGGCCGCTGAGCCGATGGACGAGCGGAACCAGGCGCCCTTGAGCGCCGGGAAGCCCTGCATCGAGAACTCGATGCTCTGGGCCAGATGCTGCATGACCTGGCTGAGGTTCCAGGGGWTGTCCTGCACGACCTTGGGCGCGAACAGCAGATCGAGCACGGCCTGCTGACCGTCCTTCCACGTCGCAAAGGTCTTCAACTTGCCCGTACAGGCCGCCAGCGGGGTCGCCGCGAGCAACACCGTGGTGGTCTTGAGCGCGCGGCGACGATCCATGGTTTACAGCCTTTCGAAGATGCCTGCTGCGCCTTGGCCGGCGCCGACGCACATTGTCACCATGCCGTACTTGCCACCGGTGCGGCGCAGGTTGTGGATGACCGAGGCCGCACGGATGGCGCCGGTGGCGCCCAACGGGTGGCCCAGCGCAATCGCTCCGCCGTTCGGGTTGACCTTGCTGCGGTCCAGCACGATGCCCTTGCTGTCGAGGTCGTTCAGCACTGCCAGCGACTGCGCGGCGAAGGCTTCGTTCAGCTCGATCCAGTCCAGATCGGCAGCGGTGATGCCGGCGGCCTTCAGTGCCACGGGGATGGCGGCGATGGGGCCGATGCCCATGATTTCGGGCGGCACGCCGCGCACGGCGAAGGACACGAAGCGGGCCAGCGGCGTCAGGTTGTAGCGCTTGAGCGCGGCCTCGCTGACGATCAGCAGGCCGCCCGAGCCGTCGGAGGTCTGCGAGCTGTTGCCGGCGGTGACGCTGCCCTTGGCGGCGAACACGGGCTTGAGCTTGGCCAGGCCTTCCAGCGAGGTGTCGGGGCGGGCGCCTTCGTCGAGCTTGACGGTGCGGGTCTTGGTGTTGACCGTGCCGTCAGCCAGGTTGGGCGTGCGCTCGATGACGTCGAAGGGCGTCATCTCGGCGTCGAAGTGGCCGGCGGCCATGGCGGCCACGGCGCGGCGGTGCGATTCCACCGAGAACTCGTCCTGGGCTTCGCGGCTGATCTTCCACTGCGCGGCGACCTTCTCGGCCGTCAGGCCCATGCCATAGGCGATGCCGATGTTCTCGTCGCGCTCGAAGATCAGCGGCGACAGGCTGGGCTTGTTGCCGCCCATCGGGATCATGGACATGGACTCGACGCCGCCGGCAAACATCACATCGGCCTCGCCGACGCGGATGCGGTCCGCGGCCATCTGCACGGCGGTGATGCCGGAGGCGCAGTAGCGGTTGATCGTCACGCCGCCGATGGTGGGGCCCAGGCCCGCCAGCACCGAGGCGACGCGGGCGATGTTCATGCCCTGCTCGCCTTCGGGGAAGGAGCAGCCGACGATGGCGTCTTCAATGGCCGCCGGGTCCAGGCCCGGGGCCTGCGCCAGCACGGCCTGCATCACCTTGACGAGCATCTCGTCGGGGCGCGTGTTCTTGAAGTAGCCGCGGCCGCTCTTGCCGATGGGCAGACGGGTGGCGGAGACGATGTAGGCGTCTTGGACTTGCTTGCTCATGGTCTTTCCTTTACTTAAGCCTGGGGCTTTTCTTTGGGCACCCAGGCCCAGACAAATTCACACTCGATCGGCTCGATGCCGGCTTCGTCGGTCACGGTCACGGCGACCCGCACTTCACCCTTGGTCTCGTTCGCCATGGCGAAGCGCTGAGCGGCGGTCAGGTGCGCCTTGGCGACCAGGCCGCCGGTGGCGCGCTTCCTGAAGTTCACCTGCAGCGACTTGCACAGCGGCAGGCAGTCGTCACGCACATTCATGCCCACCACCATGCCGGTGGCGGTCTCGGCGAGCAGCGACATCGCGGCCGCATGCACGCCCTTGATGTGGTTCTGCACCGGGCGCTTGTTGGCGACGCGGATCTCGCTGTGCTCGGGGGTGAGGGCGATGAAATCGAGCGATGCCGTGCCCGTGAAGGGAACCGCACGGCGAAGCGCGAAGTTGCGCGCAGGGCCGCGCAGCGGGCCGGGCAGGCCGTCCAGCTTGGCGAGAGTGCGTTGAAGCCGGTTCACTTTTGTTCCTAGTCAGTCGAGGACAGAGCTACGCGCTACGCGCTTCGGTCTGTCCCGCGATGTCATTAGTTTCGAACCGGCTTGCCGGTCTGCAGCATCCCCATGATGCGTTCCTGCGTCTTGGGGTTGTCGAGCAGCGCGCAGAAGTGCTTGCGCTCCAGCGCCATCAGGTACTCCTCCGTCACCAGGGAGCCCGCCTCGACCTCGCCACCGCAGACCACATCGGCAATTGCCGCAGCCAGGTGGTAGTCGTGGGCGCTGACGAAGCCGCCGTCGCGCATATTGGCGACCTGGCCCTTGATGGTCGCGATGCCGCTGCGGCCAGCGACCGGGAACAGCGCCTTGTGCGGCGGGCGGTAGCCCGCTTCGGACATGCCGATGGCGGTGGCCGTCGCCACGTGCAGCAGCTCGTCCTTGTGCGGCACGATGATGTCGCTGTCGAGCAGGAAGCCGTTCTTCCTGGCTTCGTGCGCCGAGGTCGCGACCTTGGCCGTGGCCGCGGTCAGGAAGCCGTCCTTCAGGAAGGCCAGGATGTCGGCGCCGGCATTGCCAGCGGCGGCCATCTCGGCGGCGCGACGGGCGATATAGGTCAGTCCGCCGCCGCCGGGCACCAGGCCCACGCCGACTTCGACCAGGCCCACATAGCTCTCGACGTGGGCGACACGGCGTGCGCAGTGCACGGCCAGTTCGGCGCCACCGCCCAGGGCCAGGCCGCGCATCGCGGCGACGACCGGCACGCTAGCGTAGCGCAGGCGCAGCATCATGTCCTGCAGCTTCTTCTCTTCCGGCGCGATGCCCTTGCTGCCCATCTTCATGAAGACGGGCATCAGGCTCTCGAGGTTGGCGCCGGCGGAGAACACATCGTCCGGCGACCAGATCACCAGGCCCTTGTAGTCGGCTTCGGCGATCTCGACGGCCTTCAGCAGGCCTTCGGTGACGGCCGGGCTGATCAGGTGCAGCTTGGCGGTGATGGAGGCGATGACGACATTGCCGTCCAGCGTCCAGACGCGCACTTCCTCGTTCTTGAACAGCTCGGTGCCCGACTTCAGCGGGTCGGCGGCGCCGGAGCCCAGCAGGCTTTCCGGGAAGGCCTGGCGCTTGTAGACCGGCAGCTCGCTGCGCGGCTTGAACTTGCCTTCAGCGGCGCTCCACGAGCCCGCCGGCGTGTGCACGCCACCGGCTTCGGCCACGGGGCCCTCGGTGACCCAGGCCGGCAGCGGAGCGCTGGACAGCGTCTTGCCGTCGGCGATGTCGGCCGAGATCCATTCAGCGACCTGCTTCCAGCCGGCAGCTTGCCACAGCTCGAAGGGGCCTTGCGTGGTGCCGAAGCCCCAGCGCATCGCAAAGTCGATCTCGCGGGCGGTGTCGGCTACGGTGTTCAGGTGCACGGCCGCGTAATGGAAGCTGTCGCGCAGGATGGCCCACAGGAACTGGGCTTGCGGGTTGGTGCTCTCGCGCAGCAGCTTGAGGCGGTCGGCCGGTTGCTTCTTGAGCATGCGGGCGACGATCTCGTCGGCCTTCTTGCCGCCGGCGACGTATTCACCGGTCGCGAAGTCCAGGCGCTGGATGTCCTTGCCGACCTTCTTGTAGAAACCGGCGCCGGTCTTCTGGCCCAGGGCGCCCTTCTCGATCAGGCCGGCCAGCACCTTGGGCGTGGCGTAGGTCGAGTAGAAGGGGTCGTCCTTCAGGTTGTCCTGCATCGTCTTGACGACGTGGGCCATGGTGTCTAAGCCGACGACGTCCGCGGTGCGGAAGGTGCCCGACGAGGCGCGGCCCAGCTTCTTGCCGGTCAGGTCGTCGACGACGTCCACCGACAGGCCGAACTTCTCGGCCTCGATCATCGTGGCCATCATGCCGGCGATGCCGACGCGGTTGGCGACGAAGTTGGGCGTGTCGTGGGCGCGCACGACGCTCTTGCCCAGCGACGTGGTCACGAAGGCTTCGAGCTGGTCGAGGATCTCCGGCTGCGTGGTCGGCGTGTTGATCAGCTCGACCAGGGCCATGTAGCGCGGCGGGTTGAAGAAGTGGATGCCGCAGAAGCGCGGCTTGATTTCTTCGGGCAGCACTTCGGAGAGCTTGGTGATGCTCAATCCAGACGTGTTCGAAGCCACGATCGCATGCGGGGCGATGAACGGCGCGATCTTGGTGTACAGGTCGAGCTTCCAGTCCATGCGCTCGGCGATGGCCTCGATGATGAGGTCGCAGCCCTTGAGCAGGTCGAGATGCTCTTCGTAGTTGGCCTGCTGGATCAGCGCGGCCTCGGCGCTGTCGCCCAGCGGCGCGGGCTTGAGCTTCTTCAGGCCGTCGATGGCCTTGGTGACGATGCCGTTCTTCGGGCCTTCTTTGGCCGGGAGGTCGAACAGCACGACTGGCACCTTGCAGTTGACCAGGTGGGCCGCGATCTGCGCGCCCATCACGCCGGCGCCGAGCACGGCGACCTTGCGGACTTGGAATCGACTCATTTCTTTCTCCATGTTTGCCAGTTGTTCATTGCCCTTCGGGCCGAGCGCCGGGCCGCCCCAAGCCGGCCCGGCTGGCGATGTGCTTGCGGCTCAACGCCGCAAGCATCGCCGTCCCCTCGGGGGACCGACCAGGCTGGCCCGCGTGCAGCGCGGCAGCCTGGGCGAGGGGCCACTTCATTCCACGCGAATCCACGTCTGCGTGCGGTAGAAGGGGCCGATGTAGCCGCGCATCTCCAGTTTCTTGCCACCGTCCACCGGCTTCAAGCGGGTGCGGTAGGTCTTGCCGTTATTGGGGTCGAGGATCTCGCCGCCGCCCCAGATGCCGTCGCCTTCGGTCTTCACGCCGCGGATGATCTGCAGGCCGACGACGGGCTGGTCCCTGCGGTCATCCTTGCACTTGTCGCATTTCGCGTTGGGCTCCGCGCTCGGGTCCAGCAGCTTGTCGATGCTGCCGACGAGGGTGCCCCCCTGTTCGCTGATGCGGACCAGCGACTTCGCGGTTTTGCCGTCGTCATCAATGGTCTTCCACAGGCCCACGGGTGAAGTCTGCGCGAACGCAAACGCGGGCAACAGCAGGGCAGCAGCGAACAGGAATTTCATCGGGGCATCCTTGTCGTTCATCAAGCGGTTCAGAACAGAGCTTCTTCCATTTCCATCAGCGGCGCCAGGCCCGCACGGCAGGTGCGGATCAGCGTCGCCGTCTCGGGCAGCAGCTTCGCGAAATAGAAGCGCGCCGTGGCCAGCTTGGCCGTGTAGAACGGGTCACCACTGTCCTTCTTGGCCAGAGCGATCTTGGCGGCCTGCGCGAAGAAGAAGGCGAAGGTCATGTGGCCGACCACGCGCAGGTAGTCCACCGCCGCGGCGCCCACTTCATCGGGATTGCCGAAGGCCTTCATGCCCAGCTCTTGCGTCAGCTTGTTGACCTTGTCGCCGAGGTCGGCGAGCGGGTTCACGAACTCCTGCATGGCCTCGTTCGTGCCTTCCTCTTCGACAAAGGCGGCGATCTTCTTGCCGAACTTCTTCAGCGTGGCGCCGTTGTTGCCCAGCACCTTGCGGCCCAGCAGGTCCAGCGACTGGATGGTGTTGGTACCCTCGTAGATCATGTTGATGCGCGCGTCGCGCACGTACTGCTCCATGCCCCACTCGTGGATGAAGCCATGGCCGCCGAACACCTGCATGCAGTGCGATGTGGCCAGCCAGCCGTTGTCGGTGATGAAGGCCTTGATGATGGGCGTCAGCAGCGCGACCTCGGCCTCGGCGTCCTTGCGCTCGTCCTCGTCGTCGCTCTTGAGCGCCTTGTCCAGCTGCAGCACCGTGTAGCCCTGCAGCATGCGGCCGCCTTCGGCGAAGGCGCGGGCCGTCAGCAGCATCTTGCGCACGTCGGGGTGGACGATGATGGGATCGGCGGGCTTGTCCGGGGCCTTGGGGCCGGAAAGCGCCCGCATCTGGATGCGGTCCTTGGCATAGGCCACGGCGTTCTGATAGGCCACTTCGGTCAGGCCCAGGGACTGGTTGCCGACACCCAGGCGAGCAGCGTTCATCATGACGAACATGGCGGCCAGGCCCTTGTTGGGCTGGCCCACCAGCGTGCCGTTGGCGCCTTCCAGCACGATCTGCGCGGTGGCGTTGCCGTGGATGCCCATCTTGTGCTCCAGGCCGGCGCAGAAGACGCCGTTTCGGCTGCCCAGTGAGCCGTCCGCGTTGACGTTGAACTTGGGCACGACGAAGAGCGAAATGCCCTTGGAGCCCACGGGCGCGTCCGGCAGGCGGGCCAGCACCAGGTGGACGATGTTCTCGGCCATGTCGTGTTCGCCGGCCGAGATGAAGATCTTCTGGCCGGTGATCTTGTAAGTGCCATCGGCCTGCGGTTCGGCCTTGCTGCGCAGCATGCCGAGGTCGGTGCCGCAATGCGGCTCGGTCAGGCACATGGTGCCGGTCCATTCGCCGCTCGTCAGCTTGGGCAGGTAGGTGGCCTGCTGCTCGGGCGTACCGTGGGCATGCAGGGCTTCATACGCGCCGTGGCTCAGGCCCGGGTACATCGTCCAGGCCTGGTTGGCCGAGTTCAGCATCTCGTAGAAGAACTGGTTCACCAGGTGCGGCAGGCCCTGGCCGCCGAACTCGGGGTCGCAGCTCAGCGAGGGCCAGCCACCTTCGACGTACTGCTTGTAGGCTTCCTTGAAGCCCTTGGGCGGCTTGACCTCGTGCGTGGTCTTGTCGAGCACACAGCCCTCGGCGTCGCCGCTGAGATTGATGGGGGCGATGACTGCGGCGGCGAACTTGCCACCTTCCTCGAGCACCGCGTTGATCGTGTCGGCGTCGATGTCTGCATGCGCGGGCAGCATCTTCAGTTCGTCGACGACGTTCAACAGCTCGTGCATGACGAACTGCATGTCACGCATGGGCGGGGTGTACTGGGGCATCGGGGTACTCCTGGAACGGTCAGTGGGTCAAGAAAGGGGTTCAGCGCTTGGCGGTGCCGGTCTTTGGAAGCTTGCGGCTGCCGTCGATGTCAAGGCCAAGCGGCGTGGCGTAGAACTGGATGGCTCGGTCGAAGCCGATGCCGGCGCGTGCCAGCGCACCGGGGATGCGCATGAAGCGCGCGTCGTGGTGCAGGGACAGGATCAGGCCGTGCAGCTCGAAGCAGATCTGCTCGACATCGGCATCGGCTTTCAGATGGCCCTCGCTGATGGCGAGCTGGATGGCCTTTTGCAGCGCCGCATGCCAGGCCTTGACCATGGCCACGAGAGCATCGCGCACCGGGCCGGGCCGGTCGTCGAACTCGACGGCGCCACTGATGTAGATGCAGCCGGAGTCGACCTCGACGGATACGCGGCGCACCCAGCGCTCGAACATCGCGCGCAGGCGCGGCAGGCCGCGCGGCTCGCGGATGGCGGTGAAGAAGACTTCTTCCTCGAACTTGGCGTGATACTCAGTGACGACCGCGATCTGCAGTTCCTCACGCGAGCCGAAGTGGGCGAAGACGCCCGACTTGCTCATGGCTGTCACATCGGCCAGTGCGCCGATGGACAAGCCCTCCAGGCCCATGTGCGAGGCCAGGCCGAGAGCAGCCTCGAGGATGGCGGCACGGGTCTGCTGGCCTTTTTGCAGCGAACGCGCAACGCGCGCCGGCTTCGCAACGCGCAGCGGGGCGGTTTTCTTGGCAGGAGTGGGCAGCGTGGACACGGGCAGAAGGGGCGGAAGCCAGCCTGGAATAAAACGAACGATCGTTCTATTTTGCAGGTCGCTCCCGTGACAGCGCCAGCTTGTCCTACCGATTTCCTAGGGTGATGTGCCTAATACTGCCAACAACCTAGTGCAAACCCTGACCCCTCGTCCGGTCTCGCGCCGCTGAACGCGGGCGTGCCCGGCCGATCCCCCGGGGGGATGGCGATGCATGCGGCATCGAGCCGCATGCACATCGCCCGACGGGCCGGCTAGGGGCGGCCCAGCGCTCGGCCCAAATACCGGATGCGCAGAACCGCCACGCTGTCATGCACACACGCTTGAGTGCCGGGTCGCTTCTGAAGTAGTCTCCGGGAGGAGGTTGACTTCTGTGGATGTGCTCCAACTCGATGTCTCCGGCCGACCCCAGGCCTGGATCACGACCCGTGAAGCGGCCGTGATCTACGCCTGCGACGGCGTGGCCTGGACGCTGGGCGACCCCTGCCAGGTGCTGCGCGGGGGCTGGCAGCGCATCTCCGGGCGCCAGTCGCGCATCGAAGTCCACCCCATCATTGCCGTGCGTGGCGCCGTTCCCAGCCGGGCCTGGCGCCAGGCGCCGGCGCTGACCAACAGCAAGCTGTTCGTGCGCGACCGCTTCGTCTGTGCCTACTGCGGCCACCACTGTCTGCCCGAAGACCTGACACGCGAGCACATTCACCCGACGTCGCGCGGCGGCTACGACACCTGGATGAATTGCATCACCGCTTGCCGGCCCTGCAATGGCCGCAAGGGCAACCGCATGCCGGAGGAGGCGCACATGAGCCTGCTCTACCTGCCCTATGTGCCCAGCCTGCACGAGGACATGATCCTGCGCGGCCGCCGCATCCTGGCCGACCAGATGGAGTTCCTGCTCGCCAGCGTGCCGCGCAGCTCGCGCCTGCATGGGTAGGTCACGGCGATTGCGGGTCATTCCCGTTGACCACCAACGGTAAAGAGTTGTAGTCGAGGGCGTCGAGCCGTCAACGGCGGGACAATTGGCGACGTTGGGCTGCCGGTTTGCCCAAGGAGTATTCGAATGTCCAAGCTCATGACCTCCCTCACCCTGGCCGCAGCTGTTGCGCTTTCGGCCTGCTCGACGACCAGCCCCGACGTCGTCCAGCGTGGTGACGCGCAACGCATGTCCCAGATCCAGGACGCCACCGTGCTGTCCTCCCGCCCCGTCACCGTCGACGGCTCGCAGAGCGGCGTCGGCGGCGTGGCCGGTGGCGTGACCGGCGCGATTGCCGGCAGCTCGGTCGGCGGCCGCCGTGAAGGCGCGGTCGTTGGCGTCATCGGTGCCGTCGCCGGCGCCGTCATCGGCAACGCCATTGAGCGCTCGGCGACCAAGGAAGATGCTCTCGAAATCATCGTCCAGCTGCGCAACGGCGAGCGCCGCGCGATCGTCCAGGCCAAGGGCGCCGAAGCCTTCAACAGCGGTGACCCCGTCGTCCTCGTGACGACCGGCGGCAAGACCCGCGTGCAGCGCGCCCCGGCCGTCGTGCCGGCCGCTCCGGCCACCAACGGCTGACGCTCACAGGCCGGCTTGTCTCCAAGGGGGGACAATCCGGCCCATGAGCATGAAGAAAACCGATCTTGAACGGCTCGCCGGCCTGAAGCTGGACAGCGCGATGCGCGGCAAGGCGGCCCCCGGCCGCTTCGGCCAGGCCGCTGCCGCCCTGCCTGACCGCAAGGCCCAGCGCAAGCTGGACGCCGCCGCCGGCCTCGTTCCCTTTGCCTGCAAGTTGCCTGCTGAGCTGACCGAGCAGTTGCGCGAGCGCGCCACCGGCCGTGAAGGCGGCATCAATGCGCTCGTCGCCGAGCTGCTGGCCAAGGGATTGAAGGCATGACTGATCTGGACGAACCCGTCTTCGAGGCGCGCCTGTGGCGCGACAACGGCTGGACGGCCCAGGTCATCAAGAACGAAGACGACGAAGGCTGGGCTGTCGCGATGTTCAAGGCCGGCGAAAGCGAGCCGGCCCTGGTCGGCCCCTGGACCATGGGGCGCGACAAGAAGAACCCCAAGCCACTGGACGTCAACGCCTTCAACACGCTGGTGAAGACGGCCTCCGAGGTCCTCCGCCGCCATGAGCAGCAACTGCACGCCCAGCTGAACAAGGCGCTCTATGTGGCGCGCGACGGCAACTGGCTGAAGATCACGCTGGAGATCGTGCCCGCCGAGGACGACCCCTATGCCTGGCTGGCAGCCTTTGATGCCGCCGGCGAGCGCCTTGCGCAGGTCAAGGTCGCAGCCGGCTTCAAGCTCAGCCAGGCGTCCGCCGAAGCCTGGGTGGACAACGGCTATGAGCGTCCCGCAGGCCGAGATTGAAGGTCCGATTGCGGCCAGACGCGGCCCGGCCGTGTCTGAAGAATGACGTGCATCCCCTTCCACGGAGCACGTCATGTCCTTTCGCATCACCGGGCTGTCCGCCCAACCCTTCCAGCACCTCTTCGGCCTGAGCGACGCAGCGCTGGCCGACCACGGTGCGCTGCGCCATCGCGGCGCGGGCCTGCCCGACCGCGTCGAACTGCGCGACACCACTGAGGATGAGTCCGTGCTGCTCATCAACCACGAGCACCAGCCTGCCGACACGCCCTACCGCTCACGCCACGCCATCTACGTGCGCGAAAAGGCCGGAGAAGCTTTCGACGCCATCGACACCGTGCCCGACGCATTGCGCAGCCGCCTGCTGTCACTGCGCGCCTTCGATGCAGCGGGCCTGATGATCGATGCGGACATCGTCGACGGCGCAGCCATCGAAGGCCTCATCGAGCGCCTGCTGTCCCAGCCCGAGGTGGACTACATCCACGCCCATTACGCACGACGCGGCTGCTATGCGGCGCTGATCCGGCGCGGCTGAACCTGCCCCCCCCCGAGTCGGGGGACACCCCCAAGTTCAAAGCCCACGGCGCGGACCGGCGGCGGATAGATTGCGCCGAACCCCACCGGAGACGCGCGATGACTTCGAAGCCCCGCCTGCCGCTGCTCGCTGCCGCCGCCTTGCTGACGGTCGCGCCCGCCTGGGCCGCCACGCTGTACACCTTGCCCGCGCCGACGGCCACGTTGGACACCACGGTCTCGGTGACCGCCAATTTCGCCGCTGGCGCCGGCGCCGGCCTGATCGACTTCACGCTGGCCGGCTACGCCACGCTGGACGGCGACAACGGCTATATCGACATCCTGCGCGTGACGCTGAACGGCAGCGAAGTGTTCAGCGGCACCTGGAATCTCGGCGGCGGTGGCGCCGACCGCGTGCTGTTCAACCCGAACGGCGCCACGGTCGGTGCGGTGGTCAACCAGCAGCTGACGATCAGCCTCCCCGTCACGCTGGCCGCGGGCAGCAACCAGCTGGTCTTCAGCATCGACAGCCCGACGACCTTCGAGGGCACGGACCGAGCCGGCTTCCAGGGCCTGGGCGACGAGGGCTGGGGCTTGAACGCCGCAACGGTGACTGGCGCGACTGCCCCGGTGCCCGAACCCACCAGTGGCGCGCTGCTGCTGGCCGGCCTGGGCGTATTCGGCTGGCTGGCCAAGCGCCGGCGCTAAGCCAGATCCACGACGATCAAGGCGGCTTCATCCCGCGGCAGCGTCAGCACGCAGTGGCCATCCGGCGCAATGACGACGCTGGCCCCGAAACCGCGCTGCTCGGGTGCGTTCAGCGATTCGGGCCAGTTGCTCTGCAGCACCCAGGCGCCCAGCTCGCGCGCCAGTGCCTCGGCACCACCGCGATAGGCCTTGCACAGCGCCGCCTGCTCGGCGTCGGATTCGCTGATGTAGCTGGGCCAGAAGATCACGCGCGGCCCCGAGCCAATGGCCGCGGCGCGCAGCTCCGGTAGCAGCGCTGCGCCGTCCAGCGTCTCGCGGCACAGCACCGACGTCGCCAGCACGCCACCGATCGCCGTCCAGCCGCGTTCATCACCCCGCGCGAAGAAAGTCGCCTCGCTGTCGGTCAGCCCGCGCTTGTGCACGCGGCCCAGCTCGCGGCCCGCGGCGTCGATGTAGAGATGGCTGTTGAACACCGCGCCGTCCACGCCCAGTGTCGGCACGCCCACGGCCGCCGCGATCCCGATCCGCGCGCAGGCCGCACGCAGTTGCGCCTCGGCATCGGTCAGGGCCCGTTCATCGAGCAGTTCAGGCACGCGGCGGTGAAAGCCCGTCAACGCCAGCTCGGTGCCGACGCAGCCCTGGGCACCGGCCGCTGCGGCCGCCTCCAATGTGGCCAGCGTCTCGGCCAGGCTGGCCTGCAGCGTCCAGTGCATGCGCGGCTGGCTGACCGCCCAGCGCGGGACGCCCGTCAAGCCGCGATCTCGAAGGTCAGCCGGGCGCGCTCATGCAGGCGGCGCACCAGGGCCAGGCCCATGGCACTGCCAGGCGTCCAGACGCCGCCGGGCGTCGCGTCGCGGCCCACGTCCTGCACGAGGCACAGGGCGGCCTCGCTGATGAGCTTGCAGGTCGAGCCATAGCCGGGGTCGCGGTCGCCCTTGACGACGGCGCGCAGCAGCTCGCCGCCGGCCGACCTGCCGGTGAACCAGAGCTCATAGTGCCCGGCCTCGCGCGCCGCCTTGTCCGGCCCGTCGCCGGGCTGGGTCAGCACGAAGCGGCGCAGCAGGGCCCGTGTCGGCGTGAAGCCCAGGGCCAGGTTCTGCAGCTTGGTGAAGCGGGCCAGCGCGATGGCCTTCTTGCGCCCCTTGTCGGCCTGGCCGGGCTTGCCGGTCAACAGCTTCTCGCTGTAGATGAAATCGGCGCCCCAGGGGTGGCCGCGCAGCGCGTTGCTGCGGTGCACGTTTTTCGTGTTGATGGTGGCCATGAAGAAGGGGCCGCTCCAGCGGTCGGCCCAGTCGTCGAAGTCCGCGGCCTGACCGCCGGGCTGGCGCGGGCCCTTGAAACCCGGTGTCAGCGCAAACGGGTTGGCCATCACCTTGATGAGCCCCGGCTCGCGCTTCACGGCCTCGATGGTTTCCATCATGCTGGCCAAGGTGCCGCCCGAGGCCGTGCCCTTGACGCGGGCGACGCGGCCGCGCACTTCCGGCAGCGGCGCGCCGAAGCGCTTCTGCGCCTCCGCCTGCAGGTAGACGACGCCGAGATCGAAGGGGATGGAGTCGAAGCCGCAGGAGAAGACGATGCGCGCGCCGCTCTTCTGCGCCAGTGGCGTGAGCTTGTCGATCATCTTCGCCATCCACAGCGGCTCGCCGCAGAGATCGACGTAATCCGTGCCGCCCTCGGCGCAGGCCGTCGCCAGCGGTTCGCCATGCAATTGGTAAGGCCCGACCGTCGTGATGACGCAGCGCGTGCGCGCCACCAGTGCCTTCAGCGCTGCAGCGTCGTTCGCATCGGCCTTGAGCAGCGCGACGGACGGCGGCAGGTGCAACTCGTCGCGCACCTTGCCCAGCTTGTCCAGGCTGCGCCCGGCAATTGCCCAGCGCGCGCCACCGGCCCCGCTCAAGTGCAGGTATTCCGCGACAAGACGGCCCGTGAAGCCGGTCGCACCGAAGACGATCAGATCGAATTCACGGTTGTTGTGGCCAGCGGAGCTCACTTGTCCTTGCCTTTCATCGCCATCCACTCGCTGCGCAGCAGCGACAGCGAATGGCAGTCCACATACTCACCGCCGACAAACACGACGCCGCGCTGGATGCCCTCGTGCGTGAAGCCGCACTTCTCCGCCACACGCCGGGACGCATGGTTGTGCACCGACATGCCGCAGGACAGCCGGTTCACCGGCCAGTTCTCGAACAGATAGTCCACCAACAGCGCGGCAGCCTCCGAAGCCAATCCGCGGCCGCGCATCGCGACGTCGGCCAGCGTCCAGCCGATCTCGCGCGCCGTCGTGTAGCGGGCCGCGGCGAAGTGCACCACGTCACCGATGACGCTGCTGTCGTGCAGGTGACAGATCAGCAGGCGCTCGGCGTCCTCGTTGGCGAAGCCGTTGTCCTTCCAGCGCTGGTCCACAGCATGCGGCGTCATCATGCGCGAGCCGAGGTAGGGCCCGCGCACCTGCGGATCGCCCACGGCGCGCTTGAGCCAGGGCAGATCGTCTTCCGTCACATAACGCAAGCCGACGTGTTGGCCTCTCAACATGAGCTCGGTTCCTTGAATGAGAAAGCCCGGCCGAGGCCGGGCTCCGGGGCATTGTGATTCAGTTGAAGTAGGGGCGCTCGTGGCTCTGGAGCAGGCGCTTGGCGGCTTCCCGCCAAGCTGGCGGCGCGCGGCCACCCAGGCGCACGGTGGCCATGCTGTAGGCCTGGCCGCGCAGCTCGGGCAACAAACCTTGCAGATGCTTTTCAGCGCTGGCCAATACGGCAGTGCTGCCCAGCGCGTTGCGAAAGGCTTCGAGCTTGCGGATCTGGTCGGGCTCGATGCCGGCACTGGCCATGGCCGCGGCGGGCAGCGCAGGCGCGGGCCGTCCCTCGCGGTCGGCCAGGGCCAGCGCCGTCCAGTAAGTCAGCTCGTCCAGGCCGTCGTCTGGGGGCAGGGTCGCGACACGCCGGCGCAGGTCGGCCGAGGCGCCGTCGGACGCCGCAGCCAGACGCAGTAGATGCGAAGAAGGCGCGGCGTCGACGCTGGCCGCCTTATCCGGTTCTCCGGCCGCGAGCCTGGCGAAGGCCTCGGGCTCGGAGACCAGCGCGCGTGCCCGCACCTGGTAGCCGAGTGCGCCCAGCAACCGACTCGGCGGGCCGATACGCTCGGCCTCGACACCCAGCTCCTTTTCGCCAAGCAAGCGACGCAGCCGGTTGGCCTCGATGCTGGCAAACGGCGCCAGTGCGGGCTCCACACGCGCCAGCTCATAGTCACGCAGCGCCACGCGCCAGTTGGCATTGCCGGCTTCGGCCTTGGCCGCGCCATAGGCCAGCCAGGCGTGCTGGGGGAAGCGCGCCAGGCCTGCCAGCAGCGCGGCGTCACGCAGTGGACCTTCGGGCAAGCACCGTGCGGCCAGATAGACCGAATGGCCGTCGGCTACCGGCGCGGCCGCGCGGCCGCCGAGTTCGTCACACAAACGCGTCTTCTCGTCGGCGGGCAAGGTGTCCATGCGTTCGCGCAGCAGCTCGATGCCTGCCGGCTCGCGTGACAGAGCCGCGGCCAGCACCTTGTCGTGGGCCGGCTGGCCGCGCAGCAGTCGCAACCACGCGTAGCGCACGGGCGAATCACGGCGGTCCCAAAGCAGATGCTGCTCGCTCAAGCGCTCGACCACCGCTGCGTCGTCGCGCAGCAGGCTGAGCTGCATGGCCGGGGCCACATCCGCTGCGCTGTAGAGCACGTGGCGGATTTCGGTCTGCCCCTGCTTGACCGAGACGCTCTGCGGCGGATCGCCAAAGAAGACATCGGCCTGGCTGCTCGACCAGCGCGGTGCGCCAAGCACCCTGGGCGGCACTTGCCCCGCGTCGCGGCCATAGGTGTAGGTCAATTCCACCAGCGGCGCGGCGCCGGCGACGTTGTAGATCGGCTGGCCCGGGCCGTGCTCCAGGGCGACCTCGAAGCGCTCGATGAGCTCACCCTGCTCCGTCTCGGCGCTGATGGGGAGATGAGCGTCCGGCGCCTGGCCGACGGTCGCCGAACCAAAGGCGGGTAATGTGATCGCGCCCGCTCCGCCAACGCGCACGCGCACCGGGCGGTCGAAGCCGTTGAGCACCTGCACACTGATGTCGCCATAGCCACCGCCAAAGCCGAGCACGCCGACGACGATGCCGCCCGCCACGGCGATACGCGCCGCAGCCGCGCCGCGGCCTTGTGCGGCCAGGAAGCGCGCCCACGGGCTGGGGCGCAGGTCGCGCGGGCGCTCGGCGCCTTCGAGCAGGGTGGCGTAGCCGCGCGGCGTGGACGGCACCGTCGCCTCGCCGGCGGGCTCCTTGGCAGCCGTGCGGCTTTCCGCGGCCAGCAGTTCCGCCAGCGCGGCACCACGCAGCCCGTTGAGGGCGCGTTCGGCCAGGTCCATCCAGCTGTCGATGACGCCGAGCCAATCGCCCAGATGGCTGATGTCGGGCGGGCCGAGCTTCAACTCACCCAGCGCGGCGACCCAGCTGTCGACCTGCAGCCGCTTGCAGGTGGCTTCATCCAGCACCACGTCAGGGGCTTCGGCATAGAACTGCTGCAGCGCGTGATGCAGCCGGCCGCCGGCATCTCGCACGCGCATGCGACCGGCATCGCTGATCCGGCCCGTGGTCTCGACGCGAACCGTGTGCGCCAGCATGCCGCGCAGGTCACGCAGGTTGGCGGCGGTGTGCTCGGCGTAGTGCAGCTGGGCGAGCAGGCCGCGCAGCCGCGCCTCGCTGCCGTCGCCCAACGCCCGCGCCAGCGCGAGATGGGCCGCACGGGCGGCCTGGTCGTGGCGGCGCAGTTCGGCCAGCAGCTCGGCATGCTCGGCCGGCTCCTTGTCGGCGTCGATGCGGCGCCAGCGGCGCACGGCCTCGCCCAGGCTGGCCGGATAGAGGGCGGCGAGGCGTTGGATGCCCTCCGCCTCCTCGGGAAGGTCGCCAACCAACTGGCCGGGCTCGGCCGCATGGCGGGTCAGGGCGCGGCCCAGGTAGGCACCGCGGTAGCGCGGCTGCAGCAGTTCGCCGCCGAAGCGCTCATCCAGCGCTTCCTGCAAGGCCGCCGCGTCCATGGGCTTGGCGGACTCGGGCGCCTCGATCAGCCGGCGCGTGACCTGCTCGCGCAGCGAGGCGGCGTTCTCGAACAGCGTCCAGGCACTGCGCTCATCGACTTCGCTGGCCCGGTACTCGGCCTTGGCGCGCGCCTCGCGCTCATGGTTGAGCGGGTGGGTGCGCCACATCTGCGGCACGGCGCTGTCGGCGGTGTCGAACAGGCGGCTGGGGCCGCCCTGTGCGACCGGCACCCGGCCATAGTCGGCGTCATCCAGCATGCGACCGGTGCGCTCGGCGATAGCTCCCTGCAGCGCGAACAGGTCGCCCACCCATTGCTCCTTGGCCCGCAGCTCGCCCGCCACGCCGGCGGCACGGTCCCAGTCGATGTCGGCCGTCTGCAGCTTGTAGAGGGCATGCACCAGCGCATCGCTGCCGGTCAGCGCGACGGCCACCGCGTCGGCGCCGTACTCCATCTCGCGGCCCAGGCTGCGCTGCAGCAGCTGCACACCGGTGAAGACGCTGTCCACCAGGCTGCGGATGGCCCAGACGATGACACTCAGCACCCAGCCGACCCAGGCGATGCGGAAGTCGAAGCGGCTCAGGGCCTGCAGGAAGTTGTCCAGCATGTCGCGCTGCGCCACCAGCCGCGCAGCGATCTGCTGGGCCACGTAGACCCAGCGGCCTACCGCCATGGCGCGCTGGGCGAAATGGCCGAACTCGTGCGCCAGCACCGCGCGCAGTTCGCTGCGGTTCAGCACATTGACCAGCCCGAGACCGATCTCGAGGTTCTTCTTGGTCGGGAAGAGCAGGTTCAGCGGCGACAGGTCGTAGAACACCGCCGCGTTGACGCGCGCCGACACCAGCACACGGTGCGGGCGCGGTGCGCCGACAGCATCGGCAATGGCGTTCAGCTCGACGAACAGCGCGGGCTGGTCGGTGCTTTGGATCTCCAGGCTATGGTCTTCGGCGCGGCGCTGGCGGAAGAACAGCGCCTTCAGCATGAAGACGGCCAGAAGCGCCGCGCACAGCGCCACCAGAAAGGCCCAGAAGCCGTCGCTGCGGCCGGCGAAGGCGCTCTGGCCCAGCCGCCACGCCGTCCAGGCGAACCAGCCGGCCAGGCCGAAATAGATGCCGAGGAAGGCGACCAGCGAGGCCACGGCGCCCCAGGCCCGCAGTTGGTAGCTGCGCGGCGTGGGCGCCGGCTTGACGGACGGCAGCGGCCCGACAGGGTGTGAGTGTTGCAAGAGATCCTCCCTTCACGCGCCGGGGCTCTGTGGTCCCTGGGCGCTCATCGATGGCTTAGAAGTGAATCCCTCGCATCATTTGCTGCATCGCGATGGCCTCGGGCGACAGCCCCGACTTGCCCGACTTGTCGCCCTTGGCGGCCGAGCTGTCGGGGAACATGCGGAAGGTCGTGTTCATGACGATCTGCGCGATGCGCGGTGCGGCGGCGTGCAGCATCTCGCCCGAGATGCCCAGGCGCGTGGCGATGCGCACCGGCTTGTTGATGCAGGCCTGCGCAATCATGTCGCCAGCCTCCTCGGGCGCCAGCGTCGGCACGTTCTTGTAGATCGCCGTGGGGGCGATCATCGGCGTGCGCACCAGCGGCATGTTGATCGTCGTGAAGGTCACGCCCGTGTCGGCGAACTCGCTGGAAGCACAGCGCGTCCAGGCGTCCAGCGCGGCCTTGCTGGCCACATAGGCGCTGAAGCGCGGCGCATTGGTCAGCACGCCGATGGAGCTGATGTTGACGACATGGCCCTTCTTCTTGGCCACCATGCCGGGCAGCAGGCCCATGGTCACGCGCAGGCAGCCGAAGTAGTTCAGGTCCATCGTGCGCTGGAAGTCGTGGAAGCGGTCGTAGCTGCTCTCGATGGCGCGGCGGATGGAGCGGCCCGCGTTGTTGATCAGGAAGTCGACGCCACCGAACTCTTCGGTGCACCACTGGATCAGCCCGGCGCAGCCAGCCTCGTCGGCGATGTCGCAGGCGTAGCTGTGGATCTGCGCGTCCTTGCCCGCCGCGGCCTTGATCTCCTTGACCGCCTCGGCCAGCTTGACCTCGTCGCGCGCGCAGATCAGCGTGATGGCGCCGGCCTCGGCGAACTTGATGGCCGCAGCCAGGCCGATGCCCGAGGAGCCACCGGTCACCAGCACCACCTTGCCGCCGGTCGCGCCGCGCAGCGAACGGTCGATGAACAGGGCCGGATCGAGATGACGCTCCCAGTAGTCCCACAGCCGCCAGGCGTAGTCGTTCAGGTCGGGGCAGGCGATGCCCGAGCCCTTGAGCGCGGCCTCGGTGTCGCGGCAGTCGAAGCGGGTCGGATAGTTGACGAAGGTCAGCATGTCCTCGGGAATGCCGAGGTCCTTCATGACCGCGTTCTTGATGCGGCGCACCGGCGCCAGCGCCATCAGGCCCTTCTTGACGCTCTTGGGAATGAAGCCCATCAACGCCGCATTGATGAACAGGTTCATCTTGGGTGCATGCGCGGCCTTGCTGAAGATGTCCAGCACATCGCCGACGCGGTAGCCCTTGGGGTCGACGAGGTGGTAGCAGCCGTGGGCCTTGGTGACCTTGTGCGAGATGTGGTCGAGCGCATCGACGACGAAGTCCACCGGCACGATGTTGATGCGGCCGCCCTCCAGGCCGACGCTGGGCAGCCACGGCGGCAGGATCTGGCGCATGCGCTGGATCAGCTTGAAGAAGTAGTAAGGCCCGTCGATCTTGTCCATCTCACCGGAGGTGGAGTCGCCCACCACCAGCGCGGGGCGGTAGACCGTCCAGGGGCGCTTGCACTCCTTGCGCACGATCTTCTCGCTCTCGTGCTTGGTCATGAAGTAGGGGTGATCGAGGTTYTCGGCCTCCTCGAACATGTCCTCGCGGAACACGCCCTCGTACAGGCCTGCCGCCGCAATCGAGCTGACGTGATGCACATGGCCGGCGTCGATGGCCTGCGCGAACTCGACCATGCTGCGGGTGCCCTCGATGTTCACCGCGACCTGCGACTCCTCGTCGGCGCCGAGGTCGTAGACCGCGGCCAGGTGGTAAAGGTGGTCGATCTTGCCCTTCAGGCTCTTGATGACGTCACTGGCCACGCCGAGCTTCTTGCTCGTCAGGTCGCCGTAGACGGGGATCGCGCGGGTCTTGCTGACGCCCCAGTAGGCGAGCAGGTCGGGCAGCTTGGCCGCACTCTCCTCGCGCATCAGGAAATGGACCGTGCTGCCGCGGCGAGCCAGCAGCTTCTTGACGAGCCGCTTGCCGATGAAGCCTGTGGCGCCGGTGACGAAATACTGCATGCGGGTCTCCTGCTTGTGGATTTGGACGTTGTCGCGCCGATTCTTGACCAGGGTTTGCGGCCGCCCGCTGGGCACTTTCCCCAGGAAACGGCCTTCGCCATCGTAGAGCGCACTCACTAGGAATGGCCGTGCTGAAGGGGGATCGCGCCGCTACAGTCCCGGCGGCTGATCCCAACAAACCGCGCTAACTCGCAAGGACACCCAAATGGTCAAGAAGCTTCAAAAGATGGCAGACAAGAAGAAGGCCTCGGCCGCCACCGGCTTCCCGGCTGGCCTGCTCGATGGCGACATGGCCAAGAATGTCAAGGACAGCGCCCAGCAGATCTGGGCCGCCGGTCTGGCCTCTTTCGCCAAGGCCCAGGGCGAAGGCGGCAAGGTTTTCGAGGCCCTCGTTTCGGAAGGACTCAAATTGCAGAAGAAGACCCAATCCGCCGCTGAGGAGAAGCTCAGCGCCGTGGCCACCAAAGTCAGCGGCATGGCCGGTGATGTCGGCGCCAAGGCCGGCCAGCACTGGGACAAGCTGGAAAGCATCTTCGAGCAACGCGTCGCCAAGGCGCTGAAGACCCTGAACGTGCCGTCCGCCAGCGACGTGCAGAGCCTGATCAAGCGCATCGACGACCTGGCCGTGTCGGCCGGCCTGAAGAAGGCTTCGCCCGCTGCCAAGGCCAAGAAGGCCGTCGTCAAGAAGGCTGCTGCCGTGAAGAAGGCCGTCGTCGCCAAGGCTGCGCCCGCCAAGAAGGCTGTTGCCAAGAAGGCCGCTCCGGTGAAGGCCGCCGTCAAGGCTGTGGCCAAGAAGGTTGCCGCTCCCGCCAAGAAGGCTGCCGCCCCGGCGAAGAAGGCCGCTCCGGCCAAGCGCGCCCCGGCTGCCAAGAAGGCTGCCGCCGCACCGGCCGCCGAGCAAGCCGCTCAAGCCTGAGCAAGTAACTCTCTCTGACCATGAGCCAACCGAAGATCGGTTTGGCCCTGGCAGGCGGAGGCCCACTGGGCGCCATCTATGAAGTTGGCGCCCTTTGTGCTTTGGAGGAGGCCGTTGGCGGCCTCGACTTCACCGCTTGCGACGGCTACATCGGCGTCAGTGCGGGCGGCTTCATCGCCGCCGGCCTGGCCAACGGCATGACGCCGCGCCAGCTCTGCGCCGCCTTCATCGAGAACACCGCCGAGGCCCCCGACCGCTTCGACCCCGCCGAGCTGCTGCAGCCCGCCTGGACCGAGTTCGGCGAACGCCTGCGCCTGCTGCCCGGCCTGCTGGCCGACGCCGCGCGCGAGGTGCTGCTGGAAGGCCGCTCCCTGCTCGGCGCCATCGAGCGCCTGGGCCGCGTGCTGCCCACCGGCCTGCTGAGCAGCGAACGGTTTGGCGAGGCGCTGACCCAGGTTTTCGCCGAGCCCGGCCGCAGCAACGACTTCCGCGACCTGCGCCACCGCCTAGTGCTGGTGGCCACCGACCTGGACACCGGCGAAGCCATCCCCTTCGGCGCCGAGGGCTGGGACCATGTGCCCATCTCGCAGGCCGTGCAGGCCAGCGCAGCGCTGCCGGGCCTGTTCCCGCCGGTCGAGATCGACGGCCGGCATTACGTGGACGGCGCGCTGAAGAAGACGCTGCACGCCTCCGTGCTGCTGGACCGCGGCCTGGACCTGCTGATCTGCTTGAACCCGCTCGTGCCCTACGAGAGCAACCGCATGTCGCCGCGCGATGCGCGCTCGCGCCGCGCCAGGAAGCTGGCCAGCAAGCTCGGCCGCCCGGCCCTGCGCGCGCTGCAGCCGCGCATCCACCGCCTGGTGGACGGCGGCCTGCCGCTGGTGCTGTCGCAGACCTTCCGCTCGCTGATCCACTCGCGCCTGGCCCTCGGCCTCAAGGGCTATGAGCTGACGCACCCGCAGACCGACATCCTGCTGTTCGAGCYCGACCCGCGCGATGCCGAGCTCTTCATGGCCAACACCTTCAGCTACAGCCAGCGCCGCCATCTCGCCGAGCATGCCTACCAGGCTACACGCGAGCTGCTGCGCGAACGCGCGGCGGTGCTGAAGCCACAGTTCGCGCGCGCCGGCCTGGCGCTGCGCGAGGATGTGCTGGCCAGCCGCGAGGCGCGCCTGCTGCCCGCACCGGGCGAGACGCCGATGGAACAGGCGCTGCGTTCGCTGCGCGGGTCCTTGAGCGTGCTGGAAGCGCAGGGCCGCTAGGCGTCCACCAGCCGGCGCGTGATTGCCGCGCGCAGCGGCGGCAGATGGCGGGCGATGTCGATGACGGCGCGGCGCAGCGCCAACACCGGCGCGCGGTCGTCCGTGAAGAAGCGCACCAGCGCATTCGTGCCGGCATACAGCGGCCCCGCCGCACGGCGGTGCTCCGCCTCATAGGCCAGCAGCGCGCTCATCTCGCCCGGATCGCGGGCCGCATCCAGCCGCTGCGCCAACGCTTCGATGCCGTAGAGCCCCAGGTTGTAGCCATGCGCGGTGACCGGGTGCATGCCCACCGCCGCGTCGCCGATGAGCGCCAGGCGCGGCGCGACGAAACGCTCGGCCCACACAGCCACCAACGGATAGACATGGCGGGCACCGTCGACGCGCATCGGCCCCAGCCGCCCCTCGGCGGCGGCTTCGATGGCGGCGGCCAGCGCCACCTCGTCCATCGCCGCCAGGCGCGGCAGCTCGGTGTTCGCCACCGTCCACACCGCCGAGCAGCGCCGCCCTGTCTTGGGCAGCAAGGCCAGCGTGTGGCCTTGCAGAAAACATTCCTGCGCCACGCCTTCATGGTCGCGCTCGTGCGCGAGCGGTACGAGCAGCGCGCTGCGGCCGAAGTCGTGATGGCGGGCGCCGATGCCGGCCAGGCGGCGCAGCGGCGAAAAACGGCTGTCGGCCGCGACGACCAGCGGCGCCAGATGGCGCTCACCGCAACGCGTGTCCACGGTGGCCATCTCGCCCTCGCGGCAAAAGCCGACGACCGTGCGGCCGCAGAGCACCTCGATGCCGCGCTGCTGCGCGCCGGCCCAGGCCGCGGCGCGGATGCGGTGGTTGGCCACCAGCCAGCCGAGATCCTGCCCACTCGACTCGAAAGGCAGCGCCGTGCGTGAGCCGCTGGAGCGCACACTGGCGCGGCGCAGCGGCGCGATGTCGCTCAGGTGCTCCCACAAACCCAGGTTTTCCAGCGCGCGGCGCGAGCGGTGGGTGAGTGCGATCTCACGGCCATCGTCCGCGGGGGCGGCCTGCGTGGTGGCATCGGCCTGCTCCAGCACGCGCACGGCCAGGCCGCGGTCGTGCAGCGCGCAGGCCAGCGCCAGGCCGGCCGGGCCGGCGCCGCAGATCAGGACTTGCGGCGAAGTGCGGACGAGTTCATTCATGGTCGCGCAGCCTAGGCCGCGGAGCGCAACGGCGCCTTGACGCAGGTCAGACGGTCTCGGCTTCGGCGTCGGGTTCTTCCAGCGTCTGCAGTTCGACCAGGCGGCGGTACAAGCCGCCTTCGATCGCCATCAGCGCCTCGTGCGAACCACGCTCCTGCAGGTGTCCGTGGTTGAGCACGAGGATCTGGTCGGCGGCGCGGATGGTCGACAGCCGGTGCGCGATGGCCACCACCGTCACGCGCCCGCGCAGCGCCGTCAGCGCCTCACCCACGCGCTGCTCGGTGGCGCTGTCGATATTACTGGTCGCCTCATCCAGGAACAGGATGCGCGGTGAGCCTGCCAATGCCCGCGCCATCGCCAGCAACTGCTTCTGCCCGGTCGATACGCGCGCCCCGCCCTCGCCCAGCCGGGTGTCATAGCCCTGCGGCAGCGCCGTGATGAAGTCGTGCGCGCGGGCCGCCGTGGCCGCGTCCTGGATGTCGTCCTCGCTGATGCCCGGCCTGCCCATCGCGATGTTGTCGCGCACGCTCGCCGACATCAGATAAGGCTCCTGCGGCACCAAGCCCACCGCGTCGCGGAAGGCCGCGTCCGGCACGCTGGCCAGCGGCTGGCCGTCCACCGTGATGCGCCCGGCCTGCGCTGTGTAGAAGCGCAGCAGCAGCGATAGCAGCGTGCTCTTGCCGCTGCCGGTGTGGCCGACGATGCCGACAAAGCTGCCCGCCGCGATGTCGACATCGATGCCGTGCAGCACCGGTCGCGCCGGGTCATAGCCGAAGTTCAGGCCCTGGATGTGGATGCTGCCCTGGGCAATCCCGCGGCCGTCCTGGGCCGGGCCGCGGTGCTCATCCTCCTCCAGCAGCGTGCGCACGCGCGACGCCGCCACCATGGCCTGCTGCAGCTGGCCGAACTGCATGGTGATCTGGATCAGCGGCTCCACCACCCGGGCGATGTAGCTGAGGAAGGCGTACAGCAGGCCCACCTCCAGCCCCGACATCTCTCGCCGCCCGAAGCTGTAGATGACGGTGACGAGCAGCAGCACGTTCATCAGGTCCAGCGCCGGGCGCAGCAGCCAGGCGTTGGCGCGCAGCTCGGCGATGCGCGACAGGCGGTGCTCGGCATTCGTCGTCTCGAAGCGCGCGCCAAAGCGCCCGGCCGCACCGCTGGCCTGCAGCACCGCCATGCCGGCCATGCTCTCGGCCATCTGCGCGTTGATGTCGCTGCGCAGCTGGCGCGTACGCGCCACGGCCGGCGCCGACAGCTTCTGGTAGCCCAGGATGATGACCACCATGGCCGGCACCAGCGTCGCGACGATGAGCATCAACCGCCAGTCGAGAAAGGCCATCGCCACCAGCGAGCCGAAGACGACGATGGTCGAGTCCAGCATCACGTACAGCACCTGGCGGTAGAGCTGGTTCACCGCCTCGGTGTCGTTGGTGACGCGGCTGACGAGCTGGCCGGTGATGGCCTTGTCGAAGAAGGCCATGGGTAGCGCCAGCACGTGCGCATAGACGCGCTCGCGTAAGCGCAGCACCGAGCGCCGCGCCACGCCCGCCATGCGCGACAGCTGGGCATAGCGAATCCAGCTCGCGGCCCAGCCGGTCAGCAGCATCAGCGCCAGCAGCGTGGCCATCTCGGTGATGTCGAACTGGCGCGGCAGCAGGTGGTGGTCGATGTAGCGCTTGCCGAGGATGGGGCCGAGCACTTCGAGGCCGGCGGCAAGGACGAGCCGGATACCGCCCTGGATGAGGTGGGGTTTCTCAGGCGTCGCTGCATCAAGCAGCAGGCCGACGCTCTTCCACGGTTTTTCCGTCGGCTTGGTTTCAGGCGGCTTCAAGGCTGGCCTCGATCTGTTGATAGCGCCACTGAGCGGCATACCAGCCGCCCAACTCCAGCAACTGTTGATGCGTGCCGCGCTCGATGACATGGCCCTGCTTGAGCACGATGACTTCGTCGGCATCCATCACGGCCGAGAGTCGATGCGCAATGACGATGACGCTGCGATCAGGCCGCGCGGCACGCAGCTCGCGCAGGTGGTCGAGGATGTCGGTCTCGGTGCCGGTGTCGACGGCGGACAGCGCGTCGTCCAGCACCAGCAACGGTGCATCGCTCAATAGCGCCCGTGCAATGGCGACGCGCTGGCGCTGACCGCCCGACAGCGTCACGCCGCGTTCGCCGACCTCCGTGGCGTAGCCCTCAGGCAGGCGGGCGATGTCGTCGTGCACGGCAGCCAGGCGTGCTGCAGCCTCGATCTCTTCGCGCGTTGCGCCGGGCTTGGCCAGCGCGATGTTGTCAGCCACCGAGGCCGAGAACAAAAACGGCTCCTGCGGCACCCAGGCGATGTGGGCGCGCAGCGTAGCGAGCGGCAGTTCTGGCAATGCGACACCACCCAGCGTCAGCCGGCCCGCGTCCGGCTCGGACTGGCGCAGCAGCAAGCGCACGAAAGTGGATTTGCCCGCACCGGTCGCGCCGACGACGCCCAGCGTCTTGCCCGGTGCGAGTGCCAGGTCCACGCCTTCCAGCGCCGGCCGTTTGGCGCCGGGGAAGCTGAAGGTCAGCCCGTCGGCGCGCAGTTCGGCGTGGGCCGGCATCGCCGCCCTGCCCTCATCGGTCAGTGTCAGCGGCGCGTCCAGCACCGGCGCCAGCCGCGTCCAGGCCGCGCGGCCGCGCTCCAGCAATGCCAGTACCCAACCCGCCGCGAACATTGGCCAGATCAACTGGCCGAGGTACATCGTGAAGGCCGTCAGCTGACCGATGCTGATCTCGCCGCGCGCCACCAGCCAGCCGCCCACGGCCAGCGCGATGGCGAACGCGGCGGACAGCGTCATGCCGACGGCGGGCTCGTAGGCAGCCTCCCAGCGCTGCGAGCGAAAGCTCGCCTCGGCCGCCTTCTCGGCCAGCTCGGTGAACTGCGCCTCGCTGCGCGCGACGAGGCCCAGGGCCCGCACGGTGCGCACGCCGGACAGGCTTTCCTGCACCTGGTGGTTCAGGCCACTGAAGGCGCCGAGCGAGTCCTGCGCGGCCTGGTGCAGATGGTTGGAGATCCACCAGAAAGCCAGCGCCATCAACGGAAAGGGCACGAGGGCCGCGAGGCCCAGGCGCCAGTCGATGCCGATCGTCATCATCGCGAGCACCAGCACCAGCGTCTGCGTGCCATCAAAGCCCGCCAGCATCGCCTCGCCGGCGGCCTGCTCGACGGTGTCGATGTCATTGGTCGCCAGCGCCATCAGGTCGCCGGTGCGTTGAGACTGGAAGTAGGCCGGGCCTTGCAGCGCAAGGCGCGCGTAGAGCCGCGTGCGCAGTCGTGCACCAAGCTGGAAGGACGCTTTGAAGAGGGTCAGCCGCCAGCCGGCGCGCAGCAGGTAGATGACGAGCCCGGCCAGCACGAGCCGGCCGAGTTGTTTCAGCAGCGAATCACCCTTCAGGCCGCCAGCGACCAGGTCGTCGACGACCTGGCCCACCTGGCGGGGGATCCAGACGGTCAATGCGGCGATGCAGGTGAGCATGGCACCCGCGGCGGCGTAGGCGTGCCAGTGCTCGCGCACAAAGGCGGCAAGCATGCGGGAGAGGCTGGTGGAAACAGGGGCTGTCGACAACATGCAAGGGGCGAGTGTCGCCCGGTGGTGAGAAAAATCAGGCGCGGAGCCGGCGAACCAGCGCCATGACCGCAGTGGCCGACAGCGCAAATGCAATGCTCGGATCGAGCAAGAGCGGAAGCCACCAAAAAACGCGAACCTCGACGTCGGGATGCATCGCGATCAGCAGCGTAGCCAGCAAGCCGGAAAGAAAGGGCGGCGCAAACGAAAGACTGCGTTTCCTGAACGCGGCATCGATCAGGGAGCCCCAGTTCGCAACGATGAGCAACGCACAGACACCCAGTCCGAAGTTGAACACCCAGATCATTATTGGCGCCCGCGCCCGGCGACCCACAACCCGACCCACGTCAGCACSCCATTGAGCAGCAGCAATTCCAACCCGATCTGATAACCGCCCCAAGGCTGTCCGAAATCAAGCACCGCGCACAGCAGCGGCGCGGCCACGCAGACGACCGTCAGCGCCCGCCCCGACACCGCCCGCGGCGTGAACATCGCAAACGCGAACAGTCCCAGCAGCGGCCCATACGTGTAGCCCGCGAGCTTCAGGATCAGAAAGATCATGCTGGTGCTGTCCAGGGCCTTGAAGCCGAGCACGAGTGCCAGGAACAGCACCGCAAAGCCGAGGTGCACGCGCCGCCGCGTGCGCACGTCCTCGCGTGGCAGGCGCAGCAGGTCCAGGCAGGTGCTGGCCGTCAGCGCAGTCAGCGCGCCGTCGGCGCTGGGCAATAGCGCCGACACCAGAGCCAGCACGAAGACGACCTGCACCCAGGCCGGCAGGTATTGCATGACGACAGTGGGGAACAGTGCGTCGCCCTTGACCCCGATGCCGTGCGCTTGAGCGAACAGCGTCAGCAGCCCGCCCAGCAGCAGGAAGGCCGACACCACGACGAGCATCAGCACGGCCAGCACGAGCACGTTCTTCTGCGCGTCACGGAGCTTCGCAACCGACAGGCTCTTCTGCATCATTTCCTGGTCCAGCCCCGTCATCGCGATGGCAATGAACATGCCGGCCAGCAGCGCCTTGGCGGAGAAGTCGCGGCTCATCGGATCGCCGACCCAGACGCGGCTCAGGCCAGCGGCATCGATCTGCGCCAACGCACCGGTCTGCCACAGCAGCGCCAAGCAGACGACCAGGCCGGTCAGCATGCCCGCGGTCTGCAGCGTGTCCGTCCACACCAGCGCCTTCACGCCGCCCTCCACGGTGTAGAGCAGGATCATCACGAGCACGACCGCCGCGCCCACCCCAAACGGCACGCCCAGCGGCTGCAGGATCAGCGTGTGCAGCACCGCCACGACGAGATAGAGCCGCGCCGTCGCGCCCAGCGTGCGGCTCAGCACGAAGAAGGCCGAACCCAGGCGCTGCGCTGCGGGGCCGAGCCGGTCACCGAGCAGGCCGTAGATGGAGGCGAGCTTGAGGCGGTGATAGGCCGGCAGCAGCACGAGGGCGATGACGGCATAGCCGACGACCTGGCCAAGCGCGATCTGCAGATAGGTGAAGCCGCTGACCGCCACCGAGCCGGGCACGCTGATGAAAGTGACGCCGGACAGCGACGTCCCGATCATTCCGAAGGCAACGACCGGCCAGGGACTTTCCCTGCCCCCCACATAGAAACCCTCAGCCCCCGAACCGTGCGAGACGCACCGCGCCAGTACCAATAGCAGCGCGAAATAGGTGAGAACCCCGAGCAAAAGCAGTGCTGGCGACATGGGCCGGGATCATGCCCGATGGCACCCCCCTGAATGCGGCGGGTCAAACCGTCACAGGTGGTCGTTAGCATCCGCGCCCATTGCGGCAATTTTTACTAAATAGTCATGCGAATCAAACCACTGGTCTCCCTCCTCGCCGCGGCCTTCGCCGCGCCCGCCGTGCTGGCCTCGACCAGCGGGGTTGTGATCAGCCAGGTTTATGGCGGGGGCGGCAACGCCAACGCCACCTACAGCCGCGACTTCATCGAGCTCTTCAACGCCGGCACGACGCCGGTGACGATTGGCGGCTGGTCGGTGCAGTACGCCTCGGCCGCCGGCACCAGCTGGACCAACAAGACCGTCATCCCGGCCGGCGTCGTGCTGCAGCCGGGCCGCTACTACCTGATCGCCGAAGCTTCCGGCGGCGCCGCGGGCGTGGCACTCCCCACACCCGACATCGACGTCACGTCGGGCGCAATCAACATGAGTGGCGCCTCGGGCAAGGTCGCCCTCGTCACCAATGGCACGACGCTGCCTGCCGTGGCTGCGCCGACCGGCGTGGAAGACATCCTGTCCTACGGCAGCTCGACGCCCGTTGAAGGCAGCCCCACGCCCGCGCTGGCCGCCACCACGGCTGCGCTGCGCAACGCTGCCGGCTGCACCGACACCAACGCCAACAGCGCCGATTTCACGGTTGGGCCCGTCAGCCCGCGCAATGGCGCCACGCCCGCCAACCTCTGCGGCGGCGGCAACGTCAACCAGCCCATCATCCCGAGCTGCCCAGACCAGGCCGCCGTGTCCGGCGCAGCCTCCAGCTTCGTCGTCAGCGCCACCGACAGCGACAGCCGCGTCAATGCGGCCAGCGTGGTCGGCGCCCTGCCCGCCGGTGTGACTCTGGGCAGCTTCGTCGGCGCCAGCGCCGATGGCGTGGCCGCGACCCAGCAAATCAGCGTCGACAACACACTCGCGGCCGGCAACTACAACCTCGGCCTGAAGTGGGACAACGACGAGGCTCAGACGGCGAGCTGCACATTCAAGCTGTCGGTCAGCGGTGTCGTCAAGATCCCCGCCATCCAGGGTTCGGGTGCCAAGAGCGGCATGGACGGCACGACCGTCACGACCGGTGGCGTCGTCACCAAGCTGATCAACAACGGCTTCTACCTGCAGGACCCGGACGGCGATGGTGACCCGGCGACGTCCGACGGCATCTTCGTCTTCACGAGCACGGCACCCACCGTGGCCGTCGGCGACAAGGTCAATGTGTCGGCCAAGGTGCAGGAGTACTCGGTCTCGAGCAGCGCGGCCAGCCTGGCCAACCCGCTGACCGAGCTGAGCAGCGTCACCAACGTCTCCGTCGTCAGCACCGGCAATCCGCTGCCCCTGCCGGTCGAGGTCAGCCTGGCGACCCTGGCCAGCCAGTCCGACATGGAGCGCTATGAGGGCATGCTGGTCCACATCACCGACCCGCTGACCGTCAACCAGACCAACTTCGTCGGCAGCTGGGGCCAGCTGACCGTGTCGGCCGGCGGCCGCACGCTCAACCCCACCAACGTGCTGCGCCCCGGCCCGGCGGCACTGGCGATGCAGGCCGCCAACCTGGCCCGCAGCGTCGTGCTGGATGACAGCAGCGCCTCCAAGTTCCCCAACCCCACGCCCTACCTGTGGCAGGACGGCACGGTGCGCGCTGGTGACACGGTCGATGGCGTGACCGGTGTCGTCGACTTCGGCCCCTCGACCGATTCGGCTACCGGCCCGCTGGCCTACAAGATCCACCCGACCGCCGCGCCGGTGTTCGCCCGCCCGATCGCTCGCCCGCTGGCGCCGCCGGCCGTGGGCGGCAATGTCCGCGTGGCCAGCTCCAACGTGCTGAACTTCTTCACGACGTTCACCAACGGCGGTGCCGTGCCGGGCGGCGGCGCCTGCCCGAGCGCCGGCTGCCGCGGTGCGGACAATCAGGCGGAGTTCGATCGCCAGCGCACCAAGATCCTGGCCGCCCTGTCGGGCCTGAACGCCGACGTCGTCGGCCTGATGGAGATCCAGAACAGCGGCAACTTCGCCGTGCAGAACCTCGTCGACGGCCTCAACGCCATGATGGGCGTCAACACCTATGCCGCCGTGCCGCTGCCGCCGTCCACGGGCACCGACGCCATCCGCGTGGCCATGATCTACAAGCCCGCCAAGCTCGGCCTGATGGGTGCGTCGATGTCCGACGACAACGCCATCAACAACCGGCCCACCTTTGCCCAGGGCTTCGTGGCCCCCAACGGCGAGAAGTTCGCCGTCGTCGTCAATCACCTGAAGTCCAAGGGCAGCTGCGGCACCGGCGCCAACGGTGACACCGGCGACCTGCAGGGCTGCTGGAACCTGCAGCGCAAGCAGCAGGCCCAGCGCCTGCTGGACTGGCTGCCCACCGTCACGGCCACGGCCGGCACCGACCGCGTCATCATGCTCGGCGACTTCAACTCTTACGCCAAGGAAGACCCGATCGACCTGCTGACGAGCGCCKGCATCGTCGATCTGGTCGGCATGTTCGACCCGGCCGACTACAGCTATGTCTTCGACGCCAGCGCCGGGCGCCTCGACCATGGCCTGGGCACCGCCGCCATCGCCGCCAAGGTGACGGGCGCGACCAGCTGGCACATCAATGCCGATGAGCCTGAGTGGATCGACTACAACACCGAGGACAAGGCCGCCGGCAATGACTGGTACCAGCCCAACCAGTTCCGTGCCTCGGACCATGACCCGATGTTGATTGGGCTGAACCTGGTCAAGACCGTCTACGGCACGAATGGCAACGACACCCTCGTGGGTACCGACGGTGACGACGTCTTCGAAGGCGGCCTGGGCCGTGACACGATGACCGGCAAGGGCGGCAAGAACCAGTTCGTGTACCGCACTGGCAGTGACGGCCTGGACACCGTCACCGATTTCAAGCCCGGCCAGGACACCCTCGTGTTCACCGAACTCTTGAAGAGCGTGCACATCACCAGCGCCGATCCACTGGCCACCGGCCATGTCACCTGCACCAACCAGGCTGACGGCGCCTTGATCGGCTACGACCCTGATGGCTCGGCCGGCGCCGCCACGTCGCGCCCGATGGTCAAGCTCAAGGCCGTGCTCTGCAGCGCAGTCAACGCCGCTTCGTTCAAATTCTGATTCCCGCAAGGACAACCATCATGCAATTCCGCCCCCTGCTCATCGCTGCCGCCGCGCTGCTCGCCACGTCGGCACAAGCCGTCAGCTACAACTTCAACGGCGCCATCGATGCCGGCTCGCCCTCGGTGCTCGGCCTGACCTTCTCCGGCAGCTATACGGTCGACACCACCGCACTGACCGGGAGTGGCTTCGAGGCCGTTCCGCTGTCGGCTTTCTCGATGACCTTCATGTCTGTGAACTACACGCTGGAGACCGGCTCCAGCGCTGACTACCAGGACGGCGTGTTCCTCGGCCTGTCTTACGCCTCTGGCGGTCCTGGCTGGCTCATCACCTTGAACTCGGGCAGCGTGGATGCCAGCGATGCATTTCTGCACTACACCCATGCCATTGGCGCCGAGGGCAGTGGCGGCTACAGCATCTCCGCCGTCGTGCCAGAACCGGAGAGCTATGCGCTGATGCTGGGCGGCCTGGGCCTCGTTGGCTTCATGGCTCGGCGCCGCAAGTCCTGAACGATCGCGCTCAGCACGAACGGCTCGCCTCGGCGGGCCGTTTTGCCTTCAGTACGTCCGCCCGCCCTTGAACTGCGCGTGCTGGCGCCGCTCCAGCGTCGTGCTGCGGCTCATCGCTTCGAAACTGACGCGCGCATGCGCATGCATGATGGCAATGCCCAGCGCATCGGCGGCGTCCTTGCCGGGCAGGCCGGGCAGGTTCAGCAGGCGCTGCACCATGGCCTGGATCTGTTCCTTCTTCGCATGCCCGTGGCCGACGATGGCCTTTTTCATCTGCAGGGCCGTGTACTCGCTGACGAGCAGGTCGGCAGACACCAGGGCGGTGATTGCTGCGCCCCGCGCCTGGCCGAGCAGCAGCGTGGACTGCGGGTTCACGTTGACAAAGACGATCTCGACGGCCGCGCACTGCGGCTGGTAGCGGGTGATGACCTCGCGGATGCCATCGAACAGGATCTTCAGCCGCGCTGGCAGGTCGCCAGTGGCGACGGCATTGGTCTTGATGGTGCCGCTGGCGACGTAGGCGAGGCGCGGGCCGTCGGCTTCAATCACTCCGAAGCCTGTTGTTTGCAAGCCGGGGTCGATGCCGAGGATCCTCATCGGTAGTACCAGTTCGCCGAATGGAACAGCACTGGCGCGGCAAAGCACAGCACCGCGATGCGGTCGAGCAGGCCGACGGCGCCGGTGATGGAGCTGCGGTTGCCCCAGTACAGCACGCCGGCGTCCTTCTTCAGGGCCTTCATGACCAGGCCGCCGAAGCCCGCAGCACCGGCGGTCAGGAAGGCCATGGCCAGCGCCTGGCCGGCCTTGAACGGCGTGATCCAGTACAGCAGCAGGCCGGCCAGGGCGCCGATGCAGGTGCCGATCCACCACGCCCGCATCGAGAAGCTGCGGCTGATCTGCCGGGCCACTGGGCGGCGGCGCATCGCGCGGGTGGCGATCTCCTGCGCGATCTGCGAGGCCGCCACGACCATGACCAGGAAGAACAGCAGGAAGGCGCCGCGGCCGGTGTTGCCCGGAATATCCAGCAGCAGCAGCGCCGGCGCGTGCGACAGGCCGTAGACGCAGACCATGACGCCCCACTGGATCTTGGCGTTGCGCTCCAGGAAGCGCCGCGGGTCGCCCGCCAACGCGCTGACGATGGGCAGCACGAGGAAGCCGTAGACGGGCAGGAAGACGGTGAACAGGTCGAAGAAGCGCGTGCCGCAGATCATGTACTGGATGGGCAGCAGCACGAAGAAGGCGACGATGAGGGTGCGGTGATCGCTGCGCTCGGTGTGCACGAGGGTGATGAACTCGCGCAGCGCCAGGAAGGAGAACAGCGCGAACAGCAGCGTCGCGCCCAGCGGCCCGGAAATCCACGCCACCCAGAACATGCAGCCGCCGATCCAGGCGGCGCGCAGGTCGCGGCGCACGCGCTCCCAGGCGAGCTGGGACTTCAGGCGTTCGTCCTCGTTCTCGCGTTCGCGCAGCGAGTTCAGGAACAGCCCGATCGTCAGCAGCATCAGGAAGCCGAACAGCACGACGAAGAGCAGCGCCACCTGCTCGCTGGGCGTCAAGGCCTTGAGCCAGCGCATCAGTGGCCCTCCTCTTCGCGGCCGACCCAGTAGGGGTCGGGCCGCTGCTCCATGACGGCCTCGCGGGCACGGCACAGGAAGTCGGCCTTGCTCTCACCGGCCTGCAGCTGGATGGGGGCACCGAAGGTCACCGTGCACAGGATGGGCACGGGCACGACCTCGCCCTTGGGCATGACGCGCTGCACGTTGTCGATCCAGGTCGGGATCAGTTGCACATGCGGGAATTGCTCGGCGAGGTGGTAGATGCCGGACTTGAAGGGCTGCGGGTTGCCCTTGTTGGATCGCGTGCCCTCGGGAAAGATGACCAGCGAGTCGCCGTTGGCCAGTGCCTCGACGAGGGGCTCCAGCGGGTCCTCGTCGGGCTTGCTGCGTGCGCGGCTGACGTAGATGGCGTTGAAGACCGAGGTGGTCAGCCAGCGCTTGAGGGCACTGGTCGTCCAGTAGTCGCGGGCGGCGATGGCGCGCGTGGTGGCGCGCAGGTCGTGTGGGAAGGCAGCCCAGATCAGGACGAGATCGAAGTGACTCTGGTGGTTGGCGATGTAGATGCGCTGCTCCGCCGTCGGCGGGCAGCCCTTCCAGTGGCCCTGAGCCCCCGTGATGAGGCGGGCAATGAAGGAGAGCAACTGGCCGGTGAAAGCGGCTGGCGTCATGGGGCGGGATTATCGGGGCCCGCCCCCGCGCCAGCCCGTGAGGACTTACCAGTCGTCGCTGCCGCCGCCACCGCCACCCAAATCGCCGCCGCCGGCGTCGCCACCGCCCCAGCCGTCGCCGCTGCCGAAGTCGACGTCACGGCGGCTCAGTTCGTCGGCGGCGCTGCTGGAGCCACCGGAATCAAAGCTGCCGGGGATCAGGCCGCCGCTGGTATCGGTGTCGCGCGGGACGCTACGTTCGTCATGGCCACCATGGAGCAGCTTCTCGGCCAGCATGCCGGCGGCAACGCCACCCGCTACGCCAAGACCAACGCCGAGCATGCCGGGGCCGCCCGAGCCAGGCGCCTGCATACCGCCAGGCCCATAACCAGCGCCATAGCCGCCCGCGCCATAACCACCCGCCATGGCCGGCTGCTGGCTCTGCGCGGCGGTGCGGTTGCGCATCCAGCGCATGGCCAGCCAGATGAAGATGACGGCACCACCGATCAGCAGCCAGAGGGACACGCCACCACCGCTCTCGCTGCGCTCGACCGGCGCGGCGCGCATCGGCGGTGCCGCATTGACGGCAGTCGGCGCGACGGACTTCGCCACCCCGGCCTGCTCACGCTGCAGCAACTGTTCGAAGGCATTGAACTTGGCGGCGTCGGCGAACTTGATGGCAGGGTCCAGCGCGCGAGCGCGGCGCGTGTGCTCGGCGGCTTCAGGGAACTGGCGCTGGTGGGCCAGGATCTCGGCCAGCACGTAATGGGCGCGCGGGCTGTCGGGCTTGGCCGCAACAACCTCGCGCATCATCTTCTCCGCGCCGGCGTAGTCGCCACGCTGAGCAGCGGCCTGCACCTCGTCGACGTTAGGCAGCGCCTGGGCGGTGCCCAGCCACAGCCCGGAGACCAGGGTCATGCACAAGAGCAGGAATCGGGGGAACTTCATTGCAATACTCCTCAAGCCAAGCGGCAGTTTGCGCCCCTGATCTGGCGGCGCCTTGTCCGGTTTCAAGGCTTTACCTGTAGGACTAAAACCAATAGTCGGCGACGCAGCGCCCATCGCGCGGCAGATCGTCGAAGCTGTCGAGGCCGTCGAAGTGGTCGATGGGGATGTCCGCCACCGCCCCTGGCTCGGCCAAGCGCAGGTTGACGGCAATGCGCCGCCGACCGTCGCCTTCCAACCTCAGCCCGCGCCAATGCGTCACGCAGCCGCAGCTCGGGCAGAAATGGAACTCCAGTGCCTTGCCGCGCACATAGGCCTGCGTCGCGCCGCTGACATGGATGCCTTCGTCCACATAGTCATAGGCCCACAAGGTGCCGTAACGGCGGCATGCCGTGCAGTTGCAGGCCGTCGCGCCGTCAGGCTGGCCGTCGAAACGCCAGCGCACGCTGCCGCACAGGCAGGAACCTTCGATCATGTCCGCACCTTTTCTGGCCACACAGCGGCCGCATAGACCGGGTCGATGTAGATCTGGCCGCCGAACAGGAATTCCTGGCCGCCAACCTGGGCGAAACCGAAGCGTTCGTAGAAGGCCACTGCTCGAACATTGCGATCGTAGACACCCAGCCACAGGGTCTGCGCCCCGCGCCGGCGCGCCACGGCATGCACCTCATGCATCAGCGCCGCGCCCAGGCCGCGGCCGATGAAGCCCTCGCCGAGATAGATGCGCCAGAGATGGATGGGCGCTGGCCCCGTCACGCAATCGGGCGCGGGCTCGACCTTGACGATGGCGTAGCCGGCGAGCTGCTCGTCCACCCAGGCCTGCAGCACCGTGCAGGTGGTGTCCAGGATGACGCCAGCCATGACCTCGGGCTGGAAGTGCTCGGCGACATAGTCGGCAATCTCCTGCGCGTCGCTGAGGTCACGGTAGGTGTCGGCGAAGGCCTGGGCGCCGAAGGCCGCGAGCGCGGCAGCGTCCTCAGGCGTGGCGTGGCGGATTTGTGGCGGGCTGTGCATGCGTGGACCGCATGTTCGCATCCCGAGGCTTCAAATCCGCTCGTAGTGCAGTACCGTCGGGAAGGGGTCATAGAAGTGGTGCAGCAACCGGCGCCATTCCTGGTAGCCCTCGGACTTGCGAAAGCCTACCTCGTGGTGCTCGACGCTCTCCCAGCGCACCAGCAGCATGTAGTGATCGGCGCGCTCCAGGCAGCGCTGCAGCTCATGGCCCAGGTAGCCGGGCATGGACGAGATGATTCCCTGCGCGACGGCAAAGGCCCTCTCGAACTCAGCGCCCTGACCAGGCCGCACCTGAAGCTGCGCGATCTCCAGGATCATGCTCAGGCCGCCTGCGCAACGATCTCGGGCTGGCGGGCTGCAACCTGCATCATCTGCGCTGCCTTCTCGCCGATCATCATGGCCGGCGCGTTGGTGTTGCCGCTGATCAGCGTGGGCATGATGGACGCATCCACCACGCGCAGGCTTTGCAGGCCGTGCACACGCAGCTCGGCGTCCACCACGGCCATCGCGTCCGTGCCCATCTTGCAGCTGCCCACCGGGTGGTAGATGGTGTCGGCGCGCTGGCGCAGCAAGGCTTCGATGTCGGCATCGGAGTGCGTCTCGGTGCTCCACATCTCGGTGCGCCAGTGCGCGCGCAGCGCCGGCTGGTGCAGAAGCTCGCGCGTGAGCTTGAAGCCGGCCACCATCTGCGCCATGTCGTCGGCATGCTGGAAGAAGCCTGGGTCGATCAGCGGCGCGGTGCCGGCGTCGCGACCGGCCAGCCTGACGGTGCCGCGGCTTTGCGGGCGCAGCAGGCACACGTGGCAGGACATGCCGTGCCCCATGCGCATCTTGCGCGCGTGGTCTTCCACGGCGGCGACGACGAAGTGCAGCTGGATGTTCGGCCGCGCCTGCGCGGCGCTGGTGCGCAGGAAGCCACCGCCTTCGGCGAAATTGCTGGTCAGCATGCCGCGGCGCTCGGCGCGGTAGCGCTGGACGGCGCGCCAGAAAGCGAACCCGCCGCGCAGCGACAGGCCGAAGGTGTCGAGGCTGCTGCTGCGCAGGCCGAACACAAAGTCCGGGTGGTCCTGCAGGTTGGCACCCACACCGGGCAGGTGGTGCAGCACGGCGATGCCCTGCGCCTGCAGTTGCGCCGCATCGCCCACGCCGGACAGCATCAGCAGTTGCGGCGACTGGATGGCGCCCGCCGCCAGCACGACCTCACGCCTGGCCTGCAGCCGACGCAGCACGCCGCCCACCTTCACCTCCACGCCCACCGCGCGGCGGCCGTCGAACAGGATGCGCTGAACTTGCGCCTGCACGGTCACGCGCAGGTTGGGCCGGCCGAGGTGCGGGCGCAGGTAGGCGCGGGCCGCACTGCAACGCTCGCCGCGGTCCTGCGTGACCTGGTAGATGCCAACGCCTTCCTGCGTTTCGCCATTGAAGTCGGCGTTGATGACGTGGCCCGCCTCACGCCCCGCGGCCACCCAGGCCGCCTGCAGCGGGTTGTCGGTGCGCAGCTGGCTGACCTTCAACGGCCCATCGCGGCCATGCAGCGGGGCGCCGAAGGTGTCGTTGCCCTCGCTCCTGATGAAGTGGGGCAGTACATCGCTCCAGCCCCAGCCGGGGTTGCCGAGCGCGGCCCAGTGGTCGTAGTCSYYGCGSTGGCCGCGGRTGTAGAYCATCGCGTTGATGSCCGACGAGCCRCCSAGCRYCTTGCCGCGCGGCACATAGCCGCGGCGGCCATTCAGGCCCGGCTGCGGCACCGTCTCGAAGGCGTAGTTGTGCAGCTTGCTGGGCACCATCAGCACGGCACCCGTGGGCACCGTCCCCAGCCAGTTGCTGACGTCGGCACCGGCTTCCAGCACCAACACCTGGGTGCCGGGGTCTTCGCTCAGCCGGCAGGCGAGCGCCGAGCCGGATGAGCCACCGCCGATGACGATGACGTCGTGGGTCTCGTCGAAAGCTTGAGGGTCGTTCATGGGTCAGGCGATGCGTCGCAGCAGCGAAAGGAGTTTCTCGAAGGTGGCACCGTAAGGCGGCTGGAACAGCTTGGTGCCGGCGAAGCGCGACTGGATGAACAGCGGCTTCTCCTTGCTGAAGGTACGGAAGCCCCACTCACCGTGGTAGGACCCCATGCCGCTGGCGCCGACGCCGCCGAAGGGTTGCTCCTCCTGGCCCAGGTGCCACAGGCAGTCGTTGATGGTCACGCCGCCGGCATGGGTCTCGCGCATCACGTGGTCGCGCGCAGCGCTGTCGGTGCCGAACCAGTACAGCGCCAACGGGCGGTCGCCGCGGTTGATGTGGGCCAGAGCTTCGTCGACCTTGTCGTAGCCGACGATGGGCAGCAGCGGGCCGAAGATCTCTTCCTGCATGACGGTGGCCTCGGGCGGCACGTCCAGCAGCAGTGCAGGCACCAGGCGGCGGTCCTGTTGCGGATCGGGCTGCTCGTCATGGCTGCGCAGCACGCGGGCGCCGCGCTCGGCCGCGTCGGCGATCAGGCCTTGCAGCCGCGCATGGTGGCGCGGCGTGGCGATGCTGGTGTAGTCGGCATTGCCGGCGATGCGCGGGTACATGCGGCGCATCTCGGCCAGGATCTTCTGGCTCAGCGGCTCGACCAGCTCCTTGGGCACCAGCAGGTAGTCGGGTGCGACGCAGGTCTGGCCGGCGTTGAAGAGCTTGCCGAAGGCCAGGCGCGATGCGGTCAGGCCGACGTCGCAGCTGCGGTCGACGATGGCGGGGGACTTGCCACCCAGCTCCAGCGTGACCGGCGTCAGGTTCTTCGCCGCGGCCTGGGCCACGTGGCGGCCCACGGCGGTGGAGCCGGTGAAGAACAGGTGGTCGAAGGGCAGCGTCGTGAAGGCCTTGCCCACTTCGGCGTCGCCGGTGATGACCTGCATCTCCTCCGGCTTGAAGTGCTCGGCGACGATGCGCGCCATCAGCTCACTGGTGGCCGGCGTCAGCTCCGAGGGCTTGATCAGCACGCGGTTGCCTGCCGCCAGCGCCGCGACGGCCGGCTCCATCGCCAGGTAGTAGGGGTAGTTCCAGGGCGACACGATGCCCACGACGCCCAACGGCTGGCGCATCAGCACATTGCGGCCCGGCATGAAGTGCAGCGGCGTGGCGACGCGCCGGGTCTTCATCCAGCGGCGCAGATGCTTCAGCGCGTGGCTGGCGCCGGACTCGACGGTGAAGATGTCGGCCAGCAGCGATTCCTGGCGGGCGCGATGGCCGAAGTCCTGGGCCATGGCGCTAGCGATCGCCTCGCCGTGCTGGCGCGTCATCTTGAGCAGCCGTTGCAGGCGGTCACGGCGCACCTCGTACGAGGGCATGCGGTCGGCCTCGTAGGCGCGGCGTTGCGCCGTCAGCGCCAGATGCAGGCGCTCCTGCAGGGCGGTGTCCATGGGCATGTCTCCGGTTCTCGATCTAGTGCGTCGAGGCTAACCGCAAGACGGGCCCCCACCATCGGGGGAGGCCCTGGACTAGAGGCGCGCGTCTAGTCCCCGAGGTGACACGGGCATTTCATGGGATTTGCGGGCCGAGCGCTGGGCCGCTCCCGAGCCGGCCCGCCTTGGCGATGTGCTTGCCGGTCAATCCGGCAAGCATCGCCGTCCCCTCGGGGGCTGAGGCCGGACACAGTGAGTCCCGTGGACTCGCTGTGCCTGCCGAAGAGCAGCGGGCTTGCCCGCTGCGCGGTCTGCAAGACCGGCCAAGGTACTCCTTGGACGAGGGGCTCTTTAATGGCGGAAATGGCGTACGCCTGTGACCACCATCGCGATGCCGCGCTCGTTGGCGGCAGCGATGACTTCGTCGTCGCGCATGGAGCCACCCGGCTGGATGACGCAGCTCGCGCCCGCGTCGGCCAGCACGTCCAGGCCGTCGCGGAAGGGGAAGAAAGCATCGCTGGCCACGGCCGAGCCCTGCAGGCTCAAGGACGCATGCTGGGCCTTGATGGAGGCGATGCGGGCCGAGTCGAGGCGGCTCATCTGGCCGGCGCCGACACCCAGCGTCATGCCGCCGCCGCAGAAGACGATGGCATTGCTCTTCACGTACTGGGCCACGGTCCAGGCGAACATCAGGTCGTCGAGCTGCTGGGCCGTGGGCTGCAGCGTCGTGACGACCTTGAGGTCTTCGCGCTTCAGGAAATGGTTGTCAGAGGTCTGCAGCAGCAGGCCCGAGCCGACACGCTTGCTGTCGCCCGCGTTGCGGCCCTGGTCCCAGGGGCGTGGGCCGCCTGGCGGCAGCGCGATCTGCATGAGGCGCACATTGGCCTTGGCCTTGAAGATCTCCAGCGCCTCGGCGCTGAAGCTGGGAGCCATCAGCACTTCGACGAACTGCTTGGCGACGAGCTGGGCCGCCGCGCCGTCCACTTCGCGGTTGAAGGCGATGATGCCGCCAAAAGCGCTGGTGGGGTCGGTCTTGAAGGCCTTGCTGTAGGCCTCGGCCGCAGAGGCTGCGACGGCCACGCCGCAGGGGTTGGCGTGCTTGACGATGACGCAGGCGGGCGTGTCGAAGCTCTTTACGCATTCCCAGGCCGCATCGGCATCGGCGATGTTGTTGTACGAGAGTTCCTTGCCCTGCAGCTGCTTGCCGGTGACCAGCGACCCAGGTGCCGGGAACAGGTCGCGATAGAGGGCCGCACTCTGGTGCGAGTTCTCGCCGTAGCGCAGGTCCTGCACCTTGACGAAGGTGGCGTTCATCTGCGCTGGGTACTCGGTCTTGCTGCCGTCTTCCTGCAACGCGGACAAGTAGTTGCTGATGGCCGCGTCGTACTGGGCGATGCGGTTGAAGGCGGCCACCGAGCAGGCGAAGCGTGTCTTGTCGCTGGTCTTGCCGTAGGCCTTCAGCTCGTCGAGCACGCCGGCGTACTGGGCCGCGTCGGTCAGCACCGTCACGTCCTTCCAGTTCTTGGCCGCGCTGCGCACCATGGCCGGGCCGCCGATGTCGATGTTCTCGATGGCGTCTTCCAGCGTGCAGCCGGGCTTGGCCACGGTCGCCTCGAAGGGGTAGAGGTTGACGGCCAGGATGTCGATGCGCGTGATGCCGTGCTTTTCCATCGCCGCCACGTGCTCTGCAAGATCAGAGCGCGCCAGCAGGCCGCCGTGGATCTTGGGGTGCAGCGTTTTGACGCGGCCGTCCATCATCTCGGGGAAGCCGGTGTGCTCGGCCACTTCGGTCACCGGCAGGCCGGCGTCGGCCAGCAGCTTGGCGGTGCCGCCGGTGGACAGCAGCTTGGTGCCCAGAGCGTGCAGCTCTTTGGCGAATTCAAGGATGCCGGTCTTGTCGGAGACCGAGAGCAATGCAGTGAGTTGAGTCATATTCTTGATCAGTTGGGGTCGGAGCTTGTCGCTGCGCTCGAAGGTCCAACCCGCAAAGCATGTTCAGTTGAGGTCGGAGCTTTTCGCTTTGCTCAAAGGTCCAACCCGCAAAGTCTTATAGATTGTGATCGGTCAGCTTGCGGCGCAGCGTGTTGCGGTTGATGCCCAGCCATTGCGCGGCCTTGCTCTGGTTGCCGCCGGCTTCACGCATGACGATCTCGAACAGTGGTTTCTCGACCAGCTTGACCAGCATCTCGTGCATCGAATGCGGCTCCTGGCCGTCGAGGTCACGAAAAAAGGCTTCGAGGTTGTCGCGCACACAGGCGTCGATGGGGTTGGACGTGGTGTTCTTCTGGGCACTCATGACAGGGCGCGAATGGGTTTCAGGCGGCACAGGCTTCGTCGGCCTGTGCGTCTTCGTCGTTGGCGGCCGCGACGGTGGGCGGCAGCCGGTCGTGGGTCTGGCCGAGTTCATCGAACCAGTCACGCAGAGCCTGCAACTGCAGGTCGCAGCTCTCGAGCGTATTCATGTGCTGGCGGAAGGCTTCGCCGCCGGGCAGGCCGCGCACGGCCCAACCGATGTGCTTGCGGGCGCTGCGCATGCCGCTGAGCGCACCGTACAGGCCGTAGTGGTCGTGCAGATGCTCGGTCAGCCAGTCGCGTGCTTCAAGCACGGTGGGCGCGGCTAGGTGTTCGCCTGTCGCCAGAAAGTGGGCCACCTCGCGAAAGATCCAGGGCCGCCCCTGGGCGGCACGGCCGATCATCAAGGCGTTGGCGCCCGTGTAGGCCAGCACGTCACGCGCTTTCTCGGGCGAGTCGATGTCGCCGTTGGCGACGACGGGAATTGTCAGCGCTGTCTTCACGGCGGCAATGGTGTCGTACTCGGCCAGGCCCTTGTAGCCCTGCTCGCGCGTGCGGCCGTGGATGGTCAGCATCGCGATGCCGGCCGACTCGAACAAGCGGGCCAGCCGCAGCGCGTTGCGTTCGTCGGCGCTCCAGCCGGTGCGCATCTTCAGCGTGACGGGTACGCCGCCGGTGACGCCACTTTTGGCGCACACCGCGACGACGGCTTCGACGATCTCCAGCGCGAGCGCCTCGTTGCGCATCAGTGCCGAGCCCGCCCATTTGTTGCAGACCTTCTTGGCCGGGCAGCCCATGTTGATGTCGATGATCTGGGCGCCGCGGTCGATGTTGTAGGCCGCCGCCTCGGCCATCATGACCGCGTCGGTGCCGGCAATCTGCACGGCAATGGGCCCAGGCTCACCGCTGTGGTCGGCCCGGCGTGAGGTCTTGAGGCTGYCCCACAGCTCCTTGCGCGACGTGACCATCTCGCTGACCGCATAGCCCGCTCCCAGGCGGCGGCAGAGCTGGCGGAAGGGCCGGTCCGTCACCCCTGCCATCGGCGCCACGAAGAGCCGGTTGGGGAGAAGGTGGGGGCCGATTTGCACGAGAGGGTCTGCTTAAAAAAGAGGCGAGATTGTAGCCATCCGGCCGCACCGACAATGACCGCCATGGAAGCTTGGCTCGGTCAATTCATCAGCGAGCTGCTCGCCGCCCTGGCTCTGCCCCAGGTCGGGCTGGTGGCCGTCTTCGTCATCACTTTCGTCTCGGCCACCCTGCTGCCGCTAGGCTCGGAGCCGGCCGTCTACCTCGTCGTCAAGGCGGACCCGAGCATGTTCTGGGCCGTGATCGCGGTGGCGACGGTCGGCAACACGCTGGGCGGCATGACGAGCTGGTGGATAGGCTACGGCGCCGAGAAGGCGGTCGAGGCGGTGAAGCATCACGAGCCCTCGCACTCACGTGCGATGCGCTGGCTGCAGCGCTTCGGCCCCAAGGCCTGCCTGATGAGCTGGCTGCCCATCGTCGGCGACCCGCTCTGCGCCGTGGCCGGCTGGCTCAAGCTGCCGTTCTGGCCCTGCGTGGGCTGGATGGCGCTGGGCAAGTTCCTGCGTTTTTTGCTCTACACCGTGGCTTTGATTTGGCTGATTCCGGAGACCTGGTTGTCATGACGCTGCCCCTCGCCCAATCTCGCCCGGCTGAACGCGGACGAGACCGGTCGGTCTTGCAGACCGCGCAGCCGACGGAGCGGCTGCCCTTCGGTAGGCACCACAAGTCCACAGGACTTGCCGTGTCCGGCCTCAGCCCCCGCGGGGACGGCGATGCTGGCGGCATCGAGCCGCCAGCACATCGCCAGCGCGGGCCGGCTMGGGAGCGGCCCAGCGCTCGGCCCGCAAGTTTCAATACCCCACCACGTGGATTGACATGACCTCTGCCTACCAAGATTTGGCCACGCGCCAGCAGCGCCTGCACCACCTCGGCCACCTGCAGGCCATTGCGCAATGGGACCAAGCCGCCAACATGCCGGCCAAGGGCAACGAAGCGCGCAGCCTGGCCCTGGCCGAGATGGACGGCTTGCTGCACCAACTGGCCACCGACCCGGCCCTGCCCGGCCTGCTGGAGGCTGCCGACGCCGAGCCGCTGGACGAGGGCCAGCGCGCCAACCTGCGCGAGATCCGCCGCGTCTGGCGCGCCGCGAACGCGCTGCCGCAGGCGCTGGTGGAAGCCAAGAGCCTGGCCAACAACCGCTGCGAACACGCCTGGCGCAGCCAGCGCCCGGCCAACGACTGGGACGGCTTCGCGCCGAACCTGCGCGAGGTGCTGAGGATTGCGCGCCAGGAGGCTGAGTTGCTGTCGCAGAGCTCGGGCCTGTCCAAGTACGACGCGCTGCTGGACAACTATGAGCCCGGTATGCGTGGCGCAGACGTCGAGGCCGCCTTTGCGCCGCTGCGCGGCTGGCTACCGGGCTTGATCCGCGACGTGACGGCCAAGCAGGCCGGTGAGACCGTCATCCAGCCCGTCGGCCCCTTCCCCACGGCGGCCCAGAAGGCCCTCGGCGTGGACGCGATGAAGCTGATGGGCTTCGACTTCGCGGCCGGCCGCCTGGACGAGAGCACCCACCCCTTCTGCGGCGGCGTGCCCGAGGACGTGCGCATGACGACGCGCTATCGCGAGGATGACTTCCTGCCCAGCCTGATGGGCACCATCCACGAGACGGGCCATGGCCGCTACGAGCAGAACCTGCCGCGCGACCTGCTCGGCCAGCCAGTGGGCCGGGCGCGCTCCATGGGCATCCACGAGAGCCAGAGCCTGTCCTTCGAGATGCAGCTCGGCAGCCACCCGGCCTTCGCCGGCCTGCTGTCACCGCTGCTGGTGAAGCATTTCGGCGACCAACCCGCCTTCGAGCCCAGCAATCTGAACAAGCTGCTGACGCGCGTGAAGCCCGGGTTCATCCGTGTCGATGCCGACGAGGTGACCTACCCCGCGCACATCCTGCTGCGCTTCGACATCGAGCGCGCCCTCATCGAAGGCCAGGCCGAGGTGGACGACATCCCGGCGCTGTGGGACGCCAAGATGACCGAGCTGCTCGGCCTGGACACGCGCGGCAATTTCAAGGACGGCCCCATGCAGGACGTGCACTGGCCCGCCGGCCTGTTTGGCTACTTTCCCTGCTACACGCTCGGCGCCATGTACGCGGCGCAGTGGTTTGCGGCGATGCGGTCCCAACGCCCCGACCTGGATGCGCAGATCGCCCGCGGTGAACTGGGCACGGTGTTCGACTGGTTGTCCACCCATGTCTGGCAGACGGCCAGCCGCTATGAGACGCCCGAACTGGTGCGGCGCGCCAGCGGCGAGGCCTTGAACCCGGCGCATTTCGAGGCCCATCTGCGCAGCCGCTATCTCGGCAGCTGAATTCAAGCAAAGACGGACAGCTTGTCGACAGCTTGAGCTGGGGTGCGGGAACAAAAAAAGGGCCGCTCCTGCGGGAGCGGCCCAATCAGTTTCAACAACGATCTCTCTCTCTTCAATCCACTGCGCTTCCCCGGCCCCCCGGCCTTCTCCGCGCGTGGCGCCCGGTTTGTGGAGTCCCGGACTGGGCCGCTGCAACGCGAACAGCGACCGTGATTGCATTCTGAGCACATGCCGCCGGCCTCGCATCCCCGCAAGCCAAGGGGGCGCGCGATGCGGCGTGACGAGCGTCACAGCAACAGCGCCAATCGCTCCAGGATGAGCACGCCGAAGAAGGCCAAACCGGCCACCAGCGTCCATTTCATGATCATCAGCCCAAGCCGCCGCCAGCGCGCCTGGCCGGTGGCGATGGAAAAGGCGAAGCACAGGACGGCCGAGAACAGCAGCAGGCCGACGACGAGGCGGGCAATCAGCATGTAAACGCTCTCATCACCATGCTGGTGCAAGCTCGGCGAAGCCCTTGGGCGCTGCGCGCTCGTCGTCGAAACTGACGATCTCGTAGGCGGCCTCGTCGGCCAGCAGCGCGCGCAGCAGCTTGTTGTTCAGCGCATGGCCACCCTTGAAGGAGGTGTACGCCGCCAGCAGCGGCATGCCGGCGACCTGCATGTCACCGATGGCATCCAGGATCTTGTGCTTGACGAACTCGTCGTCATAGCGAAGGCCGTCGGCGTTCAGCACCTTGTAGTCGTCGACGACGATGGCGTTGTCCATGGAGCCGCCCAGCGTCAGGCCGCGCGAGCGCATCAGGTCGATGTCGGCCGTCATGCCGAAGGTGCGTGCGCGGGCGATCTCCTTCTTGTAGGTACCCGAACCCATGTCGAAGACAAAGCTGCTGCCGGTGGCGGCCACGGCCGGGTTGTCGAACTCGATCTCGAAGCTCAGTGTGTAGCCGTGATGCGGCTCCAGCCGCGCCCACATCAGCTTCTTGCCCTCGCCGTGGCGCACTTCGATGGGCTTCTTCACGCGCAGGAAGCGCTTGGGCGCGTCCTGCATGACGATGCCGGCCGACTGCAGCAGGAAGACGAAGCTCGCCGCGGAGCCATCCAACACCGGCACCTCGTCGGCGTTGATGTCGATGATGAGGTTGTCCAGGCCCAGGCCCGCGCAGGCGGACAGCAGATGCTCGATGGTCTGCACCTTGGGCGCGCCCGGGTCGCCGCCAGGGCTGATGGTGGTGGCCATGCGCGTGTCGCTGACCGACGTCACACCGACCGGGATGTCGACCGGTGGGCAGAGGTCGACGCGGCGGAAGACGATACCGGTGTCAGCCGGCGCTGGGCGCAATGTCAGCTCGACCTTCTGGCCGCTGTGGATGCCGACGCCGACGGCGCGTGTGATCGACTTCAGGGTGCGTTGCTTGACCATGGGGTCAATTGTCCAAGATCAGACCTCGCCTTTGCGCTCCACGGGCAATCTGAGCGACAGGCGCGTGCCCATGCCGGGCTGGGAGTCGATGCGCAGCTTGCCGCCCAGGCGCTGGGCGCGCTTGATCTGGCTCTTCAGGCCGCGGCCGTGCTGAATGCTCTGCAGGTCGAAGCCGGCGCCATCGTCCTCGACGCGGATCTCAACATAGCTGCCGTGGTGGCGCGTCACCATGCGCACGCGGCTGGCCTGGGCATGCTTGAGCACGTTGTTCAGTGCCTCCTGCATCAGGCGCAGCACATGCAGCGCGTCGGGCGGCTCCAGCCAGGCCAGGGGCGGCAGGTCCTGCACGTCCCAGTCAAGCTTGAGGCCGCCGATCTGCAGCCTTTTTCCCAGGCGGTAGCGCATCGTCGCCAGCAGCGAGACGAGGTCGTGGCCGACCGGCTCCAGCGAGTCGATGACCAGGCGCAGGTCGTCCACGCATTCGCGCAGCACCTCCACGCACTGCTCGTGCGACATGCTGCCCTGCTCCATCGCCACCAGCGCCGACAGCAGCGAGGAGCCGAGGCCATCATGCATGTCGGCCATGATGCGCTGACGCTCCAGCAGCAGGGCCTGCTGGCGCTCGGCCTCGCGCAGCTGCGCGTTCTGCGCATGCAGCACCGAGACCTGCTCGTCCAGGTCCTCCTGCAGCTGGCTGTTCTCGGCCTGGACCTGCTCGACGGCACCGACATAGCGGCGCTGCACCGCATGCAGGAAGCTGAGCATGACGGCCAGCGTCGCGAACGGCATCAGGAAGAAGTGTTCGGGCCAGGCCCAGCCGGCCAGCACGGCGAGGTCGTGGCCGCCGATGACGACGCCGATGACCAGCGCCACGGCCATGATGCGCAGCTCGGTGCGGCGCTCCCGCCAGGCCAGGAAAGCCACCCAGGCCGTGCCGATGGTGGCGACGCCGGCCGTGACGGCGTACTGCATGACGACCATGTCGAGCTGGCGCAGCCACAGCGGCATGCTGAGCAGGCTCACCAACGTCACGCTGGCGGTCAACGCCCACTCCAGCCACAGGATGCGCCGGCTCGCAAAGCGCAGCGCGAACAACAGCGCCGTCAGCATGACCCAGCCCATGGATGCGTGTGTGGCCCACCAGAACCAGTCCTGCCCCGCCGGCGAAGCCGGCAGGCTGACGTAATAGTGCAGGTTGCGCACCATCCATGCGGCGGCACCGAGGGCAAACAGCCCATAGATGGCCTCGGGGCGGCGCAACCACAGCGTCAGCGCGAACAGCCCTAGCACCGCCAGCGTCAGGCTGACGGCCTGGGGCAGGCCGTTTTGGGCGCGCACCCGCCACAGCCAGCGTCTTTCCAGCTGATCGCGCGGGGCGATCCAGATGCGTGACACCGCGTGATAGCTGCCCGCCGGCACCGGCAGAGCGACGACCACGTCCAGCCCCTGGGCACCGATGCCGGGCAAGGGCAGCCACAGGGGCTGCACCCATTGCTCGCGCTCGGCATGCTGGTTGTCCAGCAGGGCCTGCCAGCCTTTGTCGGTGCGGGCCAGCACCGCGGCCGACAACGTGACCAGACGCGGCAGATACAAGGCCATGGCTTCGTCCCGCCCGCCCGGTACGTGAAGTCGGTACCAGCGCATCTCGTAGCCCCGCGCATCGCTGACCATGGCCGCGCCGGGGCGTGAGCGCACGTCAGGCATCGCCACGGGCTTCCAGGCCGCTTCGTCCTCGGGAGGCAGCAGTTCAGGCGGCAGCTCGAGATGGTCGCCGCCGGCCACCGTGTGGTGGCGCAGTGCGGTCCACCAGACGTCGAGCTGGTCGCGCGTCCAGGCGGTGGTGGCAAGCTCAGCGGGGGCCGCGTCATCGCTCCCGGCCCGTGCGCTGGGTTGGGGCAATCGCTGTGCCTGTAACGGCAGACAGGCCAGCAAGGCCAGCAGCAGCAGGCCGCGGCGCCATAGCAGGCCCAACTCAAGCATCCCTATGATTTCTTCTAGGCGTTGACATGGGGCGCGAGCATGCCACAGGGGCTGGCCGCGCCCCAACCACCGCAGCACCGCTGGGCGGCGGGTGGCGACCGTTCAGCCGCCGGCAGGCAGACTCTTGCGGGCGGCCTCGCGGAGTTCGCTGGACAGCGCGGTGTCGCCGCCGACAGCGCGCGACAGCAACAGCGCCCCCACCAGCGTGGACAGCATGGCCAGCGCCTGCTCGCGTTGCTCGGGCGCCGAGTCGGCTGGCATCTGTTCCTGCAGCGTCGCCACGAGGTTGGCGACGCCCTCTGCAAACACCTCCCGCACGGCCGGCCCGCCGCGCGCCGCGTCGCCTGCCAGCGCGACCAGGCCGCAGCCGGCACCGATATGGTCACGGTGAGCGTCGGACAGATAGGCCTTGACCCAGGCCTGCAGGCTGCGGTCGGCCTGCGTCTTCCACTGCTCGCGGTTGGCCTGCAGCGCGCGCCGCGTCGCCTGGGCGGCCAAGTCGTCCTTGGACTCGAAGTGGCCATAGAAGCCGCCACGCGTCAGGCCAGCGGCCTGCATCAGGTCGTTCAGGCCGATGCCATCGAAGCCGCGCTCGCGAAACAGCTGGGCGGCGTTGTCGAGGATGCGTTCGCGGTTCTCTTCGGCCTGGGCGCGGCTGACCTTCATCGCGGTCTCCTGGGGTCTTTGGTGGGCGGGCTTGACGCATTTTATATGTTGACCGACATTTATATCAATCATGTCGTTCGACATGAATAAGCAGATCGAGAAGGAATTGCCACCATGAGGCTCAAGAACGCCGTCGTCTTCATCACCGGTGCCAACCGCGGCCTGGGCCGCGCCTTTGCCCAGGCCGCGCTGGCCACGGGCGCCGCCAAGGTCTATGCCGCCGCGCGTGACCCGGCCTCCATCGATCTGCCCGGCGTCGTGCCCGTCGCACTGGACGTAACCGACCCCACCCAGGTGGCCGCCGCGGCTGCGCAATGTACGGATGTGACGCTGCTGATCAACAACGCGGGCATCTCGCAGCAGGCCGGCGTTCTCGGCGCGGATGCCATCGCGACGGCGCGCCGCCATCTGGACACCAACTTCTTCGGCGTCTGGGCGCTGACCCAGGCCTTCGCGCCGGTGCTGCAGGCCAACGGCGGCGGCGCGGTGCTGAATGTGCTGTCCGTGCTGAGCTGGGTGACGGTACCGGGCCTGACGCCCTACAGCGCCAGCAAGGCCGCCGCCTGGGCGCTGAGCAATGGGCTGCGCAGCGAGCTGAAGGCCCAGGACACGCAGCTGACCAGTCTGCATGTGGGCTATATGGACACCGACATGACGCGCGGCCTGGACGCGCCCAAGTCTGCGCCGGCCGATGTCGCCCGCATGGCCCTGGCCGGGCTGGAGGCCGGCGCCTTCGAGGTGCTGGCTGACGACATCAGCCGCCAGGTCAAGCAGAGCCTGTCCACGGCCGCGCCAGCTTACGCGGGCTGAGCCCCGAAACTCAGGAGAACGCCATGCTCGCCTCCCCTGCCCTTGCAGCGCCTTTCACGGCCCATGACGACGGCCACCTCGCAGCGGCCCGCCATGCCTTCTCGGCGCCCGAGCGCGTGCCGCTGACGGCCGAGGAGCGCGCTGCGTTGGCTTGCCACGCCGAACCGCCGCTGCGCCACGAAGGCCTCAAGCTCGCGCGCTGGACGCTGGGCGTCGGCCCACGCGTTGTCCTCGTCCACGGCTGGAACAGCCGCGGTGCCCATCTGCTCGGCTTCGCCCGGCCCCTGGTCGAGGCCGGCTTCTCGGTCACCCTTTTCGATCTACCCGCCCATGGCGACTCGACCGGTCATGCGGCCAGCGTCGTGCATGCCGGCCGCGCACTGCGCGCCGTGGTGGCCGACATCGGCAAGGAGGTGCACGGCGTCATCGGCCATTCGATGGGCTCGGCCGCCGCGCTGCTCGCGTTTGCCCACGGCTGGCGAGTCGGGCGCAGCGTGCACCTGGCCGGCCCCTCCTCGCTGTCGCCCATGGTCAAGGGCCTGGCCGCCGCTCAAGGCCTGGGCCCGGCGGATGCGGCCGCATTTGCGGGCTGGGTGGAACGCTTCATCGGCACGCGCATCACCTATGTGGACCTGGAAAGGCTGCAGCATGGCCTGCTTCACCCCAGCCTGATCGTGCACGACCCCGAGGACCGCACCGTGCCCATTGCTGCATCCGAGGCGCTGCATGCGGCTTGGGCTGGCTCGCATCTGCAGCGCGTGAGCGGGCTTGGCCATCGCCGTCTGCTGGCGGATGCCGACGTCATTGCGCGCAGCATTGCCTTCATTGCCGAAGGAGCCAGGCAATGAGCGCCGTGCCCCGCCCCTGGCTGCTGACGCTGGCCGCGCTGTCAGCGCTGGCGACGCTGTCCACCAACATCCTGCTGCCGTCTCTGCCCGTGATGGCGCAGGCCCTGGGGTCGAGCGAGGCGGCCATGACGGCGGTGCTCAGCCTCTTCCTCGCCGTGTTCGCGCTGGCCCAACTCATCGTCGGCCCGCTGTCGGACCGCATCGGCCGCCGGCCCGTGGTGCTGGGCGGCTTGGCCGTCTTCATCGTGGGCAGCGTGGTTTGTGCTTTGGCGAGCGATCTGCCGTTGCTGCTGCTCGGCCGCGCGCTTCAGGCCGTCGGCGTCGCCGCCGCGTCGGTGCTGGCACGCGCCGCCGCGCGCGACCGTTTCGAAGGCCCGCAACTCGCTGCGCTGCTCGGCCGCATCATGGTCGTCATGGCCGCCGCGCCGGGCTTCTCGCCGCTGCTGGGTGGTCTTGTACAGGCCGCCTGGGGCTGGCGGGCGCTGTTTGTCGCGCTGGTGCTGGCGGGGATGACGCTGGCGGCGGCCTATGTAGGCATCGTCGGCGAGACGCTGCCGGCCGAGAGACGGCGACACCAGCCGGCCAGCGCGCTGGCACGCGGCTACGTCGTGCTGCTGGGTGATGCGCGCTTCATGCGCCCGGCACTCGCCACCGCCGCCATCCTCGGCGCGCTGTTTGCGTTCTTCGGCACCGCGCCGCTGGTGCTGGCGCGCGACTTCGGTTTCAGCGCACTGCAGGTCGGGCTGTTCTTTGCCACGTCCGTGTTCGTCGTCTTCGCAGCAGGGCAGACCGCGCCGCGCTGGGCCGCGCGCTGGGGTGGCCCCACCGTGCTGCGCATTGGCGCAGCGCTGGCAACACTCGGCGGCCTGACGATGCTTGTCGCGAGTGGCGCCGGTCTCGCGGGCTTTGCCGTCGCGGTGGGCATCTTCCTGTTCGGCATGGGGCTGGTCTCACCCACTGGCACCGCACTGGCGTTGACGCCATTTGCATCGCAGGCCGGCCAGGCCTCCGCGCTGCTGGGCTTTCTGCAGATGGCGGCAGCGGCACTGCTGACAACGGCTGCCGCGACGTTGCCCGGTGCGCGCATGGATGCCTTGGCCCTGGTGCTGGCGGGAGGCGGTTTGCTGGCCCTGCTTTCTGGCGCCGCAAAGCCGGCCGCGGCGGTAGTACGCGCGTCCTGACAAAGCAAAAGGGCGAGCCTCACGGCTCGCCCTTCTTAGGATCAGCGACTGATCAGTCTGCCTGCTTGCGCAGGAAGGCCGGGATCTCGATCTCGTCCATGCCGTTGGACGACAGCGCCTCGACCTTGGCCGCGGCACTGCCCGAGCGGCCATGACGCCAGACGCTGGGCACATTGGCGTTCGCAAAGTCGCCCAGGCCGAGGCCGACATTGGCCTGCTGGCCCGTGGCCGGCGTGGCCATGGCCACGGCCTGCGTCAGCACGGGCATGCCGTCGGTACCGTTGCGCACCACCTGCTGGGTCTGCACGACCTGCAGCGGCGCCTGCTGGCGGGCGCGGCCGGCCGTCAGGCCGGTGGCGATGACGGTCACGCGCAGCGCGTCGCCCAGGCTCTCGTCGTAGGCGGTGCCGAAGATGACGTGCGCTTCATCCGAGGCGTAGCGCTTGATCGCGTTCATCGCGTTGCGCGACTCGCTGAGCTTGAAGTTGCTGCGGCCCGCGGCGATCAGCACCAGCACGCCACGCGCACCGGAGAGGTCGATGCCTTCCAGCAGCGGGCAGGCCACGGCCGCTTCGGCGGCCTTGGCGGCGCGGTCCGGGCCGGTGGCTTGCGCCGTGCCCATCATGGCCTTGCCCGGCTCGCTCATCACCGTCTTGACGTCTTCGAAGTCAACGTTGACCAGGCCGGGAATGTGGATGATGTCGGAAATGCCGCCAACGGCGTTCTTCAGCACGTCATTGGCATGCGCGAAGGCCTGATCCTGCGTGACATCGTCGCCCAGCACATCGAGCAGCTTGTCATTCAGCACGACGATCAGCGAGTCGACATTGGCCTCGAGTTCAGCCAGGCCGGCATCGGCCGCCTTGGCGCGCCGGCCGCCTTCGAAATCGAAGGGTTTGGTGACGACGCCGACCGTCAGGATGCCCATTTCCTTGGCAACCCGGGCAATCACCGGCGCAGCACCSGTGCCGGTACCACCGCCCATACCGGCGGTGATGAACAGCATATTGGCGCCGGCGATGGATTCGCGAATGCGGTTTTCGGCCTCTTCAGCCGCCGCCTTGCCCATTTCGGGTTTGGCGCCGGCGCCGAGGCCGGAGGTGCCGAGTTGCAGCAACTGGTCGGCCTTGGACCGATTCAGCGCCTGCGCGTCGGTATTCGCGCAGATGAATTCCACGCCTTGAACGCCCTGGGCGATCATGTGGTCTACGGCGTTGCCGCCGCCGCCACCGACCCCGATCACCTTGATTTGGGTGCCTTGGTCAAACTCTTCGATCATCTCGATGGGCATATCAAACCTCCTACTGCAATTGTGCCGTGGCACAGATAGATTGACTAGTTGCTGAAACAAATTTTTCGTAATTCGTGGGGGTCAAAAATTCCCCATGAACCAATCCTTGACCCGGCCGAGCAGGGTTTGCACCGAGCCAGCCTGCTGCGCTGCCTTGAAACCCCGGCTGCGTGACAGCCGGGCCTCCTCCAGCAGGCCCATGACGGTGGCCGATCGGGGGTTGGCAACCATGTCGTAAAGGGCCCCCGAATAGGTGGGCAGGCCGCGGCGGACGGGTTTCAGGAAAATATCCTCGGCGAGTTCCACCATGCCCGGCATGACGGCCGATCCACCGGTCAACACGATGCCGGAGGACAGCAATTCCTCATACCCGCTCTCACGAATGACCTGATGCACCAGGGAAAAGATTTCCTCGACGCGCGGCTCGATGACGCCGGCCAGCGCCTGCTTGGACAACATCCTGGGGCTGCGGTCGCCCAGGCCGGGCACTTCCACCTGGTCGGAGGGGTCGGCCAGCAGCTGCTTGGCGACGCCATATTCGACCTTGATTTCCTCGGCGTCCTTGGTCGGCGTGCGCAGCGCCATCGCGATATCGCTGGTGATCAAGTCGCCCGCGATGGGGATGACGGCGGTATGGCGGATCGAGCCGCCGGTGAATATCGCCACATCGGTCGTGCCGGCGCCAATATCGACCAGCGCAACCCCCAGGTCGCGTTCGTCGGCGGTCAGGGCGGCATGGCTGGAGGCGCTCGGGTTCAAAACCAGCTGATCCACTTCCAAACCGCAGCGGCGCACGCATTTGACAATGTTTTCGGCCGCACTCTGTGCGCCGGTCACGATATGGACCTTGACCTCCAGCCGGCCACCGCTCATGCCGACGGGCTCCTTCACCTCATGGCCGTCGATGACAAATTCCTGCGGCTCGACCAGCAGCAGGCGCTGGTCGTTGGGAATATTGATGGCCTTGGCGGTTTCGACGACGCGGGTCACATCGACCGGCGTGACCTCCTTGTCGCGCACGATGACCATGCCGGTGGAGTTCTGGCCGCGGATATGGCTGCCCGTAATCCCCGTGTAAACCCTAGATATTTTGCAGTCGGCCATCATTTCGGCCTCTTTCAAGGCCTGCTGGATGGACTGGACGGTGGCGTCGATATTGACGACGACGCCGCGCTTCAAGCCATGCGACGGCGCCACCCCCAGGCCGGCAATGCGCAAATCCCCCCCCGGCAAAACCTCGGCCACGACGGCCATGATCTTGGCAGTCCCAATATCCAGCCCGACGACCAAATCCTTGTATTCCTTGGCCATGTCCGTCCTCAACGTTTTCTATTTACGGGTTTACCCGGGGTGTTCGTCGTCACGCCGCGCAGCTTGACCGCGTAGCCGTCGGCGTGGCGCAGGTCGGCGGACAGCAGTGGGCTGCGGTAGGTCGCCGTGACCTGCGTGATGGATTGGGCGAAGCGGCCGAAGCGCTCGACCACGTCGGTCTCGCTGCCGCGGCCCAGTTCGACAACGRCGCCGCTGCCCAGCGTCGCGCGCCAGGAGCCGCGGCCCGACAGGTCCAGGCGGTCGATGCCCTCGCCGAGTTTTTCAGCGGCTGGCGACAGCGCCCGCCACATCTGCAGCATCGCGCCGGCGGTCTGCGCCGGGCCGGCGAGTACCGGCAGGGTTTCGTCCTCGACGTCGCCGAGATTGGCCTGGAAGACTTCGCCGAAGCTGTTGACCAGGGCCCGTTCGGCCGCGGCCTCGGTCGCAGAGTCAGCACCATCGGTGCGCGCCTCCCAATAGGCGGCGGCCCGGTGTTCCTCGAGATTGACCCGCAGCCGCATCGGCCAGACGCGCGTCAGCTGCGCGCGCCGCACCCAGGGCACAGCCTCGAAAGCGGCGCGGCCGTCCTTCAGGCTCATGCTGAGAAAGGAGCCGTGCAGGCGCGGCAGGGCATTGGCGCGCAGCGAGGCCACGCTGTTGCGGCTGACATCGCCCTCCACCTGGATGGCACGCAGGTTGAACGCCGGCAGGCGCACGACCCAGCGCAGCACACCCCAAGCGGCGGTTGCCACCAGCGCAGCCACGAGCAGCGCCGACACCGCATTCATCAGGCGGATATCGGACGGCAGCGCGGCGGTGGCGGCGGCGGCGGAGTTCACGTGATCAGGCGATCCAGCCTGGCCTGGGCAAGCAGCCACAGGCACAGATGCGGGTAGTCGACGCCCACGGCCTGCGCGGCCTTGGGCACCAGGGAGTGCGACGTCATTCCGGGGCTGGTGTTCATCTCCAGCAGGAAGGGCTTCATGTCGGACTTGCGCAGCATCAGGTCGGCGCGACCCCAGCCGCGGCAGCCGAGCAGGCGATAGGCATGCAGCACGAGGCGACCGATCTCGGCCTCCAGCGCGGCGGGCAGCGAGCCGAACAGATACTGCGTCGTGTCGGTCTCGTACTTGTTCGCGAAGTCGTAATTGCCGGCCTCGGCGCGGATCTCGATGACGGGTAGCGCGACGGCGCCCTCGCCTTCACCCAGCACGGCGCAGGTCAGCTCGGGCCCTTCGATGCACTGCTCGAACAGCAGCTCATCGTCAAAGCCCAGGGCCAACTCGACAGCGCCCTGCATGTCGGAGTAGCCGGCGGCCTTGGTGATGCCGATGCTCGAACCCTCGTGCGGCGGCTTCACGACGACGGGCAGGCCGAGCGTGTCGGGAATCGTGCGGATGCGCTCGCGAGTCAGGTCGGCGCGGGACAGCGCCAGGTATTGCGGCGTCGGCAGGCCCTCATTGGCCCACAGCCGCTTGGTCATGGTTTTGTCCATCGCGACGCCGGAGGCCGTCACGCCGGAGCCGGTGTAGGGAACGCCCAGCCATTCGAGAGCGCCTTGGATGGTGCCGTCCTCGCCGCCGCGACCGTGCAACGCGATGAAGGCACGATCAAAGCCCTCGTCCTTCAGGGCTTGCAACGGACGTTTGGCGGGATCGAAGGCGTGCGCATCGACGCCGATGGATTGCAGCGCGGCCAGCACGCCGTTGCCGCTCATCAGCGACACCGGCCGCTCGGCGCTGTGGCCACCGAAGAGCACGGCAACCTTGCCGAGCGCCTTGGCATCGATGTTCAGATCGACAGGCGACTTCATGCTGCGCCTCCTTGGAAATGCGCCGCGACGCGGCCCGGCAGGCTGCTCATCGAGCCTGCTCCCATGCCGATGACGACATCGCCATCGCGGGTCAACGTGGCCAGCGCCGCCGGCATGTCGGCCACGCCGGCCACGAAATTCGACGTGCCCACGGCCTGAGCGAGCGCCTCACCGGTCGCACCTTCGATGCGCGCCTCGCCGGCCGAGTACACCTCGGTCAGCAGCACGACGTCTGCGCCGCCCATCACTCGCACGAAGTCGGCAAAACAGTCCCGCGTGCGCGTGTAGCGGTGCGGCTGGAAGGCCAGCACCAGGCGGCGGCCCGGGTAGGCGCCGCGTGCGGCGGCCAGCACGGCGGCCATCTCGACCGGGTGGTGGCCGTAGTCGTCGACCAGTTCGAAGCGGCCGCCATCGGCCGCCGGCCATTCGCCATGCTTCTCGAAGCGGCGGCCGACGCCGGAGAAATTCTTCAGTGCCCGCTGGATGGCCTCGTCCGGGCAGTCCAGCTCCATCGCGATGGCGATGGCCGCGAGCGCATTGCGCACGTTGTGCTCGCCGGCCAGATTGAGCAGCACGTCCAGGTCGGCCGCGCCCTCGCGCTGGCAGCTGAAGCGCATCTGCGCGCCGGCCAGCGCCTGCACATCGACCGCGCGCACGCCGACACCCGCGGACAAGCCGTAGCTGACGACCGGCCGCTCGATGCGGCCGAGGATGGCCCGCACGCCCGGGTCGTCGGCGCACACCACCGCCGCGCCGTAGAAGGGCATGCGGTGCAGGAATTCGATGAAGGCGTCGTGAAGCCGCTCGACCGAATGACCATAGGTGTCCATGTGGTCCTCGTCGATGTTGGTGACGACGGACAGCACGGGGCTGAGCTTCAGGAAGGAGGCATCGCTCTCGTCGGCCTCGACGACGATGAACTCGCCCTTGCCGAGGCGCGAGTTGGCGCCGGCGGCGTTGAGCTTGCCGCCGATGACAAAGGTCGGGTCCAGGCCCGCTTCGACGAGGATGGCGGTGACCAGGGAGGTCGTCGTCGTCTTGCCATGCGTGCCGGCGATGGCGATGCCGCGGCGCAGCCGCATCAGCTCGGCCAGCATGACAGCGCGCGGCACCACCGGCACCTGACGGCCGCGAGCGGCCTGCACTTCGGGGTTATCGGCGGCGACGGCGGTGCTGGTAACCAGGGCCTGCGCGTCGCCGATGTTGGGCGCCGCATGGCCAATCTCGACACGCAGGCCCAGGGTACGCAGGCGCTCGGTCGTCGCGCTCTCGACGGCATCCGAGCCGCTGACCGTGAAGCCGAGGTTGTGCAGGATCTCGGCGATGCCGCTCATGCCGGCGCCGCCAATGCCCACGAAATGCAGTCGTTGAACCGCGTGCTTCACTTCAGCATTCCTTCGATTTCATCGGCCACACGCGCGGCGGCCCGAGGACGAGCCAAACCACGGGCCTTCTCGCCCATCGCGAGCAAGGCACTGCGGTCCAGGCTGCTCAGCAGTTCATGCAGCTTGGCCGGCGTCAGCTCGCCCTGGGGCAAATGGATGGCCGCGCCGTGCTGGGCCATGAAGACGGCGTTGTCGCGCTGGTGCGAGGTCGTGCTGACAACCAGCGGCACCAGCACTGCGGCGCATCCAGCCGCGCAGAGTTCGCTGACGGTGATGGCGCCTGCGCGGCAGACGACAACGTCGGCCCAGGCCAGCGCCGCTGCCATGTCGTCGATGAAGGGGCGCACTTCCGCCGACAGGCCGGCATCGGCATAGGCCTGCCAGACGGCGCCGAGATGGTCCTGCCCCGACTGGTGCAGCACCAGCGGCCGCTGTTCCTCGGGCCACAGCGCCAGCGCCTGCGGCACTACCTGGTTCAGCGCGCGCGCGCCGAGCGAGCCGCCCAGCACCAGCACATGCAGCGGACCGGACCGCTCGGCCATGCGCTCGGCGGGCGCAGCCAGTGCTTCGATCTCGGCGCGCACCGGATTGCCGCTGACGACAGCGCCCGACGTCGAAGCCGCCGCCGCACCGTCGAAGCCGAATGCAATCCGGCGCGCAAAGGGTTTCAACGCGAGGTTGCTTTTCAGCATCGCCGCATCGGCATTGACCAGCATCAGCGGCCGGCCAGTGAAGGCGGCGGTGAGGCCGCCCGGCAGGCAGACATAGCCGCCCATGCCGAGCACGGCCGTCGCATGGCGCTGCGCATAGACGCGACGCGCCTGGCCCAGCGACTTGAAGAACCCGACGATGCCGCGCAGCGCATGCTTCAGCCCCTTGCCGCGCAGGCCGGCAAACGGCAGCGCATCCAGCTCGATGCCACGTGCCGGCACCAGGCGGTTCTCCATGCCGGTCGGCGTGCCGATCCACGACACGGTCCAGCCGCGGCGCTGCATTTCCTCGGCGACCGCCAGGCCGGGAATGATGTGGCCACCGGTGCCGGCGGCCATGACGACCAGGTGCCGCGTCATGACCTGCCTCCGCGCATCATCTGCCGGTTTTCCAAGTCGATCCGCAGAACAACGGCCAGCGCCACACAGTTCATCAAGATCGCCGACCCGCCAAAGCTCATCAGCGGCAGCGTCAGCCCCTTGGTCGGCAGTGCGCCCAGATTCACGCCCATGTTGATGAAAGCCTGGCCGCCCATCCAGATGCCAATGCCCTGGGCGTAGAGACCCGCGAACACGCGGTCCAGTGCGATGGCCTGGCGGCCGATGAGGAAGCAGCGGCGGGTCAGCCAGAAGAACGCAAGGATCACCACGGCCACTCCAGCAAAACCAAGTTCCTCGCCGATGACGGCGAGCAGGAAGTCGGTATGCGCCTCGGGCAGGTAGTGCAGCTTCTCGACGCTGCCGCCCAGGCCCTGGCCCAGCCACTCGCCGCGGCCGAAGGCGATCAGGCTGTGCGTCAGCTGGTAGGCCTTGCCTTGGGCGTACTTCTCGTCCCAGGGGTTCAGGTAGGCAAAGATGCGCTCGCGGCGGAACTCGCTGAAGCTGATCATCAACACGAACGCTCCCACCAGCACCAGCGTGATGAGCAGGAACATGCGGCCGTTGACGCCGCCCAGGAACAGGATGCCCATCGCGATGGCCGCGATGACCATGAAGGCACCCATGTCGGGTTCAGCCAGCAGCAGCAGGCCGATGAAGGCCAGCGAGATCGCGATCGGCGTGACGGCCTGGAAGAAATTCTCCCGGGCGTCCATCTTGCGCATCATGTAATTGGCCGCGTACAGCGCGATGCCGAACTTGGCCAGCTCGCTGGGCTGGAAGTTCATGACGCCCAGCGGAATCCAGCGCCGCGCGCCGTAGACGACCTTGCCTATGCCAGGGATCAGCACCGCGACCAGCAGCACCAGGGCGGCGACGAAAACCCAGGGCGCCCAGCGCTCCCAGATGGCTACGGGGATCTGCACGGTGACGAGCCCTGCGACCAGCGCGAAGCCGATGGCGATCATGTGGCGCGTCAGGAAGTGCGTCGGCAGGTATTTGGCGAAGCGCGGGTTGTCGGGCAGCGCGATGGAGGCCGAATAGACCATCAAGAGGCCAAAGGCCATCAGCGCGAGCACCACCCACACCATGGTGATGTCGAAGCCCTGCAACTGCGTCGGTCGGCCGGCCGAGGTCGACACCCAGTCGCGCACCGGCACGCTGGCATCCTCGGTGTCGCCCTTTTTCCAGAGCGACTGCAGCCTGGCGGTGAAGCCGTTCAAGACCGCAGTCATTGATGCACCCTTCGCGCTGCGCGCTGTCCCGCCGAGCGGGAGCGAGCTTGCTTGGGACGGCCCGGCGCGGCGCTCATAGCGCCACCCCGCGTTCGTCGGCGAGACCCTGCACCGTGGCGACGAAGACCTCGGCGCGGTGGGCGTAGTTGCGGAACATGTCCAGGCTGGCGCAGGCGGGGGACAGCAGCACGCTGTCGCCGCTCTGGGCCTGCTGCAGGCACCAGGTCGTGGCGGCCTCCAGCGTCGCGTGGTGCTGCATGGCAATGCCGGTGTTGGCCAGCGCTGCTTCAATCTGAGGCGCATCGCGACCAATCAGCGCCACGGCGCGGGCATGGCGGGCAACACCATCGGCCAGTGGCGCGAAGTCCTGGCCCTTGCCATCGCCGCCGAGGATGAGGACCAGCTTGGCCGGCGCGCGGTCGGCACCCAGGCCGGAGATCGCGGCGACGGTAGCGCCGACATTCGTGCCCTTGGAATCGTCAAAGAACTCGACGCCTTCGATGCTACCCACGGGTTCGACGCGATGCGGCTCGCCGCGATATTCGCGCAGGCCGTGCAGCATGGGCGCCAGCTCGCAGCCGGCCGCTGTCGCCAGCGCGAGTGCCGCCAGCGCGTTCGCGGCGTTGTGGCGGCCGCGCACGCGCAGCGCATCGGCGGGCATCAGGCGCTGGATGATCAGCGGCTCTTCCTCGTCGTTCTTCTTGCGCTTGATCGTCGGGTCCAGCTCCAGGGCGCGCACCAGCCAGGTCAGGCCGCCTTCATCGACAAGGCCGAAGTCGCCTGCGACCTTGGGCGGGTTCAGACCGAAACGCACGACATGGCGCGACACGGTGCGGCCGGGCTTGCCGCGGCTGCCCTTGACGAACACCGGTGCCGGCACCAGGCCTTCGACCTCGGTGTCGTCGCGGTTGACGACGATGACGGACTCGCGGCCAAAGATGCGCGCCTTGGCACGACCATAGGCAGCCATGTCGCCATGCCAGTCGAGGTGGTCCTGGGTCAGGTTCAGCACCGCACCGGCCGTGGGTTCGAAGCCGTTGACGCCGTCAAGCTGGAAGCTGGACAGCTCCAGCACCCAGACCTCGGGCAGGGTCTCGAAGACCGGGCCACGCGGTGGCGGTGGGTCAATGGGCAGGGGCGTTTCCTCGTCGGGCAGCACCGCCGCTTCTTCCTCAGCAGCCTCCTCAACGGGAGCGTCTTCGATCTCCTCGGCCACGACTTCGGCCGGCGTTTCGACCGGTGCCGGATCGGGCTCCTTGGCCAGCGCCTCGGTCAGCGTGTCCAGCAAGGTCGGGCCGATATTGCCGGCGACGGCCACGCGCTTGCCGGCACGCTCGACGAGCAGGCCGGTCATGCAGGTCGTGGTCGTCTTGCCATTGGTCCCGGTGATGGCGAGCACGGCGGGTGCGTAGCCGTGCTGGGCCTTCAGCGCGGCCAGTGAATCAGCGAACAGATCCAGCTCGCCCCGCACTGCGGGGCCGTGGGCGTAAACAGCCGCCAGGCGCGCATCCAGCGGCGACAGGCCTGGGCTCTTCAACACCGAGTTGAAGCCCGCCACCATCTCCGCCGTCAGCTCGCCGGTGATGAACTGCGCCGACTCGCCCAGTGCTGCGCGCTGCGGCGGCTGCTCTCGAGAGTCCCACACGGTCACCTTCGCGCCGAAGCCCGCGCACCAGCGCGCCATCGCCAGGCCGGAGTCACCCAGGCCCAGCACGAGCACGCGCTGATCGACGAGTTGCGGCAGGTCCAGCTTCATGCGGTCACCGCAGCTTGAGGCTGGCCAGGCCGACGAGGCACAGCAGCATCGTGATGATCCAGAAGCGGATGACGACCTGGGTCTCGTTCCAGCCGCTCTTCTCGAAGTGGTGGTGCAGCGGCGCCATCTTGAAGATGCGCCGGCCCTCGCCAAATTTCTTCTTCGTGAACTTGAACCAGCTGACCTGCAGCATCACGCTCAACACTTCGGCCACGAAGATGCCGCCCATGATGCCCAGCAGGATTTCCTGGCGCGTGATGACGGCCAGCGTCCCGAGACCGCCGCCCAGCGCCAGCGCGCCGACGTCACCCATGAACACCTGCGCGGGATGGGCGTTGAACCACAGGAAGGCCAGGCCTGCGCCAGCCATCGCGGCGCAGAAGATCAGCAGCTCGCCGGCGCCTGGGATGTAGGGCAGCAGCAGGTATTTGGAGAACACCGACGAGCCGGTCAGGTAGGCGAACAGGCCCAGGGCGGAGCCGACCATGACGACCGGCATGATGGCCAGGCCGTCCAGGCCGTCGGTGAAGTTGACCGCGTTGCTGGTGCCGACGATGACGAAATAGGCCAGCGCGACGAAGCCCCAGACGCCCAGCGGCATGCTGATGGTCTTGAAGAAGGGGATCAGCAGGTCGGCCTTGGGCGGCAGCTCGGTCGAGAAGCCGCTGGACACCCAGCGAAAGAACAGCTGCACGACGCCGAGGAATGACGTCTCCGACACGCTGAACGCGAGATAGAGGGCGGCGAACAAGCCGATCAGCGACTGCCAGAAGAACTTCTCGCGGCTACGCATCCCTTCCGGATTCTTGTCAACGACCTTGCGCCAGTCGTCCACCCAGCCCACGGCGCCGAAGCCCATGGTGACCAGCATGACGACCCAGACGAAACGATTGCTCCAGTCGAACCACAACAGCGTCGACACGCCAATGCCGATGAGGACCAGCACGCCGCCCATGGTCGGCGTGCCGGTCTTGGCCAGGTGCGCCTGCACGCCATAGGCGCGAACGGGCTGGCCGATCTTCATCTCGGTCAGGCGGCGGATGACCCAGGGCCCGAAGGCCAGGCCGATCAGCAGCGCCGTCATCGCGGCCATCACCGCGCGGAAGGTGATGTACTGGAAGAGGCGCAGAAAGCCCAGGTCGGGGTAGAGGCCCTGCAGCCATTGGGCGAGGCTAAGCAGCATGGGCGTCTCCGGTTTGTAGGGCAGCGACCACTTGTTCCATCTTCATGAAGCGCGAGCCCTTGACCAGGGTCTGGGCCACGCTGGGTTGTTCTGTGAGGGCTGCAATGAGCGCGGCCGTGTTGTCGAAGGCGCGGGCGCCCGGGCCATAAGCCGCTGCGGCGTCACGGGCGGCGCCGCCGGCCGTCCAGAAATGGGCGATGCCGCGCTCGGCCGCATAGGCGCCCACCTCGCGGTGGAAGGCCGGACCGTCATTGCCCACCTCGCCCATGTCGCCGAGGATGAGCCAGCCCTCGCCCGGCATGCCGGCCAGCACGTCGATGGCAGCGCGCACGCTGTCGGGGTTGGCGTTGTAGCTGTCGTCGATCAGCGTGCGACCGCGTGCGTCGAGCTTGAGCTCCGAGCGGCCCTTGACGGCACGGAAGGCTTCCAGGCCTTGAGCAATGGCGGCCAGCGGTGCACCGGCGGCCAGCGCACAGGCCGCGGCGGCCAGTGCATTGCGCACGTTGTGCTCGCCGGCCATGTGCAGCGCGACCGGCGCTGTGCCCGCGGGCGTGTGCAGCTCCAGCGCCCAGTGCGTGCCGATCCAAACGGCATCGCCCGTCACGTCAGCCTCACCGCGCAATGCAAAACTCAGGTGCGGACGCGAACCGGCCAGCTCCAGCCAGATCGGCGCGCAGGCGTCCTCGGCCGGGAAAACGGCGCAGCCGCTGCTCGCCAGCGCCTCGATGACAGCGCCGTTCTCGCGCGCCACGGCCTCGACCGTGGCCATGAATTCCTGGTGCTCGCGCTGGGCGTTGTTGACCAGGGCCACCGTCGGCTGGGTCATCGCCGCCAGCGGCGCGATTTCGCCGGGGTGGTTCATGCCCAGCTCGACGACGGCGGCGCGGTGGCTGGTCTCGTCGTCGTGGCGCAGGCGCAAGAGCGTCAGCGGCACGCCGATATCGTTGTTGTAGTTGCCTTCGGTCGCAAGCGCCGCATCGCCCACCCACGCACGCAGGATGCTTGCGATCATCTGCGTCGTCGTCGTCTTGCCGTTGGATCCGGTGACGGCAATGACGGGCAGCTGTTGCTGACGGCGCCACGCAGCGGCGAGCTGGCCCAGTGCCAGCTTCGCATCGGCGACGAGCAGGCCCGGCAGGCCCGCTTCTGCCAGCCCGCGCTCAGCCAGCGCGGCAACGGCGCCCGAAGCCTTGGCTTCGCCAAGGAAGTCGTTGGCATCGAAGCGTTCGCCGCGCAGGGCGACGAAGAGGTCGCCCGCCCGCAGCGTGCGCGTGTCGCTGTGCACGCGGGCGAGGCCCGTCGCGCCGTCGCCGACCAGCGTCGATCCCGGCAGCAGCGCCTGCGCTTCAGCCAGCGTCAAAAACAGGTTCACAGACCCGCCCTTTCCAGCAGCGCCGCGCGCGCTTCGCCAACATCCGAGAAGGGCCGGCGCACGCCGTTCACTTCCTGATAGTCCTCGTGGCCCTTGCCTGCAATGAGCACGATGTCGCGCGAGCCGGCATTCATCACCGCGGCCCGGATCGCTTCCTCACGGGCCTCGACGACGATGGCTTCGGGCGCGGCGACCGCGATGTCGGCCATGATCTGTGCCGGCGCTTCGGTGCGTGGGTTGTCGGTGGTGATGACGACGCGACCCGACAACCGGGCGGCGATGGCACCCATCTGCGGCCGCTTGCCGCGGTCGCGGTCACCACCGCAGCCAAACACGCAGACCAGCTCGCCGCCACGCGCCTGGGCCAGGCCCTGCAGGGCGGACAGCGCCTTGTCCAGGGCATCCGGTGTGTGCGCGTAATCGACCACGACCTGGGGCAGCTCCCGGCCATTGCCGACACGTTGCATGCGGCCCGGCACCGGCGTCACGCGGCCCAGCACGCGCGCCACGTCGGCCAGGGCAGAGCCCTGGGCGCGCAGAGCGCCGGCCACGCCGAGCAGGTTGGCCGCGTTGTAGTCGCCGATCAGGCTGGTCTGCACCGGCAGGGCTTCCTCGCCCTCATGCAGCGTGAAGGCCAGGCCCTCGCCGGTGTAGTGCAGGCCGCGGGCCGATAGGCGCGCGTCGCTGCGTGCGACGCCGGTGGTCCAGACATCGAGGGCGACCAACTCGGCGGCGAGGGCCTCGCCTTGCGGATCGTCAAGATTGATGACCGCGGCGCGCAGGCCGGGGAAGGCGAACAACGCACGCTTGGCCGCCCAGTAGGCATCCATCGTGCGGTGGTAATCGAGGTGGTCCTGTGTGAAGTTGGTGAACACCGCCACGCGCACGGCGCTGCCGGCCAGGCGTCCTTCATTGAGCCCGATGCTGCTGGCCTCGATGGCGCAGGCCGAGAAGGCCTCGTCGCGCATACGGGCGAAGGCCGCCTGCAGCAGCACGGGGTCTGGCGTGGTCAGGCCGTTGTAGTCCAGCTTGGGCGGCTCGCCGATGCCCAGCGTGCCGACGACCCCGCAGCGCTTGCCCAACTGCGCCGAGGCCTGGGCGATCCACCAGGCCGACGAGGTCTTGCCGTTGGTGCCGGTGACGGCGATGACGTCCAGCGTGTCGGTCGGCTTGCCGAAGAAGGTGGCGGCGATCTCGCCGGTGCGGGCCTTCAGTCCAGGCAGCGAGGCCACACGCGCATCGACGAAACCGAAGCGCTCGACATCGGCCTCTTCAACCAGGCAGGTGGAGGCGCCGGCTTCCAGCGCCGCCGCGACGAACTCGCGGCCGTCGCGTGCATAGCCGGGCCAGGCGATGAAGGCATCGCCGGGGCGGACCTGGCGGCTGTCGGTGCGCAGCGTGCCGGTGCACCATTCGGACAGCCAGCGAGCAGCGGCATCGGGGGACTTGAGGCGTGTCAGCATCAAAAGCTCTCTTCGACCGCGACGGCCTTCTGGTTGGCCACGATCTGGCTCTTCACGTCCAGGTCGGGCGGTACGCCGAGCAAACGAAGCGTCTGGGCGGTGACTTGGCTGAACACCGGGCCGGCGACCTTGCCGCCGTAGTAAACGCCCGCGGTCGGCTCGTCGACCATGACGGCGACGACGATGCGTGGCTTGCTGATGGGGGCGATGCCAACGAACCAGGAGCGGTATTTGTGGCTGGCGTAGCCGCTGCCTTCCTGCTTGTGGGCCGTGCCGCTCTTGCCGCCGATGCTGTAGCCCGGCACCTGCGCCTCGGGCGCCGTGCCGCCCGGGCCAGCGGCGGCCTGCAGCATCAGGCGCAGGTCCTGCGTGACCTTGGGTGAGAACACGCGGATGCCGGCGATCGGATGGTCGTGCGGCTGGCGCAGCATGCTGACCGGGACGATCTCGCCGTCGCGCGCGAACACCGTGTAGGCCCGCGCCAGCTGGAACAGCGACGCCGACAGGCCGTAGCCATAGCTCATCGTCGCCTGCTCGATGGGCCGCCAGGTCTTGTAGGGACGCAGCTTGCCGGTCACCGCGCCGGGGAAGCTGATCTGCGGCCGCTGGCCCAGGCCGATGGCCGTGAACATCTCGTGCATCTCCCGCGGCTGCATCTGCATCGCGAGCTTGGTGGCGCCGATGTTGCTGGAGAACTTGATGACCTCGCGCACCGGGATCACGCCATGCGGCTTGGTGTCGCTGATGACGGCGCCCTGGAAGGCGTATTTGCCGTTGCCGGTGTCGACGAGACTGTCGGGCGTCGTGCGGCCGGTCTCCATCGACAGGCCGGCGATGAAAGGCTTCATCGTCGAGCCGGGCTCGAAGACGTCGGTCAGTGCGCGGTTGCGCAGCTGCTCGCCGGACAGGTTCTGGCGGTTGCCCGGGTCGTAGCTCGGGAAGTTGGCCAGGGCCAACACCTCGCCGGTCTGGGCGTCCAGCACGACGACGGAGCCGGCCTTGGCCTTGTTCTCGGCCACCGCGTCGCGGATGCGCTGGTAGGCGAAGAACTGCACCTTGGAGTCGACGGACAGGTCGATGTCGTGGCCGTTGGCGGCCGGCACGACGTCGCCGATGTCCTCGACGACACGGCCCAAGCGGTCGCGCACGACGGAGCGCGAACCGTCGCGACCCTGCAGCTCCTTCTGGAAGGCCAGCTCGATGCCTTCCTGGCCGCGGTCCTCGGCGCCGGTGAAGCCGACGACGTGCGCCGCGGCCTCGCCCTCGGGGTATTTGCGGCGGTATTCGCGGTCCTGGAACACACCCTTCAGACCGATGGCCTTCACGCGTGCGGCGGTCTCGTCGTCGGCCAGGCGCTTGAGCCAGACGAAGCGGGTCTCGGGGTTGAGCTTGGCCTCCAGCTCCTTGTTCGACAGGCCCAGGGCCTTGGCCAGCGCGCGGCGCTTGTCGGCGTCGGCATCGACTTCCTTGGGGATGGCCCAGATCGACGGCACGGCCACGCTCGCGGCCAGCACCTGGCCGGTGCGGTCGTTGATGCGGCCGCGGCTAGCCGGCAGCTCCAGCGTGTGGGCGTAACGGGCCTCGCCCTGCTTCTGGAAAAAGTCGGTGTTCAGCACCTGCACCCAGATGGCTCGCGTGAGCAGGCCCAGGAAGGCCAGGCCGACGAGAGCGACCAGGAAGCGCGAGCGCCAGGGCGGCGTCTTGGACGCCAGCAGCGGACTGGTGGAATAGCTGACGCCACGACCCGAGCCGAGGGCGCGTGCGCCGGACTTGGGCGCTTTGCTCATTGGCCGACTCCCGAGGCAACCAAGGCCGGCGAGATCACGCGCATGCCCAGGCGCTCACGCGCAACCTGTTCGACGCGCAAGTTGGTCGCCTGCGCATGGCGCTCGGCGGCCAGGCGTTCGGCATCGGCAGCCAGGCGCTGGCCTTCGGCCTTGGCCTTGTCKCGCTCGGCGAACAGGCGGCGCGACTCGTAGGCGCTGTGCACCAGCACAACGCCACTGGCCAGCACGGCGAGGATGAGGATGAAGTTCACCTTCGCCACGTCAGCGCCTGGAGGTGACCGGTGGCAGCGGCGCGTCGGTGCGCTCCGCCACCCGCAACACGGCCGAGCGTGAGCGCGGATTGGCAGCCACCTCGGCGTCACTCGGTTTGACGCGGCCCAGCGCATTCAGGATCAGCGGCGCGGCTTCGGCGAACGGCGCGCGGCGGTCGAACACGGCCTTGCTGCGCTCGGCGATGAAGGTCTTGACGCGCCGGTCTTCCAGCGAATGGAAACTGATGACGGAGAGTCGGCCGCCGGCGCGAAGCAGGCGCAAAGCGGCGTTCAGGCCCTGCTCAAGCTCCTCAAGCTCGCCATTGACATGAATCCGAAGGGCTTGAAAGGTGCGGGTCGCCGGGTCTTGGCCGGGCTCGCGGGTCTTGACCGTGCGAGCCACGAGTTCGCGCAGCTCGTCGGTGCGCGTGAGCGGCGTGCCGGCTTCCCGGCAAGCAACAACCGCCTTTGCAATCTGTGAAGCAAACCGTTCTTCGCCATAGTCTCGAATCACTCGTGCAATGTCGCGCTCGTCGCCACGGGCCAGGAAGTCCGCCGCGCTCTGGCCGCGCGTCGTGTCCATGCGCATGTCCAGCGGGCCGTTGAAGCGAAAGCTGAAGCCGCGCTCCGGGTTGTCGATCTGAGGACTGGACACACCCAGGTCCAGCAGCACACCATCCACCTGATGAACACCCAGCGCTGCCAGTTGCTCGGCCATGTCGGCAAAGGCGCTGTGGACGATGGAGAAGCGCGGGTCGGTGATGGCCGCCGCGGCGGCAATCGCCTCGGGGTCGCGGTCGATGGCGATGAGGCGACCTTCGGGCGCCAGCCGGGCCAGCAGCGCGCGCGAATGGCCGCCGCGGCCAAAGGTGCCGTCCACGTAGACGCCGTCGGGCCGCGCGAGCACGCCGTCGACCGCCTCGTTCAGCAGCACGGTGGTGTGGCTGAACTGGGCGCTCTCGTTCATCTCGGCGCCCATCAGAAGCTGAAGTCCTTGAGCGCGTCGGGCAGCGGGCCGGCCATCACTTCGGCCTCGTGGGCGGCATGGGCTTCGGCATCCCAGAGCTCGAAGTGGCTGCCCATGCCCAGCAGCATCACGTCGTTCTTCAGTCCGGCGCTCTTGCGCAGCTCGGGCGAGACCAGCACGCGCGACGCCGAATCGATGTCGACGTCCATCGCGTTACCGAGGAAAACACGCTTCCAGCCCGAAGCCGACATCGGCAGGGCGGCGACCTTGTCGCGGAACAGCTCCCAGGTCGGGCGCGGAAACAGCATCAGGCAGCCATCGGGGTGCTTGGTGACGGTCAGGCGCCCCTGGCAGATCAGCTGCAGCACCTCCCGGTGTCGGCTGGGCACACTCAGGCGGCCCTTGGCATCTAAGGCCAAGTTGGAGGCACCCTGAAAGACGATTTCCGACACTTTTCACCACGAAACGACACTTCCTCCCACTTTAAGGGCCAGACCTCACCCGGTCAAGGTTCGGCACAAGTTTTTTCAATGAAATCAAGCACTTAGCAAGCGCTGTTAATTTATACAGCGCCAGTAAAAAATCTTGTTAATAAATAAGGACTTGCCTGGATATTGAGAAGTGCTGCTTGAAGTGATGGGCGTTTGCGATGTGGCGTTTGCCCCAAGGTTGAATCGCCCGCCCCAGGGCCACCGTCGCAAGCCATGTCTGACAGGGTTTTGCCGCACAAATCACGGCAAGCCTCGCCGGCTGGCCGCTCAGAATGCACTCGCCCCGGGTGATTTCTGCTGAAATTTCATGCTGTTTCAGCCCCTTCAGCCAAGAACTCAAACCGGGGGCTCCTACCAAATATCAAAACCGAGGCAGCCCCCCGATGAATTTCTTGTCCCATATGCGCATCGGACAGCGCCTCGCGGCGGGCTTTGCCGTCGTGATCGCCTGCCTGATGACCATGGCCGGCCTGGGCTACTTCGGCATTCAGACCCTGAACGGCGAGATCAGCCAGTTACTGAGCACCGACTACAAGGCCGTGGCCCTGGCCAACAAGGCCAAGGGCGAATTGGGCGACGCCGTGCGCGGCATGATGACGACGCTCATCATGAGCGGCGAAGAACAGATCAAGAAGGAGCTGGACACGGTTGCCGCCCAGATGGCCGCGCATGAAAAGACCATGGCCGAGCTGGAGCCGCTGCTGACCGATGAAGCCAGCCAGGAGCAGCTCAAGGCGGTCAAGGAAGCCCGCGCCAAGTTCCTGCCGGCCCAGGCGTCGTTCGTGAAGACAGTGGCGTCCGGCGATACCGAAGGCGCGCCGCTGAAGTTCCAGTTCTCGGTGCGCGCGGCCCAGGTCAAGTACATGACCGCGCTGGAGAAGCTGGTCGAGACCCGCAATGCCGGCATGGATGCGGCCGGTGAGAAGTCCAACCGCGTGGCCAATAAGACAGCCCTGCTGCTGCTCGGCCTGGCCGTGGCCGCCATCGCCGCCAGCGTGCTGACCGGTGTGTTGATCACGCGTGGCATCGTCAACCCGCTGCGCGGCGCGGTCGCTGTGGCACGCAAGGTGGCGTCGGGCAACCTGACCAGCGAGATCGAGGTGCGCAGCCGCGACGAGACCGGCGAGCTGCTGCAGGCCCTGCATGACATGAACGAGAGCCTCAAGGGCATCGTCGGCCGCGTGCGCGAGGGCACCGAGTCCATCGCCTCGGCGTCCAGCGAGATCGCCAGCGGCAATATGGACCTGTCGGTGCGCACCGAGGCCCAGGCCGCATCGCTGGAGCAGACACTGTCGGCCATGAAGACGCTGACCGACGCGGTGCAGCAGAACGCGCAGAACGCCCAACAGGCCAATCAGTTGGCCAAGGCCGCCTCGCAGGTCGCCGGCGAAGGCGGCGCCGTGGTGGCCAAGGTCGTGACGACCATGGGCAGCATCGACGCATCAAGCAAGAAGATCGTCGACATCATCAGCGTCATCGACGGCATCGCCTTTCAGACCAACATCCTGGCCCTGAACGCCGCCGTGGAGGCCGCGCGGGCCGGCGAGCAGGGCCGCGGTTTTGCCGTCGTGGCTGGCGAGGTGCGGTCTCTCGCCGGCCGCAGCGCCGACGCGGCCAAGGAGATCAAGCGCCTCATCAGCGATTCGGTCGAGAAGGTGGCCCAGGGCAGCCAGCTCGTCGCCCAGGCGGGCAACACCATGCAGGGCGTGGTGGCAAGCGTGCAACGCATGACCGACATCATGGGCGAGATCACCCATGCCAGCGCCGAGCAGAGTTCCGGCATCGAGCGCGTCACGCATACCATCCATGACATGGACAAGAGCACGCAGCAGAACGCCGCACTGGTGGAAGAAGCCGCCGCTGCCGCCGACTCGCTGCGCGATCAGGCCCATGGCCTCGAGGAGGTCGTCAGCCTCTTCAAGCTCGAGGCGGCACGCTGAAGACGCGATCATCCCCATCCTCAAAAGATCAGGAGACTGCATGAAGACGAACAACGCCAGCCGATGGATTGCCGGCTTGGGCCTCGCCCTCGGCCTGGGCGGCGCGGCGCAAGCCATCGAAGTGGCCGGCCTCAAGTTCGACGACACCGTCAAGGTCGCCGGCAAGGACTTGAAGGTCAACGGAGCCGGTGTGCGCGTGCGCATCGTGGTCAAGGTCTATGCCCTGGTGCTTTACCTGCCCGAGAAGAAGGACACGACGGCCGGCGTGCTGGACACCCAAGGCCCGCGCCGCTTCAGCCTCGGCCTGCTGCGCGAGGTGACCGGTGACGACCTGGGCCAGGCCTTCATGGCTGGCATCACGGCCAACACCGACAAGGCCGAGCGCTCCAAGTTCGTCAACCAGCTGGCCCAATTCGGCGAGGCCTTTGTCAACATCCCGCAGGGCAAGAAGGGTGACGTCATCACCGTGGACTGGATCCCGGACACCGGCACCGTCATGGCCCTGAACGGCAAGCCGATCGGCGAGCCGATGAAGGACGTCAATTTCTACAATGCCATCCTGAAGATCTGGCTGGGCGACAAGCCCGTCGACTCTTCGCTCAAGCCCGCTCTGCTGGGCAAGGGCTGACGCTCGTGCACCACGAAACGCGCCACGTCGCCACGCGTCGTGGCGCGTTTCGCTTTGGACTCGCCAATCTCATGGCAGCATGAGCGCCGCCCGGCCGCCCGAAGGCGCTCAGCTCCCGCTTGGCGGGACAGCGCACCGCGCCAAGGGTGCACCAATGAGTTCATCTTGAGCCGCAAGCCTTCGTCCTCGCTCTTTGCCGCCCTGGCCCTGGGCGCCAGCATCGGCCTGCTGCTGCCCGCCCTCATCGTCGGCGGCCTCTTCATCGGCCTGCGCGAGTCCAAGGTCGCCGAGCAGGCGCTGCAGCGCGACCTGGACGCCAAGCTCGATGTGCTCGCCAGCAGCCTGCCCGAGCTGCTGTGGAACCTGGACGCGGTGGCCGCACGCGAGGTCGTCTCGGCCATCGTCAAGTCGCCCGAGGTCGTGCGCGTCAGCGTCAGCGACGCGTCCCAGGGCCTGCCCTTCATCGAGAACCACCTGCCCGAGCGCCGCCTGGGCCAGACGCTGACCGGCGAGCGCGACATCCTGCGCGGCGCCACGCGCATCGGCCACATCCAGATCGAGATCGACGACCACCTAAGCACGACGGCCGTGCTGCGCCAGCGCTGGCTCTATGGCGCGACCGTCGGCGGCCAGCTGCTGGCCTCGCTGGCCCTGGTGCTGTGGCTGTTGAACTCGCGCCTGTTCCGCCCGCTGCGCGAGCTCGGCGACTTCGCCAACGACCTCGCCGAGGGCCGCTTCAATGCCAAGCTGGAGCACACCCGCCAGGACGAGATCGGCCTGCTCGGCGGCCACCTCGAGCACATGCGCGACGCACTGCAGCAGCAGTTCGACGCCCAGCGCAATCTCATCGAGCGCCTGCGCGGCATGGCCGAGACGGTGCCCGGCGTCGTCTATCAGCTGCGCTTGGCCGTCAACGGCGAGTTCTCGTTCGCCTATGTCAGCGAGGCGGTGCGCGAATACTTCCTGCTCGGCAGCGCCGAGCTGAGCCGCAGCGCGACGCCCTGGTTCGAGCGCATCCACCCCGACGACCGCGCCGCCGTGCGCGAGAGCCTACTGGGCTCGGCGCGCAACCTCAGCCCCTGGCAGCAGGAGTTCCGCACGCCGCAGGCGGACGGGAGCGAGCGCTGGATCTACGGCAATGCCATCGCCCAGCGCGAGGCCGACGGCAGCGTGTTGTGGCACGGCTTCCTGACCGACATCTCACGCCAGCGCCGCGACGCGCTGGAGCTGGAGCGCTACCGCCATCATCTCGAGGAACTCGTCGAGGCGCGCACTGCCGAGCTGGCGGAAGCTACGCAGGCCGCCCAGGCCGCGAGCCTGGCCAAGAGCGCCTTCCTGGCCAACATGAGCCACGAGATCCGCACGCCGATGAATGCCATCATCGGCCTGACTTATCTGGCCCAGAGCGACACCATCGAGCCCGAGCAGCAGCAGCGTCTGCAGAAGGTCGCCAATGCGGCCGAGCACCTGCTCAGCGTCATCAACAACGTACTGGATTTCTCCAAGATCGAGGCTGGCAAGGTGAGGCTGGAGCAGCGCGAATTCACGGTCGGCGAGGTGCTGGACAACATCGCCAACATGACGACCCAGGCCGCCGCGGCCAAGCGGCTGCGTGTCGAGACCGACGTTGCGCCGGAGCTGGGCGGCCGCGTGCTGATCGGCGACCCACAGCGCATCTCCGAAGTGCTGCTGAACTTCGCCGGCAATGCGGTCAAGTTCACCGACAGCGGTTTCGTGCGCCTGGCCGCGCGGCTCGACGAGACCCAGCCCGGCCCGGCGCTGGCACTGCGCTTCGAGGTGCAGGACAGCGGCATCGGCATTGCGAACGATGCGCAGGCGCGGCTGTTCCGCGACTTCGAGCAGGCCGACAGTTCCACGACGCGGCGCTATGGCGGCACCGGCCTGGGCCTGGCAATCTGCCGGCGCCTGGCCCACTTGATGGGCGGCCATGTCGGCGTCGACAGCACCTTGAACCGCGGCAGCACGTTCTGGTTCACCCTGCCTGTCGAGGCCGGCAGCCAGGCGCCGGCCCCGCCGGTAGCGGCCCCACGGCCGCATTCAGCGCGCGAACGGCTTGCCGAGCTGGCGCGAGCTCAGCCGCGCCGTCTGCTGCTGGCCGAGGACAACCCCGTCAACCAGGAAGTGGCCGTCGCCCTCATCGGCAGTGCCGGCCTGGCGGTGGATGTGGCTGCCGATGGGCAGCAGGCCGTCGACATGGTCAAGACCGGTGACTACGCCCTGGTGCTGATGGACGTGCAGATGCCCGTCATGGATGGCCTGGACGCAACGCGCGCCATCCGCCGCCTGCCCCAAGGCGCCGAGCTACCCATCCTCGCCATGACGGCCAATGCCTTCGATGACGAGCGCCAGCGCTGCCTGGACGCCGGCATGGACGACCACGTCGCCAAGCCGGTCGTCGCCGAGCAGCTGTTCGCGACGCTGCACGACTGGCTGTCTGGGGTGAGACGTGTAACCCCTCGCCCAGCCGCACCCCGCTGAACGCGGGTGCACCTGGTCGGTCCCCGAGGGGACGGCGATGCTTGCGGCATTGAGCCGCAAGCACATCGCCCAAGCGGGCCGGCTCGGCGAACTGGAGTCGGACACAAGCAGTCCCTGCGGACTGCTTGTGCCTACGGAAGGCCATGAGCCTCTGGCTCATGGCAGGCCCAGCGCTCGGCCCGAAGACCGTTACTGGGATTCTTTGATGAGCCGCCCCGAGCCGGCCTGCAGCGGCCGCGCATTCATCGGGTAGAGCTTGGCGAAGATGCCGAGCTGCTGGGCCGTCAAGGTGACGGGCTGGCGCAGCACCATCCACAGCACGCCTTCGCTGCAGGGCGGCGTCGTCAGCGAACCCATGTAGGTGTAGTAGCCGCGCTCGGCGGGCAGCAACTGGTTCAGGTCGATCTGCACCTGGGCTTGCAAGGCCTCGCCCTTTTCCAGCGGCAGGTTGGCCCAGACCGTCTGGATCACCGGCTGGGGCTTGTTGTCGGGCCCGCGCTCCAGCAGCACGGCGACGACGGCGAGCTTGCCTTGCGCATCCTTGTGTACCAAGTGGGCCACCATGTCGGATTGCTTGCCGTTGACGCGCTCTTCGCTGGGGCGGTGGAAGTGGAACTGCACGAGTTCATAGCGCCGGCCCATGACGGTCAGGCCGTTGCCGGCGCCGACATTGACCTGGATGGTGTGGCCGTTGTCCTGCACCGAGAAGCTGCTGGTGCGGTAGTCGAAGCTGATCTTCTCCAACTCGACGGCGATGCCCTCGCGGATGTCGATGGGACTCTGGCGCGTGCCGACGGCGCACAGCTTGTTCTCCGGCGCCAGCTCGGCCCAGCGCTCGGGGCCAATGTCGCCGGTGTAGCCCCAATGCGTCGGCTTGGCGGCCTCGGCCTTGCCCGGCTTGACGGGTTTGGCCGCCGGCTTGGCGGTGGCCGTGCCCTCGGGCTTGGTGGACAGGCGGTCCGCCAGGCGCTGGCGCAGCACCTCCACGGGTTCCTTGGGTTCCTCTGCCTGCGCAGCCGCACAGGCGGCCAGCAGCGCGGTGATCAGCCAGCGCTTTTTCATCATGTCGGTGATTTCGGCAAGCGGCCGCCAGGCTTGAGTCACGATCAGGCCGCAACGGAGCGCCTGACGCCGTACCAGGCCACCAGGCCGACCATCATCAGCCCCGCCGACGTGAGGGCCAGCGCCACGGTCGAGTGCATGACCAGCGGCACCAGCACACCAGCCACCAGGCCATTGGCCGCCGAGCCGATGCAGGCCTGCAGCGACGAAGCCATGCCGCGGCGCTCGGGCACCTGGTCCAGCACCAGCAGCGTGACGACGGGCACCATCAGCGCCCAGCCGAAGGCGAACAGGCCGACCATGGGCAAGGCCCAGAAGGGGCTCAGCGGCGCGAACAGGTTGAGCAGCACGTTGGTGATCGACACGGCCACCATGATGCGAAAGCCCCGCATGATCTGGCGCTTCGGGCCCATCTTGCCCGCCAGCCGGCCGCTGACCGCGGCGCCAGCCATGATGCCGCCGATGGAGCACAGGAAGAACCAGAAAAACTGCTGCGGCGCGAAGTGCAGGTGTTCACCCAGGAACACCGGCGTGGCCAGCACGTAGAGAAACATGCCGTTGAACGGGATGCCGCTGGCCAGCACCAGCATCATGAACTTCGGGCTGCTGCACAGCCGCCAGTACTCGCGCATCAGTGCGCCGACGTGGAAGGGCTGCACCAGGTTCGGATGCAGCGTCTCGGGCAGCAGCCGCCAGTTGGATACCAGCAGGGCAGCGCCCACGGCGGTCAGGAACCAGAAGATGGAGTGCCAGTCGGCGTGCACGAACAGGAAGCCGCCCACCATCGGCGCGATGGCGGGTGCCACGCCGAAGAAAAGTGTCACCTGCGACATCACCCGCTGCGCATCCGCCGGCGGGAACATGTCGCGGATGATGGCACGCGACACGACGATGCCCGCACCGGCCGACATGCCCTGCACGGTGCGCCAGAACACCAGCTGGCCGATGGAGCCCGCCACCGCGCAGCCCAGGCTGGCGCCCGTGAACACCGCCAGCCCGATCAGCACCACCGGTCGACGGCCGAAGCAGTCCGACAGCGCACCGTGGAAGAGATTCATGAAGGCGAAGCCCAGCAGATAGGCGGACAGCGTCTGCTGCATCTGCACCGGGGTCGCATCCAGCGCGGCGGCAATGCCGGCAAAGGCCGGCAGATAGGTGTCGATGGAGAAGGGGCCCACCATGGCCAAACAGGCCAACAGCACGGACAGGGCCCAGCGAGGCGCACGCCAGAGGCGGCTGGCTTCGGGATTCATGCAAGGCAGTCTATCGAGCCGGGGCCGTTCAGCCGAAAGAAAGAGGCAAGAAAAGAGTGAAGCAAGCCGATAGGCCGGATTCTGTGCACCGCCCTCCCCTTGCGGTTCGGACGGCGTGACCGCCATTCCTCTGGGCCGAGCATCACTGCCCGGCTCGGTGCCACCTACCCGCCAGCTCTGCGAGCCGCATCAACGCTGGCCTACTTGGTGTTGCTGCGCGTAGAGATTGCCCGTTTCACCTCTGTCGGGCAGAGCCCGACAGAGGTGCTATTCGGTTGGCGCTTTCGCGCCATGGTGCGGGGCTTTCGCCCCACCCCACACCAGCTTTCGCTGGCGCCTCATAGACCACCCATCGGGGTGTCCCAACAGAACTCGTCTCTGTTGCTCTGATCCTCGGCTTTCGCCGGGCAGCCGTTAGCTGCTACGCCGCTCTATGCAGTCCGGACCTTCCTCCAGGGCCATGTTTCCATGCTTGCCCCAGCGGCGGTCTGGCTTGCTTCACGGGAGCGAGTATCGCAGGCGCGGGCATGTGGTTTGCCTGAGGCCACGTCCACTACCGAGATTCCGTCATGACTTCACCCGTGAGAACCGGCCAGGCGCAGATCATGGGCCGCCAGGAGTTCGGCGAGCGCTTCCGGCAGCGCTTCGTCGACCCGGCCTACGGCGCCGAGCGCGACGCATTGGGTCGGCTGGAGCAGATTGCCTGGGAGGCCTTCGAGGAAGGCCGCAAGGCGCCGATCACGGTCAAAGCCGGCCCGGGCTTTGCTGATCCCGGCTACGACCTGTCGCGCGAATGGCGGGACCTGCACCTGCGGCTGAAGGAGGCTCAGGACGGTTGGGCCAGCTCGCCGTCGCGCGTCCTCGTCATCAACGCCTCGCCGCGCAACGACGGCAGCTGCCCGGGCGAGATGTCCAAGACCTGGCGCATGACACAGATCGCCCGCGCCGCCTGCGAGGCCGAAGGCATGGCCGTGGAAGTGCTGGACCTGAGCCGGTTGACGTCGGATTACGACCGCCACATCCACCCCTGCAAGGGCTGCGTGTCCACCGCGATGCCGCTGTGCCACTGGCCCTGCAGCTGCTACCCCAACCACGCCACCGGGCAGACCAACGACTGGATGGCCGAGATCTACGAGCATTGGGTGCGCGCCCACGGCGTGCTGCTGTTGACGCCGGTGCACTGGTACCAGGCCACCAGCCCCTTGAAGCTGATGATGGACCGCCTCGTTTGCGCCGACGGCGGCAACCCCGACCCGACCTCCACCCAGGGCAAGAAGCCCGAACTGGCGCGCGAGATGGAGCTCAAGGGCTGGGGCTACCCCAAGCACCTCGCTGGTCGCATCTACGGCCTCGTCGTGCACGGCGACGTCGCCGGCATCGACGGCACGCGTCGTGCACTGTCGGACTGGCTGGACTGGATGGGCCTGGTCGACGCCGGATTCGGCGCGCGCTTGGACCGCTACATCGGCTACTACGAGCCCTATGCAACCAGCCATGACGCTCTGGACAAGGACACCGACGTGCAGGAAGAGGTCAAGCGTGCCGCGCGCGCGGTGGCGCTCAGCGTTGGCCTGATGCGCGACGGGCACATAAAGCATGGCGACGAAGGCCTGCCCAAGCCACGCACCAAGTGAGCTGGCACACTGCTCCGATTCGCAGAAACGGAGCCCTCGATGAAAGCCGCCAGCATCCTCGACACCATCGGCAACACGCCGCACATCCGCCTGCAGCGCCTGTTCAGCGGCGCCGAGGTGTGGGTCAAGTCCGAGCGCAGCAACCCGGGCGGCTCCATCAAGGACCGCATCGCGCTGTCGATGATCGAGGACGCCGAAGCGCAGGGCCTGCTCAAGCCCGGCGGCACCATCATCGAGCCGACCTCGGGCAACACCGGCGTGGGCCTGGCGATGGTGGCGGCGGTGAAGGGCTACAAGCTCATCCTCGTCATGCCGGACAGCATGAGCATCGAGCGCCGCCGCCTGATGCTGGCGTATGGCGCGAGCTTTGACCTGACGCCGCGCGAGAAGGGCATGAAGGGCGCCATCGCCCGCGCCCGTGAGCTGCTGGAGCAGCACCCCGGCTCCTGGATGCCGCAGCAGTTCGAGAACGCCGCCAACCCGGCCATCCACGTCAAGGCAACGGCCCAGGAAATCCTGCGCGACTTCCCTGAAGGCCTGGACGCGCTGATCACCGGCGTCGGCACCGGCGGCCACATCACCGGCTGCGCTCAGGTGCTCAAGGCCGCCTGGCCCCAACTCAAGGTCTACGCGGTGGAACCCAGCGCTTCACCGGTCATCAGCGGCGGCCAGCCCAGCCCGCACCCCATCCAGGGCATCGGCGCGGGCTTCATCCCGGCGGTGCTGGACACGGCGCTGCTGGACGGCGTCATCCAGGTCGAGGCCGAGGCCGCACGCGAATACGCCCGCCGCTGCGCCCGCGAGGAAGGCCTGCTCGTGGGTATCTCCAGCGGCGCGACGCTCGCGGCCATTGCGCAGAAGCTGCCCGAGCTGCCCGCGAATGCACGTGTGCTCGGCTTCAACTACGACACCGGCGAGCGCTACCTCTCGGTCGACGGCTTCCTGCCACAGACCTGAGCGCAGCGCCTCACTCGCCGGCGCCGACGTCGTCGTCGACGGCGCCCTCGTTGTCCTTGCGCGCCTGCCTGGCCAGTTCGGCCTTCAGCGGCTTCAGCGAATCGATCAGCGTCTCAGGCGGCTGCGGCGACACGAGGCGCAGCGCCGGCGGCGGCAGGCTGGCCAGATAGGGCGGGCCGAAGACGTATTGCTGTTCCTGGCGGCTGCCCACCTGCAGGCCCAGGAAGAGCAGCAGCAGGGCCGCAATGCCGCCGTGCAGGATGCGCCGCGCGCCCGGCCAGACCAGGCCGGCATGCCAGGCAACCAACGCCGCAGCGGCCACCGGCGTGGCCAGCGACTCCACCACCATCAGGCGCGGCCACGAGAAGGCATAGGCCACTGCCGGCAGCAGCCACTCCAGCACCTGCAGCGTGACGATGACGACCAGGGCACGGCGCAGATGCGTCGTGAACGGGAAGCGATGATGAAAGAGCTGGCTGGCCAGCGACCACAGCCCGGCCCAGCCGAGTACGAAGGCCAGCGGCCCGAGCAACGGCGAGGCGTAGTCGATCCAGCGCGCGTCCGGGTCGACGGCGCTCCAGCGGTCCAACCACTGGAAGAACACCAGAGAAAGCAGCAGCAGCGGCAGCAGAGCCCAGTGGCGCACCGGATGGATCACCATCAAATGCTCGGGCGCCAGCGCGTCGGCGCTGGTGCGCAGGCGCAGCGAGCAGCTCGCGAGTTGGAAGGCGCCGCCTTCGGGCAGCGTGGCCTCCTCGCCCGCGGCCAGGCGCTTGCCGGCGACGCTGCCGCCATTGCGGCTGTCCAGCAGCCTGAGACTGACACCACCGCCGGGGGCGAGTTGCAGCTCGGCATGTTCCGCGGCGAGGTGGCCGTCGTCCAGCACGATGTCGCAGGCCGGCGAGCGGCCGATGCGCACCGGCCAGTGCGTCACGCGCTGCACCAGGGTCGCGCGGCCGTCGCGGCCCAGCAGTTCGACGACTGCGGCGTCAGGGATGGCAGGCATCACTTGGCTTTGCTGTTCGTCCACGCGAAGCCCTCCAGGTAATGCGCCGCCAGCTTGAGCGCGTTGTCGAAGCTGATGCCGCGGGCGTCGAAGCGGCCCAGCGCGCCTTCGGTGGGTGAGTCCACCGTCGTCACGAGCACGCTGAGGTCGTGCAGGCCGTCCAGCTTGCGGTAGGCGCGCAGGCAAACGACGGCTCGCAGCGGTAGTCCATCACGATCGACGAACTGCTCCTTGCAGTACGGCGCGGTGCGCGACTTGTCGGCGCTCCCCAGGCGCTCGTTGCGAAAGCTCCCCGTGTACTGGCGCGCAAAGCGCAGCGCCCCGAGCTTGCTGCCGTCATAGGCCTCATGGGACATGTCCAGCCAGCCCGTCTGCAGATTGCCGCTGACGAAGAGGGCGTGGTCCATGCGGCACTGCGAGCGTTCGAAGTCCAGGCCCTTGGTATCGGCCGAGGTGCCCCGCCCCCAGCAGCGCATGAAGTCCTGCTTGGGCACGGGCAGGCGGTAGCGGTCGTGATTGGCGCTCTCCCACGGTGCGGCCAGGAAGCGCGTGACGAGCTCGTCCTGGTAGCGCGTCAACTGGTCGCGCAGCCGGCCCCAGGCCGCCGTGCGGATGGGTTTGGCGGCGAGGCTGCGCTTGACCAGGCTCTCGGCGAACTCGCCGGGCACGAGGAAGCTGACCTGTTGGGCGAACAGCAGCGTCGACACATTGACGCCGACGACCAGGCCGTCCTCGTCCAGCACCGGGCCGCCGCTCATGCCGGGGTTGATGCCGCCGGCGTAATAGATCAGCGGGTCGAAGCTGCGCTCCACCAGGCCGTTGTAATTGCCCTCGACGACGGCGAAGGCCACGTCGTGCGGGTTGCCCATGGAATAGATGCGCTCGCCCTTGGCCAGCGGCTGGTTCTGCGGGCGGAAGGTCAGCGCGCCGCGGCCCTTGAGCCCACCGCCCTTGCCGTCGTCGACGGCACGCAGCAGCGCGAGGTCTCGGCGGGCGTCGAAGTCCAGCAGCTCCAGCGCCCCGCCCTGGCCGTCAGTCGTCGCGTAACGCAGCCGGTAGCTGTCGGGCTCCAGCGCGAACTGGCTGATGACGTGGTAGTTCGTGACGACATGGCCGTCGTCGCTGACGAGGAAGCCCGAGCCGACCGAGGCCTGGCTGTCCTGGGTCTTGAGCAGCGTGCGGATCTGCAGCAGCTGGCCCTTGCTGCGCTCATACAGGCGCCGGGCGCTGGCGGACACGGTGGGGGGCTGCGCCTGTGGCTGCTGCGGATTGGGCGCGGTGGCGGGCGCGGGCGGCGGCGATTGCGCAGCAGCGGCAAGGGCCAGGCCGGCGAACGCCGCACCCAGCAGGGACTTCAGACAGGACTTCAGCAAGCAGGACCTCCGGTGGAGGCCGCCGATGCTAGCCGCTTTGCGCACGACAGCCGCTCGTCACCGCGCAAGGCCCGTGAAGCATTCCGAATCATCCGTGGCCGAAGCGGACCTGGTTGGGCTGCTTGGCCGGCTGCAGCTGGAAGGCCTGCGGGTGCTTGCGGAACAGCTTGGTCGACGCTGCCGTCTTGGGCAGCAGGCCGGCCTCTTTCAGCGCCTTGGCCGCCACGCCGAGGTCATGCCATTGGCCGTCGGCCAGCCTGGGCAGCAGGGCCAGGATGGCATTGATCTCCCGGGCGGCGGCAACGTTGGCGTCAACCGGGGCGGGTGCCGCGGCCGGCTTGGGTGCAGGCACCGGCGCAGCCTTCGGCGCAGGTGCAGGTGCCGGCGTTGGCTTCGCAGCCGGCGCAGGGGCCGGGGCCGCGGCCTTGGCCGGCGCGGCTCTCTTCGCGGCTGGCCGGGGAGACGCAGTCTTCCTCGCCGGCTGGCGCTTGGCCGAAGGCTTGCCGCTGTCATGGGCCAGCTCGTTGAACTGGTCGTAGATGGCGATGACGCCGTCACCCGTCTTGCCATGCTGGCCAAAGCCGCGCAGCCAGGCGCCCTTCTCGCGCAGGCGCAGCACCAGCGGCGCAAAGTCGCTGTCCGACGACACCAGCACGATGACGTCGGGCTTCTCGGTGATGGCCAGGTCCATCGCGTCGACGGCCATGGCGATGTCGGTCGAGTTCTTGCCAATGGCGAGATTGACGATGGCGCGCAGGCCCAGGCGCTTCAGGAAGGACTGGTGGGTCTGCGCCTGCTCGGCGTTGCAGTAGGCGCGGCGGATGTGGACGGCTTCATAGTCCTTGAAGGCCATCTGCAGGGCCTGCTCGATGACGTCGGTGGCGACGTTGTCGAAGTCGACGAGAAAAGCAACTTTCTTCATGCGATGAGCTTCCAATTCAGGGTTTCGCCGCCGCGCAGGGGCTTCAACTGCGCTTCACCGAAGGGCACGGCGCTGGGCAGGGTCCAGGGCTCGCGCTTGAGAGTGACGGTGCCGGTGTTGCGAGGCAGTCCATAGAAGTCGGGGCCATGGTGGCCGGCAAAGGCGTCGAGCTTGTCGAGCGCACCAATGCCTTCGAAGGCCTCGGCATACAGCTCCAGCGCCGAGATGGCCGTGAAGCAGCCGGCGCCGCAGACCGAGTTCTCCTTCAGCTGGGCGGCGTGCGGCGCGCTGTCGGTGCCGAGGAAGAACTTCGGCAGGCCCGAGGCTACAGCCTTCAGCAGGGCCTGGCGGTGCTCCTCGCGCTTCAGCACGGGCAGGCAGTAGTAGTGCGGGCGCAGGCCGCCGGTGAAGATGGCGTTGCGGTTGTAGAGCAGATGCTGGGGCGTGATGGTGGCGGCCGTGAAGCGGTCGCTCTCGGTCACGTACTCGGCGGCTTCCTTGGTCGTGATGTGCTCGAAGACGACCTTCAGCTCGGGCATGGCCGCGCGCAACGGCTTCATGACGCGCTCGACGAACACCGCCTCGCGGTCGAAGACGTCGATGTCGCCGTCCGTCACCTCGCCGTGCACCAGGAACAGCAGGCCCTCGCGCTGCATGGCTTCCAGCGTCTTGTGGGTCTTGCTGATGTCGGTCACGCCGGCATCGCTGTTGGTGGTGGCGCCGGCCGGATAGAGCTTGAGGGCGACGACGCCCGCATCCTTGGCACGCTTGATCTCGTCCGGCGGCGTGTTGTCCGTCAGGTACATCGTCATCAGCGGCTGGAAGTCCAGGCCCTCAGGCAACGCGGCCAGGATGCGCTCGCGGTAGGCCACCGCCTGGGCGGCCGTCGTGACCGGCGGGCGCAGATTCGGCATGACGATGGCGCGGGCGAACTGGCGCGCCGTGTAGGGCAGCACGCTGGCGAGCGCCGCCTCGTCGCGCAGATGCAAGTGCCAGTCGTCAGGCCGGGTGAGGGTGAGCTGTATGGGAGCTTGGGTCATAAAACCGGATTGTCGCCGCCGCACCCCGCCCGGTGCAGGCACACTGCGCATCTCATTGAAAGGAGCTTGCACCCCCTCATGAACACCCCAAAACGACTGGCCGGTACCCTGGTCCTGTTGGCGCTGTTTGGCGGCGCCCTGTTTTTTGCATTGCGCGCCAATGACGAAACCAAGCAGATCGCGCAGGAGCAGTCGGCCGTCGCGAGCGCCGAGCCGCTCAAGGGTCTGATCGCCGTCGACGTGGAGGCGTTCTTCAAGGACGAGAGGGTGAGCAAGCTGCTGGCTGGCGCAAAGCTGCCGGTGCAGGTGGCCCGCGTGGGCAGCCGCGACATGGCGGCGAAGATCGGCGCGGCCGACCAGCCCGACTTCTTCATCGCCAGCGGCGTCGTCGCCGCCAACATGATTGCCGACGCCGCGCGCAAGGCCGGCAAGACGGCCACGCAGACCTCGCCCTTCCACACGCCGCTGGTCGTGGCGTCCTGGGAGCCGGTCGCCAAGATCCTGGCCGCCAACGGCATGGCCAAGGCGATGGCGCCCAAGGTCTACAGCCTGGACATGGAGAAGTTGACGCAGGCCATGCTGGCCAAGCAGCGCTGGCGCGATCTCAAAGGCAGCGGCGACTACGCCGTATCGCGCAGCGTGCTGGTGAGCACGACCGACATCCGCCGCAGCAACTCGGCCGCCATGTATCTGGCGCTGACTTCGGCGGCGCTGAACGGTGACGTCGTCGCCGACCGCACGGCAGCGCAGAAGTACGCGACCCAGCTGGCCGAGCTGTTCAAGCGCCAGGGTTTTCAGGAGAACTACGTCAACGGCGCCTTCGACGACTACCTGTCCATCGGCATGGGCAAGACGCCGATGACCTTCATCTACGAGGCACAGATGGTGGCCCAGGCCCAGAAGGGTGGCGTGCGGCCCGAGATGGTGCTGATGTACCCGCAGCCCACCATCGTCAACAAATGGGTGCTGGTGGCGCTGAACGAGCGCGGCAAGCGGCTGGCCGAACTGCTGGCCACGAACAAGACGCTGCAGGCCGTGGCGCTGGAGCAGGGCTTCCGCACCGGCGACACGGCTGCCTTTGCCGAGGCTGCCAAGACCGCCGGCCTGGCCGTGGACGTGAAGCTGAACCAGGTCATCGACCCGCCGGGGTTCGACCTGATGTTTGAAATGATCGACATCGTCAGCCGGGAGATGAACCAGTGATGCGCCGTGCCCTACTGTTGTTGAGCTTCGCGCTGCTGGCCGCCTGCGGCAAGAAGCCCGAGCCCGCCGCGCCGACGGCGCCCGAAGCGCCCCAGAGCGCCGGCGCCACGCTGCAGGTGCTGGCCACCAGCGACCTGAAAGACATCGAGCCGCTGGCCGCACAGATCAAGGCCGCCACCGGCATCGACGTGCAGTTCCGCTTCGGCGGCACGATGGAGAGCACGCAGGAGGTGCTCAGCGGTGACAGCGCCGGCAAGCCCAAGCCCGACGTGGCCTGGTTCGCCAACGCCAAATACCTGCTCAGCGACGCGGCCGGCCAGGGCAAGGTCAAGCTGCAGGAAAAGATCATGCTGTCGCCCATGGCGGTAGGCGTCAGCAAGAGCGATGCGGCGAAGAACGGCTGGGACAAGCCCGACGCCAAGCTGACCTGGGCCGACATCACCCGTGCCGCCAAGCAAGGCAAGCTGCAGTACGCCCTGTCCAACCCGGCCACCAGCAACCAGGGCTTCATGGCCCTGCTGGGCGTCGTCGCGGCTGCCGGCGGCAAAGGCGAGGCGCTCTCCGCCGCCGACGTGGACCGCGGCGCGATTGCCGACTTCCTGAAGGGCTACAAGATCGTTGGTGACAACTCCACGTATCTCGCCGACCAGTTCATCAAGCAGCAAGGCACCCGCGCCAACGCCTTCATCAACTACGAGAGCTGGCTGCTGAGCCTGAACGCCAGCGGCAAGCTGCGCGAGCCCCTGCACCTGATCTATCCGTACGAAGGTGTGGCCACAGCCGACTACCCGTTCATGCTGCTCAACGAGGCGCGCCGGGCCGACTATCTGAAGGTCGTCGAATACCTGAAGGGCGACACCGCCCAACTGTGGCTGGCACGCCAGACGCTGCGCCGCCCGATGCGCGCCGAGGTGGCCACCCAGGTCGCCGACATCCTGCCGGCGCGCGGCTTCCAGGTCGAGCTGCCCTTCTCGCCCGACCGCCAGCTGGCCGACGGCCTCATCGACGCCTACCTGAACGAGTTCCGCAAGCCTATTGCCAGCACCTTCGTGCTGGACACCAGCGGCAGCATGCAGGGCAAGCGCCGCGAGCAGCTCGTCGAGGCCATCCACTACCTGGCGGGCGCCGACGCATCGCTGACCGGCCGCGTCGCCAAGCTGACCAACCGCGAGCGGCTGTGGTTCCTGCCCTTCAGCGACCGGCCGCGCGAGCCGGTGGCCTTCGAGATCCCGGCCGGCAGCAAGGTGGCCAAGGGCGTGCTGCCGCAGGCCGACACCGAGGCCAAGCGCAATGAGCTCAAGCGCGTGCGCGACGCCGCCGACGAACTGAAGATGGCCGGCGGCACGGCCCTGTACGACGCGGTACTGGCCGGCCTGCAGCAGATGCTGGAGGAACGCAAGCGCAACCCCGACTACCAGTACTCGGTCGTCGCCTTCACCGACGGCAAGAGCAATATGGGCCGGCGCCTGGAAGACTTCAAACGCGCCTACGAGCAGCTGCCCGAGGACGTGCGCGGCATCCCCGTCTTCATGGTGCTGTTCGGCGAGGCTGATGCGGGCGACCTGAAGGCGCTGGTAGAGATCACCGGCGGCCGCGTCTTCGACGCGCGCAAGATGCCGCTGTATGCGGTGTTCAAGGACATCCGGGCGTATCAATGAGCGGGCTTCTCAGATGGCTGAACGCGCCAGCGAACTGGTGCGGCCTGCTGGCGGCGACCGCCGTGCTGGTGCTGAAGGGCCTGGGCTTTCTCGGCGGCTGGGGTTTGGGTGTCGCGGCGCTCGGCTATGTCGTCGGCCTGGTGGGTGGTGCGCTCTGGTGGGGCTGGCCCAGCACGCGCGAGGACGAGTGGGAGGCGCTGAACTTCGAGGACGAGGGCGACGCCCGCGAGGCCATGGGCCGGGCGCTGGCCGGTGTGCGCGGCCTGACGGAACACAACCCGGGCGGGCGCATTCCGGCGCCGCTGGCCCAGCGCATCAAGCAGCTCTGCCAGCGCCTCGAAGGCCTGCTCGACCAGTGGGAGCGCAGCAAGGGCCAGCTCAGCCTGCAGGAGACCTTCCACGCGCGCCACATCGCCATCAGCTATCTGCCGCAGGCGCTCAACACCTACCTCAGCATCCCGGCCCAGTTCGCCACCACCAAGCTGCTGGCCAATGGCAAGACGGCGCAGACCACCTTCGAGGGCGTGCTGGCCGAGCTGGAGACCAAGGTCGAGCAGCTCGGCGACGATCTCGCCTCGCAGGACGCCCAGGCCTTCCTGCGCCACAGTGAATTCCTGAACCAGAAGTTCGGCAGCAAGGACATCGCATGAACACCACGACCACGACAACCGCCGCTCCCACGTTCACGCTGACCCCGCCCGAGGTCATCACGCCGGTGCAACCGGCCGCCGCCGTCGAGGCCGTGCCGCTGAAGGCCGAGGTCAGCAGCCAGGTGGATGCGCAGGTGCAGCGCTTCATCGAGGCGCTGGAGAAGGAAGACCTGCACAGCGAACCCTTCAAGGCCAAGCTGGACAGCGCCTTCCAGCTCGGCCGCCAGGAGATCAGCCTGGCCGCCGGGCTGATGCAGGGCAGCCTGATGCAGCGCAATTTCGTCGGCGCGACCGACACGCCGGCCTACAAGGCCATCGCGGCCATCCGCGGCCAGCTCGACGAGCTCAACCCCGGCAAGGACGGCGACCTGCTGCAGCCGCGCAAGCTGCTCGGAATCATCCCCTTCGGCAACAAGCTGGAGGCCTATTTCCGCCGCTTCCAGTCCGCCAGCTCGCAGCTGCAGACGGCCATGACCCAGCTCTACGCGGCCAAGGACGACATCCAGAAGGACGTCATCGACGTCGAGGCCACGCGCAGCAAGCTCTGGGAGGCGATGCAGAAGCTCGCCGCCGCCGCGCGCTTTGCTCGTGTGCTGGACGAACGCCTGGCCACGCGCGTGCAGGAGCTGCAGCCGACCGACCCGATGAAGGCCAAGGCACTCGAACAGGAGGTGCTGTTCTATGCCCGTCAGAACCTGGCCGACATCCAGACCCAGCAGGCCGTCTGCGTGAACGGCTATCTGGCGCTGGACGTGCTGAAGAAGACCGGCCGCGAGATGATGATTGGCTGCGATCGCGTCGCGACGACGGGCATGAGTGCCCTGGCCGTGGCCCAGACCGTGGCGCGCGCCACCGGCAACCAGATCGAGGTCATGCAGATGCTGCAGGGCGTCAACAAGACCATCGGCGACCTCATCAACCAGACCGGCACGGCGCTGAACCAGCATGTGGACGCGACGGCCGAGTTCTCGGCCAACCCCATGCTGGGCATCCAGCAGATCCAGTCCATGTTCGACCAGACCTTCCAGGCCATGGACGCGATGGACAACTTCCGCAGCAAGGCCATCGAGACCATGGGCACCAACAACAAGCTCATCCAGGAGCAGTTGCAGCGCTCCGAGGGCTATCTGGACCGCGTGCGCCAGCAGCAGGCCAAGGCGGCAGTGTCGGGCGCGGCGGCCATCGACGGGCCGGTCAAGCTATAGGGAAGCGCTGAACAAGTCCTCACGCGCGGCGCATCCCTGCTTTGGGCGGTCTGCTGCGTTGCAAATCCTCGCCATAGCCAAGCTATGGCTGTGGTTTGCGCCTTGCAGCCCATCCCAAACCAGGGCGCGCCGCATCGCGGGACCTATTCAGCGCTCCCCTGGGCATCCAGCCGGTCGGCCAGCCGGCCCGCCAGCCAGTCCATGAACACGCGCACCCGGCGCGGCGTGTGGCGGCGCTGGCTGAGCACGAGTCGCACGGGCAGCGGCGCGGCATCGAAACCGTCGAGCAGCTGGACCAGAAGGCCGTCGGCCAGCAGATGCCGCACGCCCTGCAGGGGGAACTGCGCGACGCCGGCGCCTGCCACCGCCGCGGCCTGGTAGGCGTCGGTGTTGTTGACGGTGACGCGTGACGGCAGGGTCAGCGTGCGCTCCTGCCCGGCGGCGTCCACCCAGTCGAAGCGCGGGCGGYGGTCGGCCCAGCTCTGGCTGTAGTGCACGAGGTGGTGGCCCTGCGCGACCAGGTCGTCCGGCGTGGCCGGCGTGCCATGCGCGGCGAGGTAGCCGGGACTGGCCACGTTGACCATGCGCATCTGCCCCAGCGGCCGCGCCACCAGCAGCGGGTCGTGCACGGCACCCACGCGCAGCACGCAGTCGAAGCCCTCTTCCACCAGGTCGACGCGGCGGTCGGTGCAGCTCAGCTCCACGGTCACGCCGGGGTGGGCGGCCAGGAATTCCGGCAGGGCCGGCAGCACGGCGTCCAGCGCCAGCCGCACCGGCATATCCACGCGCAGCCGGCCGCTGAGCTGCTGGTCCTGCTGGAACAGCGCCTCGATCTCGCCGGCGTCCGCCATCAGCGCGCGGGCCCGCTCCGCGAGCAATTCGCCATCCGACGTCAGGCTGACCCGCCGGGTGGTGCGCTGGAAGAGCCGCGTGCCGAGTTGCGCCTCCAGGTCGCGCACCACCTGGCTGACGCGGCCCTTGGGCAGGCCCAGCTCATCGGCAGCCCGGCTGAAATGGGCCAGTTCGGCCACCTGCAAAAAGACGCGCAGCGAAGCGAGGTCGAGATTGGATGTCATTCAAAGCACAGTCATTTCAGCTGCGGCGACTTTATCCACATCAGAACGAACAATAAATTTCACTCCGTCCACAAACCCCATCCTCTGACGGAGCTGATATGAGTTCTTCCCCCATCACCCTGATCACTGGCGGCAGCCGCGGCCTTGGCGCCCAGATGGCGCTGGCCCTGGCCCGCGACGGCCACGACATCGTGCTGACCTACCGTGAAGCCGCCGCAGCGGCGGATGCCGTCGTTGCACAAATCCAGGCCCTGGGCCGCCGCGCGCTGGCACTGCCGCTGGATGTGGCCGACCCGACGAGCTTCCCGGCCTTCGCCGAGCGCTTGGACGCGGGCCTGAAAGCCTGGGGCGCCAGCCAGCTCGGCGGCCTCATCAACAACGCCGGCGCCGGCGCGCATGCCAGCTTTGCCGAGACAACGCCGGCCCAGTTCGACGCGATGCTCGCCATCCACCTGAAAGGCCCCTTCTTCCTGACCCAGGCCCTGCTGCCCTTGCTGGCCGACGGCGCGAGCGTCCTCAACGTCTCCAGCGGCCTGGCCCGCTTCACCATCCCGGGCTATGCCGCCTACGCGGCCATGAAGGGGGCGGTGGAAGTGCTGACCCGTTACCAGGCCAAGGAGCTGGCGGCCCGCGGCATCCGCGTCAACACGCTGGCGCCGGGTGCGATCGCGACCGACTTCGGCGGCGGCGCGGTGCGCGACAACGCGGAGCTGAACCGCTTTGTCGCTTCGGTCACGGCGCTGGGCCGGGTCGGCGAGGCCGAGGACATCGGTGGCGCTGCGGCCGCGCTGATGCGCCCCGGTGCGGGATGGATCACCGGCCAGCGCATCGAAGCCTCGGGCGGCATGTTCCTTTGAATCAGCGCGTCGAGATGGCGCGGCGCGGCTAGGCGGCGCCGCGGCCCTGCTGGCTGGTGAAGTAGGCCACCTTGCGCGCGCGCATGACCTCGCCCAGAGGCCGGTGCGCCATCAACGCCTGCCAGGGGTCGAAGACACCGGCTTCGACGCGAGCGATGAAGTCGACGTCGGTCGACGGCGCTTCCAGCGTCAGCTCGGCCACGTCGACGAAGGGCGCGACGGACTCGGGCCATTCGACGGACGCGTCCTCCAGCGGCGTGCGCGCCTCGTCGACGAAGAACTGCAGCTGCAGCCGGTACTTCAACGGGCCGGCCGCCGCCTGGGCAGCGAGATCGCCGGCCCAGTCACCGTTGACCTCGGTACGCGGCTTCAGCCCGGCGGGCGGCAGCAGGCGCAATTTGACGGCGGCGGGGCCGCAGCTGATGGGCAGCGTGCTGGCAAAGGCCTCGGTCGCGAACCCCGTGAAAGGCTTGCCGGCCGTCGCGGCCAGCTTCTTGAGCTGCTTGAAGCCGCCTATGAAGCCGAAGGTCTTGAACATCCAGCCGATCACGGCGCCCGGGCTGCGGCCGGCTGCCTCGACGAGACCGAAGAAATGGCGGCTGTCGGGAAACGCAAAGGCCGTCTGGTTGATCAGCGACAGGTCCTGGTGATCGGTGCGGCCGCCGAGGGCCGCCTCACCATCGACGCCGAAGACCCGCATCGCAAAGCCGCGGATGTCGGGCCGGCGGTTGCTCTGCTTGTCCATCGCGCCGTTGGACAGCCGCACCCAGACCTCATGCTCACCCGGCTCGGCAAAGAGGCCGTGGCGGGCATGCCCTGGCAGGCCCTGCGGCACACGCAGCCGCCCGCGCACCGCGGCAACGCCCTTGCGGTGCAGTGCACGGCCGGCGCCGAAGCGCTCGTCCTTGCGCTTCTGCATCTCGGCCATGGCCTTGGCGGCGGCAGCGTGGCGAGCAGCTTCGTCGGCCGCGATGACTTCTCTCCATCCCGTGCCGACGCTGCTCATCACGGGCTCCGTTCCTAGTGCTGGAGAATCTTCGCGAGGAAGTCTTTGGCGCGCGGCGAGCGCTCCTCGGGCTTGGTGAAGAAGTCGCTGCTGCTGCAGTCCTCGACGATCTTGCCGGCGTCCATGAAGATGACGCGATTGCTGACCCGCTTGGCAAAGCCCATCTCGTGGGTCACACACATCATGGTCATGCCCTCGTGGGCCAGTTGCACCATCACGTCCAGCACTTCGCCGACCATTTCAGGGTCCAGCGCCGAGGTGGGTTCGTCGAACAGCATGACGATGGGGTCCATCGACAGCGCCCGCGCGATGGCCACGCGCTGCTGCTGGCCGCCGGAAAGCTGGCCGGGGAACTTGTCCTTGTGGGCGCTAAGGCCGACGCGGTCCAGCATCTTCAGGCCGCGGGTCTTCGCGTCGGCCGCCGAGCGGCCCAGCACCTTGATCTGCGCGATGGTCAGGTTCTCGGTCACCGACAAATGGGGAAACAGCTCGAAATGCTGGAACACCATGCCGACGCGCGAGCGCAGCTTGGGCAGGTTGGTCTTGGGGTCGGCGATGGAGATGCCGTCGACGACGATGTCGCCCTTCTGGAAGGGCTCCAGCGCGTTGACGGTCTTGATCAGCGTCGACTTGCCCGAGCCGGACGGCCCGCAGACGACGACAACCTCGCCCTTCTGGATGGTCGTGGTGCATTCGGTCAGCACCTGGAAGCTGCCGTACCACTTGGAGATGTTCTTGATATCGATCATGGCGGACTCGATTCGACTCAACGGATGATGGCGATCTTCTTCTGCAGCTCCCGCACGAGGCGGGACAGGCCGAAGCAGATGACGAAGTAGACGACCGCAGCCGCCAGATAGGTCTCGACGGGGCGGTTGAAGTTCTTGCCGGCCACTTCGAAGCCCTTGAGCAGGTCGTACTCGCCAACGGCATAGACCAGCGAGGTGTCCTGGAACAGGATGATGGTCTGGGTCAGCAGCACCGGCAGCATGTTGCGGAAGGCCTGGGGCAGCACCACGTAACGCATGCTTTGGCCGTAGGTCATGCCCACGGCATACCCGGCGTTGACCTGGCCGCGCGACACCGACTGGATGCCGGCACGCATGATCTCCGAGTAGTAAGTGGCCTCGAACAGCGTGAAGGTGATGAAGGCCGACATCTGCCCGCCCAGCGGCCCGACGAGCTTGGGGATCAGCAGGAAGAACCACAGGATCACCATCACCAGCGGGATGGAGCGCAGCGTGTCGACGTAAAACGCCGCCGGCACCGACAGCCAGGGCTTGCTGGACAGCCGCATCATCGCCAGCAGCGTGCCCAGGATGATGCCGCCGATCATGGCCACCAGCGTCAGCTGGATGGAGAACCAGAAGCCCTTGGCGACGAAGCTCTGGACGACCGCCCAGTTCACGAAGGAATAGTCGAGATTCAGCATCACTTGCCTCCCGACTGGCCGGGGATGCGCACGCGCGCCTCAATGAACTTGGCGATGCGGTTGATGGCGAAGGCCGAGACGAAATACAGCGCGGTGACAGGGATGTAGATCTCCTCGAAATGAGACGTCTCTTCGGAGGCCTGCTGCGCGAACTGCGCCAGCTCGGGGATGCTGACCGCGAAGGCGACCGCCGAGTTCTTGACGATGTTCATGCTCTCGCTCGTCAGCGGCGGAATGACGATGCGGAACGCCATCGGCAGCAGCACGTGGCGGTAGGTCTGGGGCAGCGTCAGGCCCATGGCCAGGCCCGCGTAGCGCTGGCCGGTGGGCAGGGTCTTGATGCCGGCCTTGACCTGCTCGCCGATGCGCGCGCTGGTGAAGAAACCCAGGGCGAAGACGACCAGCACGGAGGACGGCACGGCCTCACGCAGCACCGGGAACAGCGATGGCAGCACGTGGTACCAGAGAAAGACCTGCACCAGCAGCGGAATGTTGCGGAAGAGCTCGGTCCACGCCTCGCCGAAGCGCGCCAGCCATTTGTTCGGCGCGGTGCGAGCAATGCCGATCAGCGAACCGACCACCAGCGCCAGCACGAGGGCCAGCAGCGAGACGCTCAGCGTCCAGCCCCAGGCGTTCAGCATCCATTGCAGATAAGTCTGCTCCTTGCCGCCCGGGCCGAAGCAGCCAGCAACGGCCTCCCCGGTGGCGGTGTCATTGCAGTAGAACTGCCAGTCCCAACTCATGGCCCTCTCCTCAAGCCTCTTAGCTAAAGCAAAGCGGGTGCCAGGCACCCGCTTTGCGGTGGTTCAGGTCGATGCGCGAATCACTTCTTCGCGTAGTCTTCCATCGGCTTGTCGTTGGGATTGGCCCAGGCGTCCTTGGTCGCAGTGGACACCGGCAGGCCGATCTTGGTGTTGGTCGGCGGGATGGGCTGCAGGAACCACTTGTCGTAGATCTTGGCCATCTCGCCCGACTTCATCATGGCCTTGATGCTGTTGTCGACCGCGGTCTTGAAGCCCGGGTCGTCCTTGCGCATCATGATGGCGATCGGCTCGACCGACAGCACCTCACCGACGATCTTGAAGTCGGCCGGGTTCTTGGACGTGGCGATGTTCTTGGCCAGGATGGAGCCGTCCATGACGAAGGCGTCGGCGCGGCCGGAGTCCAGCAGCAGGAAGCTGTCGGCGTGGTCCTTGCCGAATACTTCCTTGAAGTCCACGCCGTTGGCGCGCTCGTGCTTGCGCAGCGTCTGCACGGACGTGGTGCCGGTCGTCGTCGCGACGGTCTTGCCGTTGAGCTGGCCGATGCCGGTGATGCCGGAGTTGGCCTTCACGGCGATGCGCACTTCCTCGACATAGGTTGTCACGGCGAAGGCGACGTCCTTCTGACGGGTGGCGTTGTTTGTCGTGGAGCCGCACTCCAGGTCGACGGTGCCGTTGACGGTCAGCGGGATGCGGTTGGCCGATGTGACCGGTTGGTACTTGACTTCGATCTTGCTGCCCAGCTGCTTGCGCAGGTCGGCAACGACGTGCTCGCAGACATCGATGTGGTAGCCGACGTATTTGCCATCACCGATGGTGTAGGACAGGCCCGACGACTCGCGCACACCCATCGTGATCGCGCCGCTGTCCTTGATCTTCTTCAGCGTGTCTTCGGCATGCGCGGCCGAAACGCCGGCGAACAGGGCTGCGACGAGCAGAACTTTCTTCATGGAGACTCCAACAACAGGAAGTGGATATCGATAACAGCCGCGAGCAGACCACGCCGCACGCTCAGCCCGAATACGGGTTTACACGATGCATGCGCAAGCTGGATGAGGTCATGCCGCGGACGATAAATAGTCCCACAAAGCCAAGGAGGCTGGTTTGAGCCGGCGCGAAAGCTCGGGCTTTTCGCGATAGATGCGCAGCTCCATGCTGACGCTGAAGGTGCCCGGCGCAGCGGCGGGCACGAGGCGGCCACTGGCGATCTCCTTTTGCACCGAGCTGGCGGGCAGGAAGGCGAATCCGTGACCTTCCAGCGCCATCGCTTTCAGGCCTTCGGCCATGTCGGTCTCGTAGATGGCGTCCAGGTTCAGCGCGCAGTCCGCCTCCTTGACGATAAGCTCGACCAGGCGGCCGAGATAGGCGCCGGCCGCGTAGCTCAGGAAGGGAATCTTCTGGCCCGGCCGTCCGGGCAGCCGGAACATCGGCTCGCCCTGACTGTCGGCCCTGGCATACGGCGACAAGGTCTCGTGGCCCAGCGACACCATCTGGTAGCGCTCCGGGTCCAGCTGCAGCGGCTGGCTGGCGTGGTGATAGACCAGCAGCAGATCGCAATTGCCTTCGCTGAGCTGCAGCATCGCGTCATGCACATTGGCCGCGTTGAGCCGGCACTTGATGGCGCCGAAGCCGCGTCTCAAACCCATCAGCCAATGCGGGAAGAAGGAGAAGGCCAGCGAGTGCGGCACGGCGAACTCGATCATGTCCTGGTCGGCCGCCTGATGGCTGCGCAGCATATTGCGCGTCGCCTGCAGATTGCCCAGCAGCTCGACGGCCTGGGCCAGCAAGGTTGCGCCAGCGGCCGTCAGCCGGGTGGGATAGGAGGATCGATCCACCAGGTCGACGCCGGCCCAGGCCTCCAAGGCCTGAATGCGGCGCGAGAATGCCGGCTGGGTCACGTGGCGCAGCTGGGCGGAGCGGGAAAAGCTGCGCGTCTCGGCCAGGCTGACGAAGTCTTCAAGCCATTTGGTTTCCACCCGAGGCAGTGTAGCCAAGGCCTTCTGCCAGCCGCGCGATCTAACGAGTCATCTCGGCAACTCATATATGCGCGCGCAGTACCTCTTCACCCCCCTAAGCGCGGCCCCTAGGTGCTTGACTCCCCCTCAACTGAAGGGGCACAACGCGGCCCGGCGCGCAGGTGCTTGTTTACAGTCCGCCCAACAACCCAACTCGAACAAACCCGGACGGAGAACGCCATGCGCGCGACGAGCAAACTTCTGGCACTCGCCTTGACGGCCACCATGCAATCGGCGATGGCCGGTGCGGTCTTCTTGGACTTCGAGGACGTGCAGACCATGGAGCAACTGACCTCCCGCTACGCATCCAAGGGTGTCGTGGGAAGTGGCGCCGCCTGGGCGTCCACGTCTGAAGCCTGCAGTTATGGCCCGAATGGTGATGCCGGCGCCATCAGCTTTTCCCGCACCGGCAGCTGCGGCGCGCTCTTTCTCGCTCAGGACTGGACCAAGCCTGCGGTGGCAGGTATCCAGAGCCTGACGCTGGACCTCGCGGACGGCTTCGTCGACGCCCTGTCTTTCGTCTACTCGGGCAGCACCCTGGGCATCAATCTCTCGGTTCACGTCTACGACGCCAGCGGCAAGGAACTCGGCGGCGGCCTGAACGGTCTCACCGGCGCTGAATGCAACAGCTACGTGTTCTGCAACTGGTCCAACCAAATCACACTGACGTTCCAGGGCGTGGGCCGCACAGTGGTGTTCTCGGCGAACGACCAGGCTGTTCTGCTCGATGACCTCAGCTTCAAGACCGTCGACACGCAGCCTCCTGGCCGCCTGCCCGAGCCCGCCAGCATCGCTCTGACCCTGGGCGCCCTTGCGGGCCTGGGTTGGACACGCCGTCGCGTCGCTCGCTAAAGCAGCGCCTCACGCCTCAAGAACGACCGCTACGGCGGTCGTTTTTCATTGGGGCCCACCCATGTGCGGTCGATGACTGCGGCAAACGGCTGCCCGGGTGGCGCAAAGGCGCGCTTCGCCGGTATATGGCAAGCCCCAGTTCCGCAAGGCTTGAATCGTCATCCGCCGTCCCTATAATGGCTTTCTGCTAGCACTCAACTCATTCGAGTGCTAACGAGTCGGGCCGACCGGTTTTCCGCTGGCGGCCCCGTTTTTTTCGGCGAGCCGCGATTGCCGCGGCCGCTCCGGTTCCAACTCTCAAGGAGATTCCATGAAGCTGCGCCCCCTGCACGATCGCGTGATCGTTCGCCGTCTGGAGCAAGAAACCAAGACCGCCTCGGGCATCGTCATCCCCGACAACGCCGCCGAGAAGCCTGATCAAGGTGAAGTCCTGGCCGTCGGCCCGGGCAAGCGCAATGACAAGGGTGAGTTCGTGGCCCTGAACGTCGTCGTCGGCGACCGCGTGCTGTTTGGCAAGTATTCCGGCCAGACCGTCAAGGTCGACGGTGACGAGTTGCTGGTCATGCGCGAGGAAGACCTCTTCGCCGTGGTGCAAAAGTAATAGCTTGCGGGACAGACCGAAGCGCGCAGCGCGAGTTCTGTCCCCAACTGATTCAGAGAATTCGACTCTGACCCCAATTTAAGTATTCGGAGAATCAAATGGCAGCAAAAGACGTGATCTTTGGCGGCGAGGCTCGTGCCCGCATGGTTGAAGGCGTGAACATCCTGGCCAACGCGGTCAAGGTGACCCTGGGCCCCAAGGGCCGCAATGTCGTGCTCGAGCGCTCGTTCGGCGCCCCGACCGTGACCAAGGACGGCGTGTCCGTGGCCAAGGAAATCGAGCTGAAGGACAAGCTGCAGAACATGGGCGCGCAGATGGTCAAGGAAGTCGCTTCCAAGACGTCTGACAACGCCGGTGACGGCACCACCACCGCGACTGTCCTGGCTCAAGCCATCGTTCGCGAAGGCATGAAGTACGTGGCCGCCGGCATGAACCCGATGGACCTGAAGCGCGGCATCGACAAGGCGGTCACCGCCCTGGTCGCCGAGCTGAAGAAGGCCTCCAAGGCCACCACCACCTCCAAGGAAATCGCGCAAGTCGGCACGATCTCCGCCAACAGCGACCATGAAGTGGGCCGCATCATTGCCGAGGCGATGGACAAGGTTGGCAAGGAAGGCGTCATCACCGTCGAAGACGGCAAGAGCCTGGACAGCGAACTCGACGTCGTCGAAGGCATGCAGTTCGACCGCGGCTACCTGTCGCCCTACTTCATCAACAACCCGGAAAAGCAAGCCGCGCTGTTGGACAACCCGTTCGTGCTGCTGTACGACAAGAAGATCAGCAACATCCGCGATCTGCTGCCGACGCTGGAGCAGGTTGCCAAGTCGGGCCGCCCGCTGCTGATCATCTCGGAAGACGTGGACGGCGAAGCCCTGGCCACGCTGGTGGTCAACACCATCCGCGGCATCCTGAAGGTCGTCGCCGTCAAGGCGCCTGGCTTCGGTGACCGTCGCAAGGCCATGCTGGAAGACATCGCCATCCTGACGGGCGGCAAGGTCATCGCCGAAGAAGTCGGCCTGACGCTCGAGAAGGTCACGCTGGCCGACCTGGGCCAGGCCAAGCGCGTCGAAGTGGGCAAGGAAAACACCACCATCATCGACGGCGCCGGCGCTGCGGGCGACATCGAAGCCCGCGTCAAGCAAGTGCGCATCCAGATCGAGGAAGCCACCAGCGACTACGACCGCGAAAAGCTGCARGARCGCGTGGCCAAGCTGGCCGGCGGYGTTGCCGTCATCAAGGTCGGTGCTGCCACCGAAGTCGAGATGAAGGAAAAGAAGGCCCGCGTCGAAGACGCGCTGCACGCCACGCGCGCAGCCGTTGAAGAAGGCATCGTGGCTGGTGGCGGCGTCGCGCTGCTGCGCGCCAAGCAMGCCGCTGGCGCCATCAAGGGCGACAACGCTGATCAAGACGCCGGCATCAAGCTGGTCCTGCGCGCCATCGAAGCACCGCTGCGCGAGATCGTCTACAACGCCGGTGGCGAAGCCTCCGTCGTCGTCAACGCCGTGCTGGCCGGTTCGGGCAACTACGGCTTCAACGCCGCCAACGACACCTATGGCGACATGATCGAAATGGGCATCCTGGACCCGACCAAGGTGACCCGCACTGCCCTGCAGAACGCCGCRTCSGTCGCGTCGCTGATGCTGACGACCGARGCSATGGTCGCCGAGTCCCCCAAGGACGAAGCAGCCGGTGGCGGCATGCCTGGTGGCATGGGCGGCATGGGTGGCATGGGCGGTATGGATATGTAAGACATTGCGGGACAGACCTGGCGGGCGTACTCGCCCGACAGCTCTGTCCCCAACTGATCAAGCATTCAGGAAGGGGCTGCGCGAGCAGCCCCTTTTCTTTTGTGCCTGAGGTTCTCAGTCGCTGGCGCGGGCGGCTGAGCGCGCGAACGTATAGGTCAGCCCGATGCCGATGCTCGCGCCCGTGGTCTGGCGCACAAGCCGACTGTCGCGATTGGCGGCCCCAGCCACGCTGTCGACACGTCCGATGGCAAACAGACGCACATCCGGCGTCAGCTGGTGCGACACCCCGCCCTTGAGCCGCCAGGCAATCAAGCCGGCGCGAGCCGCATAGGCCGGCCGATCCGCCAGCGCCTCGTTCGGCGCGACGGTGTAATAGGTCGCCCCGAGGCGACGGTCGCCGAACAGCACTCCCGCACTGACGCCATAACTCCAGCCCGCCCTGGCGCGGTGCTCCAGAGCCAGCTCCGGCTCCAGGCTCATGCCGCGATGCCGGCGCAGGTCGCTCGCCTCGAACACGCCGCGCAGCGGCAGCTCGAAAGTCAGGCTGTCAGCGGCTTTGCGGCCGTTCAGATACCAGCGACCGACGGGCCCGAACTCCACCAGCGAACGCAGCCGCGGCATGCCCTCGCGCGCCCGCAGCTCCTTACCGCCAGCACTCAGCGAGCCCGCGAAGGACACATCCAGCTCGAAGCTCTCGGTGCGCACCGCTCGCAACCCCGCGCCCGCGTCATCGGCCCGCAGCACCTTGCCGCGGTAGATGACGTAGGGCAGCACCGGCGTGCGCGTGACCTGCTGGTCCGCCCCCGGATAGGCCTGCTGCGACAGCGCGCCGGCGGCCACACCCAGCTCCCACAGCGGCAGCTCGGAGGGCTTGGTCGCGGCGTCATCGGCATGCACGAGAGTGGCCGCACAGGCCAGGCTGAAACCGAGGAGGCATTTCATGGGCGAGAGGTGGATGGCGACGGCGCGCATCATGCCTGCACCTGCGCCACCCAGCCCGCTGCGAAGCGCTCGGCGTCACCCAGGGGGCTGACTGCCATGCGTTCACGCAGCCCGGCGCGCAGCGCCGCCAGGCCCGCGCGATCTGCGGCCCAGCGTACCGCCAGGCGCACATAGTCCTCCGCGTCCGACGCCACCCAGTCTTGCGCCAGCCCCAGCGTCTGCATGAAGCTCAGGCCCTGACGCGAGATCGGCGCCGGCCCCGGCAGCGTCAGCACCGGCACGCCCATCCAGAGCCCGTCCAGCGTCGTCATGCCGCCGCTGTGCGGGAAGGGGTCGAGGGCAATATCGATGCGCCCGAAGTCGCAGAGATAGTCGGCCAGCGGCCCCGGCCCCTGCAGGTCCAGCCGTGCCGCGTCACCCGGCCAGCGGCCAAGCAGGGCCGTGCGCTCCGCCTCGTGCTGCAGACCGGGCGCCTTCAGCAGTAGCCGGCTGTCGGGCACCGCCTCCAGCACGCGCGCCCACAGCGCCAGCACTTCGTCGCCGAGCTTGTGCAGGGCATTGAAGCAGCCGAAGCACATCGGTCCTTCCCGCATGGCCACGGCAGGCGCCTCGGCGGGCGGCGCATAGACCGTGAAGCTGTCGGGCAGCCGCAGCAAAGGCTCCACAAAACCAGCTTCGGCGCCCTCAGGCAACAGCCAACGGTCGCCGATGAAGCCATCCATCTCGGCCAGCCCGGTGCTGCCCGCATAGCCCAGCCAGCTCAACTGTCGCGGCGCCGGCCGGCGCGCGAACACGCCCAGGCGATGACCGCCCGTGTGGCCGTTCAGGTCGATCAGCACATCGATGCCATCGGCCGCGATGCGTTGCGCCAGCGTCGCGTCATCCCAGCCGGCCACGTGCAGCCAACGCGGCGCGGCGGCCCGCAACCGCAGGGTCAGTTCATCGTCGGCACCATGGTTGGCGTAGACGAAAAGCTCGCAACGCCGCGCCAGCGCCGGCAGCCAGGCCTCGGCCAGCCGCCCGACCGGATGGCCGCGCAGGTCGGCCGACACCAAGCCGACGCGCAAAGGCCCAGCCGCGCGCGCGGGCCGCGAAACGGCAGGCGCCGCCACAGCCTGACCGAAGGCCTGCGCCTCGCTCCGCAGCTCGGCACCCTGCTGGCGATATGCACGCAGCAGCAGACGGTCGCTGCGTGCGGTCAGCAGCGTCGGATCGAGGGCAATGAGGCGGCTCAGCACCACATCGGCCTCGTCCAGGCGGCCCTGCTGCTTCAAAGCCTGGGCGAGGTTACTCAACGCCTGGGGCGACGTCGGCGCGTCGTCCAGCGCTTGACGGTAGGCGGCCACAGCCTGTGCATGCCGTCCCTCGCGCAGCCGCAGCCCGCCCAGGTTGGCCAGCGCCGCGGCCCGGCGCTCGCCGGCCAGGCCCGTGGCCAGGGCCGCCGTCAACACCGCCTCGCCGCGCTGCGGCCGCAGCAGGCTCAGATTGCAGGCGGTTTCGGCATGGCCGGCATCCAGCGCCAGCACGGCCTCCCAAGCGTCAACGGCACCCACCGCGTCGCCGACCTCCTGCAGCAGGTTGCCCAGCGCGAAGCGGTGGGCGACATCCGCCGGCGCCAGGGCCACGGCCTCGCGCAGCCTGGCCACCGCTTCACGAGGGCGCCCGGCTGCGGCCCAGGCCGTTGCGGCATGCCCGCGCAGACCCGCGTCCGCCGGGCGTGCTGCGATCGCCTGCTCGAAGGCCTGCGCCGCATCCGCGTGGCGCCCCAGTGCCAGCAGCGCCCGCCCGCGGTTGCCCAGGGCGGCGACCAGGCCGGGTTGCAGCGCGAGGGCGGCCTCAAAGGCGGCGAGGGCCTGGGCCGGCTCACCCAGGGCCAGCAGCGCGTTGCCGAGGTTGTTGTGGGCGCCAGGCAGGCGCGGCTGCAGCGCCAGCGCTCGCTCATAGGCGGCCCGCGCCTCGGGCCAACGCTGCCGCGAGGCCAGCAGGGCGCCGAGATTGGCCGTCAGTTCGGCATCGTCCGGCAACAGGGCCAGGGCGCGCTCCAAGGCCGGCAGCGCGTCCTCGCCCAGCATCTGCAGGGCCACGGACAGGGCCTTCCACAACGTGCCGTCCTGGGGATGCTCGGCGAGCAATGCGCGGGCCTGCGCGGCCATCTCGGCATGGCGCCCAGCCTGGAAAAGCGTGAAAAGGTTCTGAAGTGCGGCGTTTGCCATGTGGTTGAGGGGTCGGTAAGAGGGGGCAACACATCGGGGTGCACCAGCCTGGCGCCGGATAATCTCATCACGCCCCTCGATAGCGTCCATGCCCTTCAGCCCGAATCCTCACGACCTGCTTGACCACGCGCTGACCGAAGCCGGCCCGATGGCCCGCGACCTGCTCAACAGCGTGCAGGATGAGCTCGAAGCGCAGCCCCAGCACTATCCACTGCGCGAGGCCTGGCGCAAGGTGCGCGCGCATTTCGCGGCCGACTTCGAGGGCAAGCTCATCGAGCTGCTGCAGGCCGGCCGTCGCGGCGACGATCCCCTGCACCGCTCGCCCGCCCAGCTCGGCGGCCTGGAAAGCCTCAGCCTCGTCGACGAACACCAGGCGCTGCAGGACGTGGCCATCGCCCATGTCGCCCATGCGGCCGAGGACATGAGCCGGGCCGAGCTGCACCAGATCGGCAACTTCTTCGCGGCGCTGCGCGGCATCGCACGGGCCCGCGAGCGCGACAACCCGCTGCGCCCGGCCCTCTACGCTCACGCACTTCACCATGCGCTGGCGTCCAGCCCGCTCGGCGCCCAGACCCAGTACGAGCTGATGCGTGTGGCCGCGACACCGCTGGCCCGCGCCCTGAACCGCCTCTACACCCAGGCCTGCGCCACGCTGCGCGCCGCCGACATCAGCGACATGGTGGCCTCCCACGGCCATGCCCAGACCGACCCGCTGGCCCACCAGCGCCTGGCCGCGGCCCGCGGCGTCAGTACGCGGCCAGCCGCTCATGGCACGCTGGACGGCCTGTCGCGCCGCGTCGACGCGGTCAACTCCCGGCCGCAGGGCCTGGCGCCCCACAGCCCCGTCACCCAGCGCGGTCCGCTGGCCCCGGCGCCCTTCGTGCGCTCGACGGGGCCGGACATGCTGAGCCGGCTCTATGACCAGATCCTGGCCGACCCGCGCCTGCTGCCGCCGCTGAAGGCGCTGCTGGCGCGACTGCAGATCGCCGTCGTGCGCCTGGCACGCAGCGACAGCATGCTGCTGCGCCGCCAGGACCATCCCACCTGGGCATTGCTGAACCGCGTCGCCGCCCACGGCATGGCCTTCGAGCGCGCCGATGACGCCCGCCTTGTGGATTTCCTGCGCTTCATGGAAGCCGAGGCCCAGCTTCTCGTCGACGCGCCCACGCCCAACGCCCTGCTCTTCCAGCAGGTGCTGGCTCGCGTCGACGCCCACATCGACCAGCAGGCCCGCCAGAGCAGCGAACGCAATGCCGTCGCGCTGGCGGCCCTGGAGCGGGAACAGCTGCGCAGCGACTGGCGCGAGCTGATCCGCGATCAGATCGACCACCAGATCACCGGCGCCCCTTTGGGCCCGCGCATGCACCGCTTCCTGCAGACGGCCTGGGTGGACGTCATCGTCGCGGCCATGGTGCGCCACGGCCGCGACTCGCACGAAGCCCACGCGGCGATGGAGATGGTCGACGCCGTGCTCGACAGCCTCATCACGCCGCGCGACCTCGCCGACCGCGAGGCCCTGCGCATGCGCCTGCCCGTCCTCATCGAGCGCCTGCTGACCGGCTGCGAAAGCATCCAGCTCTCCGAAGCCAAGCGCGAGCCGGCCCTGTCCGAACTGATGGCCCAGCATGCCCGCCTGCTGCGCGGCCTGCCGGCGCTGGACCCCGCCGAGCGCCGCCCCGCCGCCCCGCCGCCCGCCTCGCCCACGGCGAGCAGTGCCGCGCCCGCCTCGGCCGACGAGATCGTCCAGCGCCTGATGGAGGAGCGCGATTCCCAGGTGCCTTCGCACTGGCTGAGCGTCGACGTCGACCGCGGCGAACTGCCGACTGTGCCGGTGCAGCTCTACAACCAGCACGATTCGCCGGATGCGCGCGCGGCGCTGCAACGCTGGATCGATGGCCTGCAGATCGGCCGCTGGTTCCATCTCTTCATCCAGGGCGACTGGCATACCACCCAGATCGCCTGGATCAGCGAGGGCCGGCAGTTCCTGCTGTTCGTCGGCCGCGACTCCGACGAACGCCTGCCGCTGACCCGCCGCGCGCTGGAGGCGCTGCTGTCCAACGGCCTCATCACGGCACTGGAAGACGATAACGTCGTCCAACGCGCCGTGGACACGCTGATGAGCGACCTGGACGGCGGCTGAGCTTCAGCCCGCCGAGTGAATCGGCTCGACCGCCGGCATGTCGTCGGGCAGCCGATGCGCCAGCACCCATTCGCGCAGCGCCAGCGCCACGTCGCCGACGCCGCTCTTCTTCAGCGCCGAGAACAGCGTCACCGCGACGTCGGAGTTCTCGGTGGTCATCGCAGCGAGGAACTCCGTCGTCGCGCGCAAGGCCGCGTCTGCTTCCTTGCGATTGAGCTTGTCGGACTTGGTGAGCAGCACCAGCAACTTGATCTCACCGGTGGCCACACGGGCGGCGACGAACTCCAGCAGCTGCTTGTCCAGGTCGGTCAGGCCCAGGCGGGAGTCGACCATCAGCACGACGCCCGACAGGCTGCGGCGCACTTCCAGGTAGTCGGCCATGACCTTTTGCCAGCGCAGTTTGGCCGATTTGTTCACGGCCGCGTAGCCATAGCCCGGCAAGTCGGCGAACAGGGCGTCGGCCGCGTCCTTGGGGCCGAGTTCGAAGAGGTTGATGTGCTGGGTGCGGCCCGGCGTCTTGGAAGCAAAGGCCAGGCGTTTTTGCTGGGCCAGCGTGTTGATGGCGGTGGACTTGCCGGCGTTGGAGCGGCCGACGAAGGCGATCTCGGGCAGTTCGGTGGCGGGCAGATGCACCAGCTGGCTGGCGGTGGTCAGGAAGCGCGTGGTATGCGTCCAGGCCAGGGCGAGCTTCTCGGTGAGGGGCTCGGCCGGCAGGGCCTCAGGAATCTTGTCGGTCATGTCTAGCTCGGACGCTGTGGTTCAGCATTGTAAAATTCTCGGGTTACGCCCTTTGAGACCGTATAAATCCATGAAGACTGTCGCCCTCCTCCTGTCGAGTCTGCTGCTGGCCGCCACGGCTCACGCGAACGAGCCCGCTGCTGTTGCTGCCAAGCCCGATTCGGCCAAGGGCGGTGCCATTTCTTCCCAGGTCTGCGCAGCCTGCCACACGGCGGACGGCTCGCGTGGCAGCCCGGCCAATCCCATCCTGCAGGGCCAGCACGCCGAATACCTGGCCAAGCAGCTGGCCGAGTTCAAGAGCGGCAAGCGCAAGAACCCCGTCATGCAAGGCATGGCCGCCCCGCTGTCGGAAGAAGACATTCGCAATGTGGCCGCCTTCTACGCCGCCAAGACCGCCAAGCCGGGTTTCGCCAAGAACAAGGACACGGTCGCCCTGGGCGAGAAGATCTATCGCGGCGGCATTGCCGAGCGCAATGTGCCAGCCTGTGCCGGCTGCCACGGTGCCAACGGCTCCGGCCTGCCGGTCCAGTACCCGCGCCTGGGCGGCCAGCATGGCGACTATGTCGAAGCGCAGATGGTGGCCTTCCGCAGCGGTGCACGCGCCAACAATCCCGTCATGGTCACCGTCGCCGCCAAGATGAATGACAAGGAAATCAAGGCCGTGTCCGACTACATCGCTGGCCTGCGCTGAACGCGGCGCTTGCCTTGAGGAACAAAGGCCGGTGAACCCCACCGGCCTTTTTTGTTGATCGCTGATGTCCGCCGTCCCTGTCCCTCGCTCCTCACCCGCCCGCGAACTGCTGGACGTGCTCGCGTCCATGCGCTTCGCCATCACGCTGCTCAGCGTGATCTGCATCGCCTCGGTCATCGGCACCGTGCTGCGCCAGAGCGAGCCCATGGGCAACTACGTCAACCAGTTCGGCCCCTTCTGGGCTGAGGTATTCGGCAAATTGGGGCTTTACACGGTCTACAGCGCGCCCTGGTTTCTGGTCATCCTGACCTTCCTGGTGCTCTCGACCAGCCTGTGCATCGCCCGCAACGCGCCCAAGATCCTGGTCGACCTGAAGAGCTACAAGGAGGGCGTGCGCGAGCAGTCCCTGCAGGCCCACCACCACAAGGCCATCGGAGAGCTGCCCAGCAACCCCTCGATGGCCCTCGCCGAGATCGGCAATACGCTGGCGGCCCACGGCTGGAAGGCCCGCGTGCAGCGGCGCGACAACGGCATCATGATCGCGGCCCGCCGCGGCGCGGCCAACAAGATCGGCTACCTCTGCGCCCACTCCGCCATCGTGCTGATCCTCATTGGCGGCGTGCTGGACGGCAACGCCATGGTCAAGCTGGCCATGTGGGCCCAGGGCAAGCAGCTCTACACCGGCTCAGGCTTCGTGTCGGACATCCGGCCCGAACACCGGCTCTCCACCGGCAATCCGAGCTTTCGCGGCAATGTGTCGGTCACCGAGAAGCAGCGCCAGGGCATCGCCGTGCTGAGCCTGCCCAGCGGCGTCGTGCTGCAGGACCTGCCCTTCGACATCGAGCTGAAGGCATTCAAGGTCGACTACTACCCGACGGGCATGCCCAAGAGCTTTGCCAGCGACATCGTCATCCATGACGGCACGACACGGCGCGAGGCCACGGTCAAGGTCAACGAACCCGTCATCCACAAGGGCCTGGCCATCTACCAGAGCAGCTTCGAGGACGGCGGCAGCAAGCTCGAGCTCAAGGCCATGCCGCTGGCCAGCACCGGCACGCCCTTGAAGCTTGCCGGCCGCGTCGGCACGAAGATGGCCTTTGGCGAGCAGACGCTGGAGCTCGACGGCCTGCGCGTCATCAATGTCGAGAACCTCGCCAATGACGGTAGCAGCGGCGCCAATGCCAGCGGCGCCGACGTGCGCAAGGTCGACCTCGGCGCGGCGCTTGGCAAGCATCTCGGCAGCGGCGCCAAGTCGGACGGCAGCAAAGTTCTGCACAACGTCGGCCCGAGCTTCAGCTACAAGCTGCGCGACGCCGCCGGCCAGGCCCGCGAGTACAACAACTACATGCTGCCGGTCGAGCTGGACGGGCAGAAGCTCTTCCTCGCCGGCGTGCGCGACACCCCGGCCGAGACCTTCCGCTATCTGCGCATGCCGGCCGACGAGAACGGCGAGTTGAGCGGCTGGCTGCGCCTTCGCCAGGCCCTGGCCGATACCGCCCAGCGTGACGTCGCTGCGCGCCGCTATGCCGCCGCCGCCACGCCGCCCAACCAGCCCCAGCTGACGCCGCAGCTGCAGCTGACGGCCCAGCGTGCGCTGACGCTGTTCTCCGGCGCCGCCGCCAAGCCCGGCGACGACGTCAAGGGCGGCCTGCCGGCGCTGTCGCAGTTCATCGAGCGTGACGTGCCCGAGGCCGACCGCCAGCGCGTCTCCGAGGTGCTGCTGCGCATCCTGAACGGCAGCCTGTTCGAGCTGCACCAGATTGCCCGCGAGCGCGCTGGCCTCAAGCCCGCCGGCACCGATGCCGCCGCCCAGGGCTTCATGACCCAGGCCGTGCTGTCCCTGTCCGACAGCCTCTACTACCCGTCGCCCACGCTGCTGCAGCTGGAGAACTTCGAGCAGGTCCAGGCCAGCGTCTTCCAGGTCGCCCGCGCGCCTGGGCAGAAGCTGGTCTATCTGGGCGCCCTCCTGCTCATCGTCGGCGTCTTTTCCATGCTCTACATCAAGGAGCGTAGGCTGTGGGTCTGGCTCGTGCCCAGCGCCGACCCGGGCGGCTCGCAGGTGCGCATGGCCATGTCCAGCACCCGTGAGTCGCCCGACAACGCCGTTATGTTCGCCCAGCTCAAAGCCGCCGTGCTGAAGGAGCCCTCATGAACACCACCACCTTTGACCTGCCGCGCCGCCACGCGCTGCAGCGCCGTGACACCCTCGACTGGCTGTTCGCCGCCCTCGTGCTGCTCGGTGGCGGCTATGCCTTCAGCCGCTACCACGCGTCGATGGACGTCTACGAGCAGGGCATCCTGCTGTGCGCCATGCCGGCGCTGATCGCGCTGGGCTGGTTCTGGAAGCCGCTGCGTTGGCTGAGCGTCGCCGTCGGTGCGGCCACCCTCATCGCCATCGGCCTGTATGCCCAGCACACCGACGGCTTCGGCGCCGACCTGGCCGCCGGCGAGAAGGTGTTCTGGCTGAAGTACATGCTGTCCAGCCAGAGCGCCATCCTGTGGATGAGCCTGCTGTTCTACATGAGCATGCTCTTCTACTGGGGCGGCTTCTTCACCGGCGCCGGCCGCAACAGCGTGGCCGAGGTGGTCGGCTCCAAGCTGGCCTGGGGCGGCGTCTTCATGGCCCTGGTCGGCACGCTGGTGCGCTGGTACGAGAGCCACCAGATCGGCGCCGACATCGGCCACATCCCCGTCAGCAACCTCTACGAAGTCTTCGTGCTGTTCTGCTGGCTGACGACAACCTTCTACCTCTACTACGAGGCCCGCTTCGCGACGCGTTCGTTGGGCGCCTACGTGATGCTGGTCGTCAGCGGCGCGGTCAGCTTCCTGCTGTGGTACACGCTGGCCCGCGAGGCCCAGGAGATCCAGCCCCTGGTGCCGGCGCTGCAGAGCTGGTGGATGAAGATCCACGTGCCCGCCAACTTCGTCGGTTATGGCAGCTTCGCGCTGGCGGCCATGGTGGCCCTGGCTTTTCTGCTGAAGACGGCGACGACACGCGCCCTCGTCATCGGCCTCGTTGCCATGCCGCTGGGCATCGTCGGCCTGATCCTGGCGGTGCGCTTCGGTGCCACGCTGGAGGCCGCCACCGTCGCCGGCCTGCAGGGCTGGGCCTACAAGATCGCCGGTGTCGCCGCCTTCCTGGGCATTGCCGTCGCGCTGCGCGGCCACCTGACGGCGCGCCTGCCCGACCTGCCCCAGCTCGACGACCTCATGTACAAGTCCATCGCGCTGGGCTTTGCCTTCTTCACGATCGCCACCATCCTCGGCGCCTTCTGGGCCGCGGAGGCCTGGGGTGGCTACTGGAGCTGGGACCCCAAGGAAACCTGGGCCCTGATCGTCTGGCTCAACTACGCCGCCTGGCTGCACATGCGGCTGATGAAGGGCCTGCGCGGCATGGCCTCGGCCTGGTGGGCGCTGGTGGGCCTGCTGGTCACGACCTTCGCCTTCCTGGGCGTCAACATGTTCCTCTCAGGCCTGCACAGCTACGGTACGCTGTAGCGATGCCTGAAACGCCGGACCGCGAGCCTTGGACGCAGGCTGCGCCGGCCATCGCAGCCGCCCTGCCGGACCTGTGCTTCCTGATCGGGCCCGACCTGCGTTTCGCGGCCTGCAACCACCCGGATCACCCCGATCTGCACGCACCCTGGGCAACGCTGCAGGGTCGATCGCTGCAAAGCATCGGCCCGCCCGCCCTGGCGCAGCAGTTCGCGGCAGCCTGCGCGCCCAGCTCCCAGCGCCTGCGCTATGCGCTGCGCACCCAAAGTGGCCGCCTGGCCCGCTTCGAGGCCAGCATCGCCCCCTTGCCGGACGGCACGGGCTGGCTGTGCATGGCCCGCGACCTCGGCAGCACCGACGCCGAACAGGCGCGTTATGCCCGGGCCATGAAGGGCGCCGCCGATGGCCTGTGGGAATGGGACATCGCTGCCGACAGCGAATACCTGTCGCCCCGTGCCCTGACCCTGCTGGATCGCCCCGGCCGCCTCGCCGAGCAGTTGCACGCCGACGACCAGGGCCAATGGCGGGCCGCCCTGCAGTCCCATCTGCAGCACGGCGCGCCGCTGGACATCGACCTGCGCCTGGCCGGCGCCGCGACACGCTGGCTGCGTTGCCGCGGCTGGACCGAGCGCGACGCACGCGGCCAGCCAGCCCGCGTGCTGGCCACGCTGTCCGACATCACCATCGCCAAATTCACCGAACAGGCGCTGACCGACAGCCAGGCCAAGTTCCGCGCCCTCTTCCACACGGTGCCGGTTGGTATCGCGCTGTTCGACGTCGCCAGCGAGACCGTCATCGAGTCCAACGACGAGCTCGGCCGCCTGCTCGGCTGGCCGACGCTGTCCGTCGTCGGCCAGACCGCCGAGGCCCTGGGCCTGGCGCCACTGCCCGGCACTGAGGGCCGCACCGAGATCGACGACCGCGAACTGCACCCGGTCTCAGGCTGTCGCCTGCACGCCAAACTCGTCGCCGAACCCGTCGACCTGGCGGGCCGGGCGCTGCTGCTGTGCGCCGTCGTCGACATCTCGGTGCAGGTCGACGCCGAGGCCGCGCTGTCGGCCCTGGCCGAGCAGTTGATGGACCAGGAGCGCCGCACCACCCAGCGCCTGGCCCAGGCCCTGCACGACCAGCTCGGCCAGACGCTGACCGCCCTGCGCCTGATGCTGGACCTGGGCGCTGCGGACGCCCGCCAGCAGGCCCGCGGCCTCATCGACCAGGCCTTGCGCGAGGTGCGCCAGGTGCTCGTCGACCTGCGCCCGCCGCTGCTGGAGGATGAAGGCCTGGCCGCGGCGCTGGACAACGAGGTCGCTCAGCGCCGCGCCCTGCATCCGGGCGTGCGCCTGGTGCTGGACGCGGAGGACGAGCTGCTGACGCAGCGCTGGCCGGTGGAGGTCGAGTACGCTCTGTTCATGATCGCCCGCGAAGGCCTCGAGAACGCGCTGCGCCACGCCCGGCCCACCGAGGTCAGGCTCAGCTTCTACGGCTGTGCGCAAGAGATCGAACTCGGCGTGGCCGATGACGGCAGCGGCCTGGACGCCGACTTCGAGCGTCGCCCCGGCCACCTCGGCCTCATCGGCATGCGCGAGCGCGCCCGCGCCATCGGCGCAACGCTGGAGCTGGGCCCGCGCGAGGGCGGCGGCACGCAATTGACCCTGCGATGGCAAACCCCGGAATGACGCAAGCCGCCCGCATCTACCTCGTCGATGACCACGCCATGGTGCGCCAGGGCTTGCGCGCGCTGCTGACCGAGGCTGGCCACGATGTCGTCGGCGACAGCGGCGACATCACCGCCGCCCTGGCCGAGTTGCAGCAGCTGACGCCGGACATCGTCCTGGTTGACCTGTCGCTGGGTCCGCGCTCCGGCATGGAGCTGCTGGCCGAGCTGCAGCGCCGCCACCTGCCCGTGCGGCCCCTGGTGCTGACCATGTCGGCGCAGCCCCGCCACGTCGGCATGGCCCTCAAGCTGGGTGCCTGCGGCTATGTGCTGAAGGGCTCGCCATCGGAGGAACTGCTGCAGGCCATCGAGGCGCTGCGCAGCGGCCGCCGCCATCTCGGCCAGGGCGTGGGCGAACTCGCCGCGCGGGCGCTGGCTGAAGGCACGGGCGACGACCCCTTCGCCGCGCTGTCGGTGCGTGAACGCCAGGTCGTCACCATGGTCGTCGATGGCCATTCCAGCAACGAGATCGGCACCGCCCTGCATTTGTCGCCCAAGACGGTGGACAGCTACCGCAGCCGGCTGATGGCCAAGCTCGGCGCGTCCGACGTGACGGCCCTGGTCAAGCTGGCAATACGTCACGGTCTGATCAGCAACGACGCCTGAGCGGCGCGGACCTGAGCGCCCCGGCAACCGGCATCAAGAACTCCCGGCAGCGCCGCCGGGTGGGGGCGCCTAGATTGACAGTCACCGGCCCTCGGTCGGCGAAAGTCCCAGATGCCCGTCCCCCAAAGCTCAGAGGCCCTCCATGCGGGCGCATGAACTCCCCGCCGACGAGGCCGAGCGCCTGCAGTGCCTGGCCGAGCTGGGCCTGAGCCAGCCGCCCACCCAGCCCGAGCCCGACGCCGTGCTCGACGGCCTGGTGCGCTGCGCCGCTCATCTGCTCGGTTATCCCATCGCGCTGATCAGCCTCGTCGGCGAGCGCCGCATGTGGTTCAAGGCCCGCTACGGCACCGAGGTGGTCGACTGCGAGCGCGAGGCCTCCTTCTGCGCCCACACCATCCTCGGCGAGACGCTGTTCGAGGTGCCCGACGCCACGACCGATCCCCGCTTCGCCACCAGCCCCTGGGTGATCGGTGCAACCCGCCTGCGCGCCTACGCCGGCCTGCCCATTCGCCTGGGCAACCTGACGCTGGGGGCCCTGTGCGTGGGCGACACCGTGCCGCGCCGCCTGGACGCCGTGCAGGCCACGCTGCTGGCCGACATTGCCAACGCCGTCGGCGCCTGGTTCGCCCACCGCCGCGAGCATGTCGACCTGCTCGCCAGCCGCACCCATCTGCAGGCCCAGGCCGAGCTGCTCGGCCGCCTCAGCAGCGAGACGCCCGGCATGCTGTTCCAGTACCGCAGCGCGCCCGGCGGCGGTGGCGAACTCGGCTTCATCAGCGGCCAGGCCGAGCACATCTTCGGCCCCGTGGCGCCGCTGCAGCCTGTGGGCCTGCGCGTCTTCGCCGAGCGCGTGCACCCTGAGGACCTGCCCGGGCTGCTGCTAGGCATGCGCGAGGCCAAGGCCGGCCAGCAGGCCTGGCAGCGGCTGTTCCGCGT